>CADEGN010000042.1 GCA_902826865.1 uncultured Myxococcales bacterium
TGCTGTCGTTTCTCGAAAGCAAACCCGGGCAGATCATAATCACGGAGGGCCTACGGGTGCGGTCGCCGGCGGCGACCGAAGACCGCCTCAATGCCGACGTGGTGTTGGTGACCTTTCGCCGCGAGGGTGGCGGGGACGTGACAAGTCCCGGCGGTGACAACCGGGCGGAGGAGGCTGCGCCATGAAACTCGCGCTCAAGCTCCCGGGAATGTCGACCACGCAGGGCAAGATCCCCGGGGGGCCAGGCCGCGTGCGCTCGATGCTGCGACGCGCGCGAGGTCTCATCGGGTGGATCGCCCTCGGCGTCGCGTTCTTTGTCCTGTTCGCGTGGCTCAGCCTGCCCACCCGCGCGATCGCCTGGCGAATCGGCCACGAGGCCAAGAAGCACGGTTACATCGTCGACGTCGATGACGTCTCGGTCTCGCTGCTCGGCAACATCTCGCTCCACGACGTCGCGTGGACGTTCGAGCCCTCGCGGCCCGACCAGGTGCCGAGCAAGTTTCTCATCGACGAGGTCGAGGTGTCGATTTCGTTCTTGTCGCTGCTCGTCGGCAACATCGACGTCGAGATCGAAGGGCGGCGAGAGGAAGGCCGCATCTTCGCCTCGTACGAGCAGGACAGCTCCGAGTCGGAGATCCATTTCGCGATCGAGGATCTTCCGCTTTACGACGTACCCAAGGCGCGTCAGGCCCTCAACGCCCCGCTCATGGGCCTATTCGCCCTCAAGCTCGATCTTCAACTGCCGGGCAACAAGTTCTCCAAGTCGACCGGGACGATCGAGATCACCTGCGCCGGGTGTCGGATCGGAGATGGCGAAACCAAGTTGTATATCCCCGGTAGCAAGGGTCTGAAGGATGGAGTGACGATCCCGGAGATCGATCTCGGCACTTTCGTCGGCAAGATGAACGTCGAAAAGGGCGTCGCTACTACCGAGGGTGCGATGCAGACAACGAGCGACGACGTCGAGGTCTCGGTCGTCGGTGAGGTGGTGCTGAAGGACCCGTTCGCGAAGTCGCGTATCGACCTGACGGTGAAGGTGAACCTCACCGATAGCCTGCAGGCGCGCAGCGAGAAGCTGCGCCTGGCGTTTCAGAGCGCCGATACAAAGTCACGCTTGGATCCGCCGGAGAAGGGGCTCGGCTATGTGTTGTCGGGGCCCCTGTCGCGTCCAGGGTTCAAGGGCATCAAGAGCAAGTCGGCCCGTGACTCGCGCGCCGATCGCCGGGCCAAGCAGCGCGCCAAGGACGAGAAGAAGCGCGCGAGCGCGGCGGCGAAGGAGGACAAGCGCGAGGTCGACGAACCAGGGGCTGAGGCGAAACTCGACCCATCGCGACCTGCGATCCCCACCACCGAGCCGCCTTCATCGCCCCGCACTTCGCCTCCGCCGTCCGCGCCCACCACCGGCGGTCCCACCAGCGGCACGCCGACGATTCCGGCCCAGCCGATGCCATCGACGCCCCGGCCTGGACCCGATCCGAACGCGCCCGATCCGAGCGCCCCACCAGAGCCTGTGGCCGAGCCGACGCCTGAGCCGGCTGCTCCTGAGCCGGCTCCCGAGCCCGCGCCGGAGCCCATTGGAGAAGGTGGCGAGGCTTTGCCACCCGATGGAAACTTGGGCGGGACCGGGCCGATCGGCGAGCCGGTCCAGTGATCGAGTGCCCGAGCTGCCCGACATCACGGTGTATGTCGAACGCCTGGCGCCGCGCCTGGTCGGCGCGACGCTCACGCGCCTGCGGTTGATCTCGCCATTTTTCCTGCGCACGGTATCGCCGCCGTGGCAGTCGGTGCAGGGCGAGGCGTTCACAGCGATCGCCCGTTTGGGCAAGCGCATCGTCTTCTCGCTGACCGGCGACCGCCACCTGGTGGTCCATCTGATGCGACTCGGTCGGCTGCAGTGGGGTAGCGCCGCCAAAGCCCCAGGCCGCAAGGTGTTGCTGGCGTCGTTCGAGGTCGGCCCCGATGCGCTGCACGTGATCGAGATCGGTCCGAAAAAACGCGCGTCGCTCCACCTCGTGGGCAACTCTGCTGAGCTCGAGGCGTTTCGCCCGACCGGCGTCGATCCGCTCGAGGCCACCCTCGAGGCGTTTGCGGCGGCGATCCGGCGTGAAAACCACACGCTCAAGCGAACCCTCACCGACCAACGCCTGATCTCTGGGATCGGCAATGCCTATTCCGACGAGATCCTCCACGCGGCCAGGCTTTCACCCGTGGCGTTGAGCTCGCGCGTCTCGGATGAGCAGATCGCTGCGCTGCACATCGCCACGCGCGAGGTCCTGACGAGCTGGACCGCACGCCTGCGCGCGGAGGTCGGCGAGGGCTTTCCCACCAAGGTCACCGCGTTCCGCGAAGGGATGGCGGTGCACGGCCGGTTCCGCCAGCCGTGTCCCGTGTGTGGTACGTCGGTTGAACGCATCGTGTACGCCGATCGGGAGACGAACTATTGCGCGCGTTGCCAAACCGGGGGCAGGCGCCTCGCCGATCGCGCGTTGTCGCGGTTGCTCGGTGAGGACTGGCCCAAGACCCTCGATGAATTGGAGGCCGTCGGCCGATGAGGGCGATCGCGTGCATCCTACTGCTCGGGTGTCGCACCCCGCCGAGTGAAAGGGAGGCGCGCGCCACCGCCGAGCAGATCTGGAACACCCGGTGCGTGAACTGTCACGGGCCGAGCGGTCGTGGGGACGGACCTGGGGCGCGGCTTCTGTCGGTTCGGCCGCGCGATTTCTCCGATCCCAACTGGCAGTCGCGAGTCGACGATGCGCACCTCGCCCGCGTCATCGTCGAAGGCGGCCGTCCGCTCGGGCTCGATGCAAACATGGCCGCCAATCCCGACCTGGGGCACCAGCCCGAGGTCGTGCGCCACCTGGTGGAGATGATCCGTGGCCGTTGAGGGGCGGACGCGCAAGCTCGTTGTCTTGGCGATCGCGGCGAGCGGCGGTGTGCTGCTCGCGGTCGGCGCTCCGCCTCAGGGGATAACCTGGGCGATCTGGCTCGGGTTTTTCCCGCTGTGGTGGGTTGCGCGCGAGCTGGCCGACAGCTCGCTCCGACGTCGATTGTGGACGGGGCTCGTTGGCGGCATGGGCGTGGGCATGCTCGGGTTTCCGTGGATTGCCAGCACGTTGATCCGCTTCGCCGACGCACCGGCCCCGATCGCGTGGGCGGGCCAGCTGCTGTTCTCGATCTGGACCGCGATGCCGATGGCGATTTGGATGGCGATGGTGGCTCGCCACCCGGCCCCCGGATGGCGCGGGTTGGTCTGGCCGGCGGTGGCGTACGTCGGCCTCGCGACCGCGTGGCCGGCACTCTTCCCCTTTACCGTGGTCATCGGGTTGGCAGAGGTGCCGGCGTGGATCCAGGCCGCCGAAGTCTTCGGCGTCGCCGGGTGCGAACTGCAGGTCGTTGGTTGCGGCGTGCTTCTCGCCGAGGCGGTTCGCGCCGGTTCCCGGCCCCGCCAGCTCGCACTTGCGCTGGCTGCTGTGGCGATTCCTGCCGTGTCGTATGGCCTCGGTGTCGTGCGCATGGCTGCACTCGATGCCGAGGCAGCTCTCGCGCCGAGCGTCCGTTTCGGGGTGGTGCAGCCCAACGTGCCGCTTCTGGCCCACCAGGTGCGCGAGAAGATGATCAGGCTGTGGACACAGTCGGCCCTGGCTCAACAAGCCGGGGCGCAGATCGTACTGTGGCCGGAGGCCGGCGCGTTTCCGTATCCGACCGACCGCCCGTTCCGCGAGGACTTCGTCGAGCCTTTCCGCCGAGTCCAGCGTCTGCATTCGATACCGACCGTATTCGGTGCGGCCAGCTCCGATCCCGGTGATCCATACGAGTACAACACGGTGTACGCGATGGATGGCGCGGGGAAGATCGTCGGCGCGTTCGACAAGGTCATCTTGGTGCCATTTGGCGAGTACGTGCCGATCGTCGATCCCGAGTGGGCGATGGAGCAGATCCCCAGCATCGCGCACAACAACGCCGGCACCGAGGTCGCGAGCTTTCGCGTCACTCCGGCGCCGGACGGCGAAGGAAATGCGCCCGCACCGATTCTGCTCGGGCCGCTCGTCTGCTACGAGGACATCTTCCCCGAGTTTGCCCGCGAGGTGGCAACTCAGCCCGGAGGTATCGACGTATTCGTGAACCTCACCATCGACGCGTGGTTCGGCGCGACCGCGGAGCCATGGGAGCACATGGCCCTGGCGCAGTTCCGAACGGTCGAGCACCGGGTGCCGATGGTTCGCAGCGTGTCGGCGGGGCCGAGCGGCGTGATCGATCTCGCCGGCCGCGTGGTCGCGAATCTCGACGTTCAACCTGTGGCCATCGGCACGTCGATTCCGCCGGAGCTCCTCGTGGTGCCGGTCGCGATCACTCGCAACACCGCGGCTGATCCCACGTTGTACGCACGGGTCGGATGGCTCACTCGCTGGCTGTGCATGGCTGCCGTGATGGTGTGGCTGGCTCGAGCGCTTGCGCGTCGATGGAGGCGCCGATGAACTTGCTCCTCCTCGAGCCCGCAGAGATCGCATCCGACGGGCGCGCCGAGGTCACGGGGAGGCGAGCGGTGCACGTGCGCGAGATCCTTCGCAAGGCCGTCGGCGATCGGATCCGCGTCGGGGTGATCGGTGGGCGACGTGGTACCGCCGAGGTGGTCCACACCGCGACCGAACGGTTGGTGCTCGCGTGCGAGCTTGATGGCGATCCGCCACCGCCGTCGCGGGTGACGCTGGCGCTCGCCTTGCCCCGGCCGCCGGTCTTGCGGCGGGTGCTGCAGCACGTGGCAGCCGCGGGCGTGAAGTCGATCGCGCTCATCGCCAGCGCGCGGGTCGACAAGAGCTACTGGGGGAGCCCCGCGCTCGCCGACGACGAGATCCGCGGCCAGCTCGTGCTCGGGCTCGAGCAGGCCGGCGATACGATTCTCCCGCAGGTGGCCGTGCATCGACGGTTCCGGCCGTTCGTCGAGGACGAGCTCAGCCGTGCGACCACGTTGCGCCGCGTGTTCGCCGATCTCGGCGCGCCGCCATGTCCATGTGATGTCGAGGGGCCGACCATCGCGCTGGTCGGACCCGAGGGTGGATGGGTCCCGTTCGAGGTGGAGCTTCTGATCGCCAACGGTTGTGCGCCGGTCGGCTTGGGCGCACGACCACTGCGCGTCGAGGCCGCCGTCAACGCTCTGCTCGCGCGGCTCGGCTTGCCGTGATCTTGTCGCCTGTCGCGGTTGCCCTCGGCTCCGACCGACGGGTAGTCTCGCGCTGCAGTGCCCGGGCTCCGATCCAGCACGACGATCGCGTTCTCGTTCGCCGTGGGCTGTTTTGATCCCTCGGCGACGATCGGAGCCGCGTGCGAGCGAACGGGCGATTGTGGCGACGGGCAAGATTGCCGGCACGGGTTGTGCGGGCGCTGCGGGGACGGACATCGTCAAGTTGGCGAGGCCTGCTTCGCCGATCCGGAGTCGCTCGACTCCGTGGGTGCGACCGCTCGCATGGTGGTTTCGAACTTGATCGGCAAGGGTCGCGCCGATGTGGTGGTGCTCGACGCGCAGGAACTGACGTGGTGGCAGCGAAAAGCCGCCCTGGCGCCGGTAGAGGTTTCGTTGGCGCAGCCGGGTACCGCCGTCGCAATCGGCGAACTCGATGGGGCTTTCCCGCGCGAGGTTGTCATCGGTCACCGATCGGCGCTCTCGGTCATGGCCGTCGACGATGCTGGTCTCCGCCCGCGCGGCGAGGTGGCGGTTGATGGCGATGTGCAGGACGTGGCGGTGCTCGAGGTTCAGGGAGGCGAGGGCCGCATCGCTTGGACGCCGGGTGATGAGTCCGGCCGGATCGACATCGTCGACGGGGCAGGTACGCTCGTCGGATCGATCTCGGTCGGTTCGCAGCCGCGATTCGCTTCGACCTTCGACTATGATGGTGACGCGTGGCTCGATCTTGCGGTCACCGCGGGGCCGCCGGCGCGGTTGTCGGTGCTACGGGGGGACCCCTCGGGCTTGATCGCAGGGCCTTCCGTAGCGCTCCCCGCCGCTCCAGCTGCGATCGCGCCCTACGATCGCGACGGCCGGGCGGGGTTCGCCGTCGTGTTCGGCGATGGCGGACTTGCCCTCGTGGCAGCGTCGCGCGCAGGCGAGCTGTTTGTCCAACAGCCGCTCGACGAGCCGCTGGGACTCGCCGAACCGCGGGTCATCACCGCCGTCGACGCCAATGTCGATGGATCGCTCGACCTGTTGGTCGGCGGCCCCAGGGAGTTGCGCCTGCTACCGAGCGAGGCGGGCGCGTTTGGCTTCGACGTCGCGTTTGCGGATCGTGGGGCTTCGGCCCTCGCTGCGGCGCGCGACGGGGTCTTGCCGACCGCTGATCTCTTCGTGTTCGACGACGGCAAGTTCGTTCGGCTGCAGGGGGAGCGATGACGGCGATCGGATGGGGAATCGCGGCGATCCTCGCGCTGGCGCCGGTTCGACCCGAGGGGCCACGCGCGTTCGCGGGACCGACCGCGATCGTTGCCGCCGAACCAGCCAGCGGCGGGGCGGGGTACGAACCCACGCCCACGTCTGAGCTGCCACCTCGGCCCCGGCTCGAACCGGCCACGAGGGGCACCTTGGTGCGTGGGCCGGTCACGGGTGACAGCGAGGTTCGCGAACGCCTGCGCGTGGCAGGCACCGTGTCGATGGTGCTCGCGGTGGTGAGTTACGGATTGCTGGCCGTGGGACTCGGGGTCGGCAACGCAACGACCGCTGACATCCAATCGCTGCGGCGACCCGAGGACATCGAGCGCCGCCGGAAATTGCTCGCACGCGGGCAGGTGGCCAACGGTTTGGGGATCGGCGCCGCGATCTCGGCGGGCGTTCTCACGGCTGTGGCCATCGGCCTGCTCGCGGCAGGGCGCCCGCGGATCGACCGCCGCTCGCGTGCGGTGAGGCGCAGGTGAGGCGGTCGATCGTCGTCGTGCTGCTTGCGGTGCTTGCGGCGGCCTGCTGGCTCACCCGCCGGGCGATCCTCCGCGCGTTTTTCCCCGATGGCCGATCCGCGGCCGTCGTCACTTTGCTTCCCGGCGCCGGCGGTGCGGATCTCGATCCGGTGGCGCGCGTGCGCGTCGTCCTGATCGACGGGCTGTCGCGGAGCGCGGCCATGCATCTGCCGTCGCTCCGCTCGCTGTGTGCCGACGGGACCGACCTCGCCGTCGACGTCGGCTTCCCGACCGTGTCGTTGCCAGTTCAACACGTGTTGTGGACCGGGAGAACGCAGCAGCAGGCGGGGGTGCAGTATCGGATCTCGCGGATCGATCCGCCGCCAAGCGATGCCTTGCCCACGGCGGTGCCATCGTCGCGGGCGGTTGCGGAGTCCCATCGCGACATCGTGCATAGCTTTGGCTTCACGACCGCGGAGCCTGCCCTGGAGCGCGCCGAGATCGAGCCCACGGGCTCCGCGTGGCGCACCTCGGAGTTCGAAGCGGCGGCCGCGGCCGCGGTTGCGAGCGACGCGGCGCTGGCGTTCGTCCACGTGTTGCGCGTCGACGAGGCGGGGCACGCGTTCGGAGGGATCTCCCCGCAATACCGGTCGGCCGCGGCGCAGGCCGATCGGATCCTCGGGAAGCTCGTCAAGCTCGCTCCACCCGACGAGACCACGCGGTGGTTTGTCCTCGCGGACCATGGCCACCTGCCGAGTGGTGGCCACGGCGATGCCGAGGACTCGATTCGAATCGTCCGCGCATGCATCGCTGGGGGCGTCGATCCTGTCATCGCCCCCTGGCCGATCCATCTCGTCGATCTGCATCGCGCGCTTGCGACGTCCCTGGGTCATGCCGTAGCCGATGATCGGATCGGCCGTCCGCTTGCGGTGGCGATGGCCAATCCGGCCTCGGCCGCGACGTTGCCGAGGGCCGCGCCCTGGAGAGTGCTGGTAGCGCTCGCGCTCGCCCTCGCGGGTCTCGCGGTCGCCGTGCGAGCTGGCCGGCGCATGGGCACTGTGACGCCCGCATGGCCCTTGCTTGCCTACGCGGCCCTGGTTGTGATCCACGGTTGGCCAAGCCTGTCGTCGCCACCCGTGTTCCCCCCGTTTGCGCGCGACCTGCTGCTTGCCCTCGCACCCGGGTTTGTCGCCGCCTTCTTCGGGGCGGCGCGCTCGCCGGGGCGCCCCGAAGAGGTCGCGCTCGCGCTGCTCAGCCTGCCGTGCGCGGTGTTTCTCGGGTTGTGCGTGTGGGTCGGCGTCGATCGGGCCCTGCTCGGCGGAGAACCGCCGCTGTTGCCGTTTGTGTCGGCCCAGGTCAGCGTCCATGCAGCGATGATGATCGGCGGAGCGCCCGCGGTCGCGCTCGGTCTCGTCCTCGCCGCATGGGCGCGCCGATGACGTCGCCCATGCCTATCGAGATGGCCTCGCGGGCTCACCGTCGAGCCGGCGCGTCACTCATCGGCGCCGGCCGCCGCGATCCGTTCGCGCGCTCGCCGACCGCGGCTGGTCCGGTCGATCTCCACCCCCGACAAGGCCGCGTACGCCGCCCGCAGTGCGTCGACTTGCTCGGGCATCTTCGCACTGAGATCGTCACGCTCAGCGAAGTCGTTGGCGAGGTCGTAGAGCTCGACCAAGTCGTCCTCGCGGCGCACGAGCAACTTGTGCGGCCATAGAACCACGCCGTACTGGTCGGTTTCGTTGAGCGGCAGCGGCCGCACGCCGGAGACGAGCTCTTGGGAAGCGTCCGCAAAAAGGTGAGCGAGCAGGCTCTCGCCGTCGACGTCTGGCGCAGGGCCACCGATGAGCTCGAACAGGGTCGGGTAGACGTCGAGCAGCGAAACCGGGTGGTCGACAACGCCGGGCGGAAGACCGGGCACGCGAATCACCAACGGTACGTGAACGAGGGCGTTGTAGACATATTTGCCGTGATTCTCGGGCAGCCGGGGGTCCTCGCCGAGTCCCTCGCCATGGTCGCTGACGAGGACGACGATCGTGTTGTCGGTGAGACCACGCTCGCGCAAGCCAGCCTCAAGTGCGCCGATCTGATCGTCCACCGCGCGCACGAGCATCCGGTAACGGCCACGTCGATCAAGATCGCCGAGGTCTCCAAAACGGTCCCGGAGCGCGGCGAGCTTGACCTCGTGGTGCTCGTGGACGTCGAAAAAGTGCAGCCAAACGAAAAACGGTCGTTCGCCGTGTTCGCCGCGATGCGCGTCGACGAAGCGCATGCCCAGTTCGAGGGTGCGACTGCCGGTCAGGTAGCTACCAACGTCACGTTCGTGGAGATCGTTGACAAGCCGCTCGTGGTGATCGAGCCCTCGCGTGAGCATTGCCTTACCGACGTAGCGGATCACTTCGCTCGGTATCACAGCGAAGGTCGCGCGACCGCGCTCGCGCATGCCTTCGGCCAGGGTCGGTTGCTCGGTTGCGAACGGGTCGATCTGCCCGGTCAGGACACCCGACATCGACAAGTCGGTGCCGGCCGACGGAGCGAAGGTGCGGCGGAAATGCCGTCCGGAGTCGAGCAGAGCGAAGAGATTTGGGAAGTCAGAGCGGTTGCTCGCCTCATCGGCCAGGACGTCCGCGCGCAGGGTGTCGATCGCGACGAGCACGACGTTCATGTCGCGCGTGCGAGCGAGCAGGCGTGCCACGTCGGGGCGCTCGTTGAAGCGGCCGAGATCGGCCTTATGCTCCGCGCGCGCGGCGGTGAACCTGCGGACAGCGGCGTCTTCGCTAGTGCGGCCATCGCAGTTCTCGTCGATCTCATTGCCGGGGACTTCGGCGACGCCGGGCGAGATCGTGGCGTCGAATTCGTCGCAGTCGCCGCCGCCGAGCACGGAGGCGTAGCCATCGCGATCGAGATCGAGCGTCGCGCGGTAGAGGCGAACGAGCAAGCGGGTGTGAAGTCCGCCCGTCGTGACCGCCATCCGCGTGCTCGATGTCGTTAAGCCAAATCGCAGCGAGACAACGAACGCGGTCAGGGTAGCGGCGGTGAGTAGGCGTCCAAGCGCGACATAGGGATCTGGGTCGCGCGGCCATGCCCGCCGCGGCAGGAGCAGGCGCATGCTCAACCCGGCCGCCACGATCGTCGCGAACACCAGCATGGTGTGCACGTCGGGTAGCTCGCTACGCTTGACGTTGCGGTTGATCCACTCGATGCCGATCGCGCCCGCCAGTAGGAGCGCCCCCGTCAGCGCGCGGGTTTTGACGTGCGTTGCTGCAACCAGACCGACGCGGAGGGCAAGCGTCAGCAGTCCCAAGGCGACAAGGGGTACCCATACCGGGGCAAGCGCAGCCCCAGGCAGCGTGCTCGCGAAGGCCCCATCGAACAGGTGTCGCGCGACCGGGACCGTGGCGGCCAGCGAGGCGCTGGCGTGCACGGCGGCGCGCGGCCACGGACCCAGCCGCGCAACCCCGGCGAGCGTCGAAGTCGCCCCGATCACGACGCCGAGCAGCAGACCGGACGTCATCACCACCGAGATGGTGACGACCCAAATCGTCGGACCCCCCGCGCGCAGTGACCACAGCTCAAAGGGCACGAGGATCATGGCGCCCACCAGGCCGATCGCCACATCGGCCGGTGGGAACAGGTGCCGGACCGGTCGCTCGATCACGGGGTGCAACGGTCCTCAGCGCGGCGTGGCGCGGGGTGGGCTCGTGCGTGGGCGATCACGCGACTTGGCCGAAGATACCACCGCCATCGGGGGCATTAGGGAGTCGGTTCGGTGGACGCCAAGGGCACATACAACTCGCCGCCCTGGCGCTGAAACTCGGCTGCCTTTTCGGCCATGCCTTCCGCGACCGTGTCTTGGCCCAGCGCGCGGACGTCGGCCGTCAGCTTCATCGAGCAGAAGTGAGGACCGCACATCGAGCAGAAGTGGGCGAGCTTTGCGCCCTCGGCGGGAAGCGTCTGATCGGTGAATTGGCGGGCGCGGACGGGAGCGGGGGCCAGGTTGACCTGGTCGTGCCAGCGGAACTCGAAGCGCGCCTTAGACAGGGCGTCGTCGCGCTTCTGGGCCCCCGGGTGGCCCTTGGCCAAATCGGCGGCATGGGCAGCAATCTTGTAGGCGATCACGCCGTCACGCACGTCGTCTTTGTCGGGCAAGCCGAGGTGCTCCTTGGGCGTCACGTAGCACAGCATTGCGCACCCGAACGACCCGATCATGGCTGCCCCGATCGCCGAGGTGATGTGATCGTAACCCGGCGCTATGTCGGTCGTGAGCGGTCCGAGGGTGTAAAACGGCGCTTCGTGACAGAGCTCGAGCTCGAGCCGCATGTTCTCTTCGATCTTGTGCATCGGCACGTGCCCCGGGCCTTCGATCATCACCTGGACATCGTGGGACCAGGCAATGCGGGTCAGCTCGCCGAGCGTGCGTAGCTCGGCAAACTGGGCCTCGTCGTTGGCGTCGGCGATGCATCCCGGGCGCAGGCCGTCGCCGAGAGAAAACGAGATGTCGTATTTCTTCATCAGCTCGCAGATGCGCTCGAACTCGGTATGCAAGAAGTTCTCGCGGTGGTGATGCAAACACCACTTGGCCATGATCGAGCCGCCGCGCGAAACGATTCCGGTGACGCGCCGAGCGGTGAGCGGGATATGGGCGAGTCGGACACCGGCGTGGATCGTGAAATAATCCACGCCCTGCTCGGCCTGCTCCTCGAGCGTCTCCATATAAATGTTGATGTCGAGTTGCTCGACGCGTCCCTTGACCTTCTCGAGCGCTTGATAGATGGGAACCGTGCCGATCGGCACCGGCGCGTTGCGTAGGATCCACTCCCGCGTGGCGTGGATGTTCTTGCCGGTGGACAGGTCCATCACCGTGTCGGCGCCCCAACGGATCGCCCACTGCAGCTTCTCGACTTCCTCCTCGATCGACGAGCCAACCGCCGAGTTGCCGATGTTCGCGTTGACCTTCACCAGGAACTTGCGGCCGATGATCATCGGCTCGAGCTCAACGTGGCGGATATTGGCCGGGATGATCGCGCGACCGGCTGCGACTTCGCTGCGCACGAACTCTGGCTCGACGCCCTCGCGGATGGCACAGAAGCGCATTTCCTCGGTCACCACACCGCGGCGGGCAAAGTGCATCTGCGAGAGGTTGGCCGGGCGGTCCGCGAGCCGGCGTTCGATCCACGGGGCGCGGCCGCGGGGCAGGCCGCCGCGGGGATCGCAGCCCTGCGGACCGGTGGTGTCGTAGACCCGCATGGGATCCTCCCCGCCGGCGAGCTGGATCTCGCGAAAGGGCACTCCGAGCTCGCCCTCGAGCACCCGACTCGAGTTGGGGAAGGTCTCAGAAACCGGTGGCAGGGTGCGCAACGGTTGTGCGTTGGGGTCCGCGACCCGGAGGCGCTGCTTGCTTTCGTCGTTCACGCTTTCCTCCGCCGGCATGACCCGGATCAGGTTCGAGGGGACTCTCTCAGGTCGGCGCGTGTTGCACCGCCACCCCCAGCGCAGGGGGCACCATACGCAAACCCACCTCCCTTGTCACGCCCACGGGCTTGGCGCCGGCCTTGGCGATCCGCGCAAGGCGACCGTGGCACCTCAGCGCTACCTGGGCTGTATCCTGCCCGTGGTACGTGCAATGACCACGACGCTGCTGTGCACGGGATGTGGCTGGCTCGACGTGCCGGCTCAGTTCGACTGGCAACGCGGCGATCCCATGCGCGCGAGTGTCCGCGACGACCCGCGCAGCGAAGCGTGCCCAAGCTGCGGCGGCCACGACTGGGCGGAGGTCGACGCTCCGACGAGCCTGCGAGTCCTCGAGCAGGCGGATGCGGCGGAGGCGCTCTCGCGGCGCTCGCCGCTCGCGCGCGCGTGGCACCGCGGCTGGGCGGTAACCCGTGGGTTCGTGTTGGTCGCCATCGGTCTCGTCGCCGTGGTGTTTCTTCTCGCCGGTGTGACCTCGGGCGCGCGGAGCCTGCTCGAGATCTACCTTCTGTTGATCGGCGTGGGCATGGGGATGACAGTCGCAGTCGTCAACGCGCTTCGCGATGTGAGGGATGCGCGGCCCGCGATTGCACCGGCGCGATGGCGGATGGCTCTGCCGCGCGTGCACAGCCAAGGCCGAGGTAGCACCGGCGTTGCGCATGCCACGGGCCCGCTGCTCGTCGCCCCGCTCAGCGGCCAGCCGTGCATCGGCTACGAGCTCGGCATACGCCACGATCGCGACCCGGCTGCCCCTGTTACGTCGTGGTTGTTGCTCGAGCAGCGATCCACTGCGTTTGTCGTCGGTGACGCGCAGTACGAGCCGGATGGCGTGCTGTTGTCGTTGCCGCGCATGGTGTTCGAAAGCGAGACGATCGAGCCGGCGACGCTCACGACCTTGTTGCGCCAGCGAGGTTTCGCGAGTGATCACCGTTTGGTGCTGTTCGAGGCGGTGTTGCTCGACGACAGTGCGGTCGAGGTCACGCTCGCGTCGGTTCGCACCGGACCACGGCGGCGGGGAGAATTGCCGGCCGTACGTCTGCGCCACGCCCTGGGCGCCGGGCCGACGTAGCGTGTCGCCATCGGGAACTTGCGCCATCGTTGCGCGCGATCCCTCAGCTGTCGCTGCCGTTGCCGTCGCCGTTGCCTTGTCCGCCCGTTCGGCGCGCCTCGGTTTCACCTTCGCCGGACTCGCTCGGCTCCGACGGCTGGACGCGAGGCCCGCGCAACAGTCGCTCGCGGACGCGCCCGTGCTGGCGGTGCTTGTACTGGGCGTGCGAGTTCTCGCCGAGCTCGTTGGCGACGGCGCGGGGCCGATCGACGATTTGAAACTCGGCGAGCACGAACACGACATTGCCCGAACCTCGCTCGCCCTCGCCCAGCAGCGCGTCGACTCTCACGGGCAGATCGGCGACGAAGTTGAGCACGGCGTAGCCCGATCCTGAGAACTCGTTGGGCAAGTCTGCGGGTGCTGCAGCGACCGTGCTCACCTCGCCCCCGGCCGCGACGCGGCGTTCGAGGGGCCCCGGATCGACCAGGCTGTTCACCGTTTGACCTGGGACGACGTAGTTGAACGGAATGAAGCGCGACAGCATCACATCGAGGGTCGGGATAATGTCCGCGGGGTCCTCGACGACCACGCGGAAGCGCAGGCGGTCGAAAACCCGTGCCGCACTCGTCTCGCGCTTGACCAGCAGCTTGGTCACGAGCGAATCCGGGGTCTTTCGCGACCAGGCGAATTCCACCACCCCGACCCCGCTTTGGCGCAGCTCGTCGAAGAGCACCATCGTTGACTGTTCCACCAGCTCGAACAGCGCGTGGTCGGGAATCGAGAGCAATGTGCGAAGCTCCCGTGCGTCGAGGTGATACATGATGTGCATCACCTTGAGCAGCACGCACGCCTGGCGTTGACCCTTGCCGCGGCCCGATGCGATGAGTGGCAGCTCCAGCACGTTGGCTTTGCTGGCGATGTGCTCGTCGACGCGCAGTCCGAGGTTGTCGGTCAAGTACATGACCGAGCGCCGGCGCAGGTCCTCGAGGCGCTCGAGGTCGTGCGGGTTGTTGACGTCGATGCTGTTGACTCGCAGGAGGCGGCGGACGTCCTCGGCGTCGGCCATGGCGAGCCTGTGCCAGTCGATCACGGAGTCGCCGCGGAGCAGCAGACGGATCTCGTGGGCGTGCTGCAGCGGCAGCTCATCGAGTGGGAGCTCGACGCGCGCCTCGTCTGTGGGCAGAAATGCGCTGGGCTTGCTCACGGCGCCCATTCGTGTTCGCGGGGGGTTGAAGCGAAGAGCGGACCCAGTCCCGCGTGGTGGTGGGCCGCTAGCTCGCGCGACGGGTCACACGAAGCGTTGCCACGAGCAGGCCGATGATCACCAGAGCGACACTGAAGTGTCCGAGGTAGTACGCGGTCATGGAACCTCGCGAGGCGGGGTCGTGGGGGTTTGGTTTGAGCGGCTCGGTCCGTCGTCGGCCAGAACTGCGTCAGAAGGAAGGGACGTAGTCAGATGTAGGTGATGCCGAGGAGCTTAGGAGTCGCCTGGACCGTCCGCCAAATTAACCGCCACGCCGGGGCGCAGACTCGCGGACGCGGAGCGGTGGGTATCACATTCCTCGAAGGCTTGGAAAGCGCTTTCTCGCCTCGGATCGACACGCCGGGCGGCCGCATGGACAGCGGCGATCCATCCTGTACAGTCCCGCTGGCCGCTCGGGCCATCGGGCATGGCGCAGGGAGCGGAAGCATGGTGGACGAGCGAGACGGACGAGGGCGGAGCGACGACGAGAAACGGACACGCCTGGGTCGGTTGGGAGAGTCGCTGACGGGACTTCTCGACCCTGAAGCCGCGTTGCGCAAGGGACAAGATCTCGTCACGGGCGTCACCCAAGCGACGAAGGACGAGCTCATGCGGATCGTGTCATCGGAGATGCGAAGCTTCCTCGAGAAGATGGATGCGGCGGATCTCCTCCAGCAGATCATCGCTGGGTTGCAGGTCGACGTGCAGATGCAGATCAAATTCTCGCGTTCGGCCGACGGGCTCGTCCAGCCGCGGATCACCCGACAAGACGCGCAGATCCGCCAGGCCGACGCGGCCGCGGCCGACGACGAGGGCGACAGCGATCCGTGAACCGACCAGGGCGGGGACCTCAGTTCACCGGAGGCTCGATCGGCGGCGCCACGGGTTCCTTGACGATGCCCTCGGGCAGGTCCTCCTCCTGCTCGGCGGCCGCCGGTTTCTTGGCACGCCCCCGCCGGAAACGCTCGACCACGTAGCGGCCTAGCTCGCTGCCGAGCTTGTAACCGAAGCCCGTAATGATGGCGCGGATAAGGAGCGGCATGTTCCGGTCACGTCCTTTCGGGGCCCCGTCGACGCCGGCTCCCGACCCCTTGAGGATGACATGGCCGCTTTCTTGGTCCACGTCCGGTTTGCTGGCACTCTGCAGGTGTGCAGGATCGTCCTTGGTCGCTATTGACCAAAGCGCGCATCTGCGATACACACGTTCAGTGCGCGCGCGACGGGCGCCCACCCCCGGATCCCATGTACACGCCTCCCAGCAACGTCCCTTCGCCAGGAGATCGCGCCGTGCGACCCGACTTGACCGATCGGCAACGGCAGGCCCTCGATTACATCGCCACATGCCTCAGCTCCCGCGGTTATCCGCCGACGCTGCGCGAGATCGGCGAGCACATGGGGATCCGTTCGACCAACGGTGTCAACGATCATCTCAAGGCTCTCGAGCGCAAGGGCTACCTCGTGCGCGAGGAACTGAAGAGCCGGGCGCTGCGTCCGGTGGACCTTCGGGCCGAGCGCGAAGACGTGGAGGTGGACATCGTCGGACGGGTCGCCGCCGGCGCGCCAATCCTCGCCCAAGAGAACATTATCGATCGCGTGGTGGTCGATCGTTACTTCCTCGGGGCAGTGAAGGCCAAGGACGTGTTCGGTCTGGTCGTGCGCGGCGATAGCATGATCGACGACGGCATCTTCGACGGCGACTACATCTTCGTGCGCAAGCAGAGCACGGCCGACAACGGTGAGATCGTCGTGGTCATTATCGATGGCGAGGCGACCTGCAAGCGCTTCTACCTGGAAGGCGATCGGATTCGGCTCCAGCCCGCGAACCCCGCGATGGAGCCGATCTACGTCCGACGCTCGGATTTCCGCGCGGTGGATATCCTCGGCCGGGTGGTCGGGGTCTACCGCCGAATGCACTAGCACCCGCGTTCCGGCACGGGCTGCAAATCCCTCGACAACAGTCGCCCGATGCCCGACGCGCGGGCGAGGTGACCGCCGCTGGGGGGCTACGAACCCCGCGCAAGTGGGATGTCCCCGCGGACCGTGCGACCGGTCGGCGGACGCGTCCCGCGCCGGAGTGGGCCGGCGGCGTTTCTACGGGACCAGAGCGCGCCTGATCGGAGGCGAGCCCGTACCGATGGGCTACTCTCGGAGGCGGTGGGACGTCGCCGTGCGAGTTGGCTGCTCGTGACGCTGTTCGTCGGCGGTTCGCTGGCGATCAACGGCGGCGCGCTGTGGTCCCTCGGCGAGCTCGTGCGAACCCGCAAGTGGGAACCGCCCGAGCGCGAGCAGGTCACCAGGCTCGAGATCTTGCCTAAACCTGAGGAGCCGCGCGTTGAGCCCGAGCCCGTCCATCCCCCGGAGCCACCGGATCGAAAACGGCGGAAGCTCAAGCCGAAGCCGAAGATCGAGCTCGAGGAGCTCCCCGAGCCCGAGCCGGAGAAGGAGCCGGAGAAGCCTCCCGAACCGGAGCCTGAGGAGCCCGAGCAGCCGGCCGAGAAGGTCGACTTCGTGCTCGAGCAGCTCAAGATGGTCGAGCAGCCCGATGAGCTCGATGAGGCAGACGCTCCGAGCGACGTCGAATACCTATCGAACATCAACCGCGACGTGAAGGAGCAGACCCGCGCCGCGGTCACCAACCTCGAGCAAGATGCGATCAAGCCCCAGGCCGCGCAGCAGGAGCCGAGCAAGGAAAAAACCCCGGGTGTCGCCAACGAGACCCGCATCGCCCAGCAGCGCGAGCAACCAAGCCAGCAGGCGAAGACGTCACCACCCGAGCCGCCGGCCCCACGCGACCAACGGCCCAACCAGCAGGACCCTCGACCGAACAACCTGCTGGCCATGCGGGATCTCGAGCACCGCGATCACCATGCCGCGCAGGAGGAGCACGAAGCGCTTGCGTCGGAGGCCGCCGACGGCGTGATGCAGAAGACGCGCAAGAAGGAGGCCAGCATCGCACCGCAGGAGGCCCAGGCGCGCATCGACAAGAACGACCCCGTCTACCGCTTTCGCCCCCGGCAGAAGGACTTGCTCGCGCTTCTCGGAAAGGACCTGGCGGCCCCGAAGCGAGACGATGGCGCGCATCAATCGAAGACCAAGGGCGTTTGGACCGACGCACGTAATCACTACCAATCGCCCCTCGAGAACATGGTGCCCGAGGTCAGGGTCGGCAATCAGACCGCCCTCCGCTCGCGTAAGCACCCGTTCGCACGATTCATCGCGCAGATGCATCGGACGATCCACGATGCGTGGGCGTGGGGGTTCCTCGAGCAGCTCGATGGTCAGGGCCGGAACCATCCGCACAACGACTTCACGTTGTGGACCCGGGTCGAGATCGTGCTCAAGCGCGATGGCACGATCGACAACGTCAAGACCGTCCATTTCTCGGGCAACCTCGCCTTCGATGCGGCGGCGCGAGAGATCGTGTATTCGTCAGGGCCGTTCCCTGATCCACCGCGCGAGATCGTGTCGGGCAACGGCAAGATCTACGTCCATTGGGCGTTTCATCGCGACGAGCGGGCGTGCGGCACCTTTGGCGCCGAGCCGTTCATCCTCGACAACGCCGGGCAGGGCGACCGGCCCAATCCGGACGTGAAGATCCGCGGCGGTCGCACCGAGCGCGAGAGCCTGGGTCGACGGTTGAATCGCAAACCCACCGCCCCGGCGATCGCCGAGGGCCCGGCTGCGCCCGGAGCCGACGGCGGGCGTGCGGCGGCCGGGACGGGGACCGGTCACGAGGGACACGCGCACGGCAGTGGCCGCGGGGGCGATGGCGAGACGACAGGTGCGCAGCCCGCCGAGGGTGCACCGCAAGGTGGCGGGGCGGTCGAAGCCAACGACCCCCAGGCCAAGCGGATCGCCAATGAGTGGCTGCACTACTTCGCGGCCGCCGATCTCGACAGGGTCGCGTCCCGCTCGAGCCTGCCATTTTCCGTCGGTGAGACCGTCGCAGCCCGCACCCGTGACGAACTTCGCGACGTGCTTGCGACGATGAGCGCGGAGGCCAAGGCCGCCGGCCGCCCCAAGGCGGCCAAGATGTACACGGCCGCCGGCCTACGCAAGGTGTTCGGAAGCGTGCCGGCGGGCGTCCAGGAAGGTGGGGGTCGGAACTACGCCCTCACCAAGGTCGCTGGTGAGTACGTGATTCTCGTGCTCGAGAAGAAGTTCGGTAGCTGGCGCGTTGTCGGTGTGACGCGGTAGCGAGCTACTTGCGGAGGACCTCGATCGTTTTGATCGAAACCGGCTCGTAGGGACGATCGTTGTCTGGTGATCGCTTCACCTGGCTGATTTCGATGGGCACCTTGGGATCGCACTTGCCGAAGATCGCGTGCTTGCCATTGAGGTGCGGCGTGGCGGCTACGGTGACGAAGAACTGGCTGCTGCCGGTGTTCTTGCCGCGGTTGGCCATGGAGAGCAGGCCGGCCACGTCGTGCTTGAGGCCCTTGCCGAACTCGTCGGCGATGATGAAACCGGGCCCGCCGCTTCCGCTACCGGTCGGGTCGCCCGTCTGGATCATGAAGCCGTCGATCACGCGGTGAAACAGCACGCCCTCGTAGAATTTCTTGTTCGACCACGCGTCGGATTTCTTGTCGTAGCTCGAGCGGGTGCCGCGGGCGAGGCCGACGAAGTTCGCGACGGTCAGGGGCGCGAGCTCTTCGTAGAGCTCGCACGCGAACTGGCCCATTGAAGTGTCGAAGATCGCCGTCAGCTTTCCGTTCTTGGCGTCGGCGAGCTTTGCGTCGCCGTCGAACGCGGCCGCGAGATCAAACGACGCCGTGGCCGGGTCGCCCTGCGCTGCGTTGTAGGCCTTGATCCCTTCGACATCGAGACCCGCGGGCGCGGGCTGACCCTTTGTGAACGTCTGCGCCGGCTTCGGATCGGCCTTGGTGTCGCCATTGGCGTCACCGGCCTTGGCGTCGGGCTTGGCCTTGGCGTCGCTGGCCTTGGCGTCGGCTTTCGCCTTGGCGTCGGCCTTGGCGGGCTTGACGGAGGCCTTGTCGGAGGCCTTGCCCTGGTCTTGTTTTGCCTCTCCCATGCAGGCAAAAAAGACGATTGAGGAGAGGACGGCGACGCGAGAATTGGAGCTGCGGGGCACGGCGGAATCCTCCATGGGTGGTGCGGGCCAGACGTCGGCCCGATATGGCCGGACGTTTAGCACGGTTCGGCACCATTGTTCGGGCCGCGGCCCGGCGCGCGCCGCGGGGCCGATCTCGCGGCCCCCTGGTTTGCGGGGTTTCGCCGCGGGCTGCTAGGCTCACCGCCACCGGATGGCGTTTCTGTCTTGGTCGGCCCTGCGTGTGGTGGTCCTTGCCGCCGTCCTTCCCGTGTCGGCTTGCAAGGCGAGACGCGCCCACGGCGAGCTCTTTGCCCCGGGCGACGCGCCTGCCTGGGAGACGCGTTTTGCCGTCGCGTTCGACGACGACTACACGGCGGAGGATCTCGAGTTGCGCGGCCGAGCTCCGCACGATGTCCTCGACCAGCGGCTGTTCGCCTCGCGCCTTGGCTACGCGGCGATCGTCGCGCTCGTCCGGGTCGATCAGGTTTGGGGGCGCGGACGATACCAAGGCCACAAGGACCAGTATCTCGATGTGACCATGGGCGAAGTGCTGCTCGGCAGGCTCCCCAAGGGCACGCGCAACGAGCAGCTATTGCGCGTTACCGGCGAGGATGATCTTCCCGGCGACTTGCAGGGCAAGGCGCTCGTCGTGTTCTTGCGGTGGGCGCCGGGCGACACGCCGTCTTACCACCACCATTTGATGCCGGCCGAGGAAGGAATCGTTCGGTACATCCGGACGCTGGTGAAACACGCCCAGTCCGAAGGTGCACTCGATGGCAAGCGCGGCAAAGGCAAGCGACGGGCTCGTGGCAGCTCTGGCCGCGCCCGCGCGAAGACCGACGCGAGCGCCCCATGACCGGGGCGCGTGGCCGCGAAGCCTGACGCCAACGGCCGCTGGCGCGCGCGAGTTGCGGGTGCCGGACGCGCCGAAGATCTGTCGCCACGGGGATGCCCGATCGGCCCCTCGGCGCTGCACGACCTCCGCGCCACCGGAGCCCGCTTGACGGGCTCGGGCACTCCGGCTAGAAACCCATCCCTTCGCGCGGGCGTGTAGCTCAGTTGGTTAGAGCGCTGCCCTGATAAGGCAGAGGTCGGAGGTTCAAGTCCTCCCACGCCCACCGGGCCCCACGAGGGGCTCAACCGCGCAGCACGTCGGGGGATTAGCTCAGTTGGTAGAGCATCGGCTTTGCAAGCCGAGGGTCAGGGGTTCGAGTCCCCTATCCTCCACCCGTGCTGGCTGCGGATTCCGACGAGTCGCCCGCGGTGGGGGCGCGCGAGCGGCGTGAGGTCAGCTGGCTTTGCCACGCAGGCGCTGAGCGTGGTGAGTGCAGGCGCGCCTGCGAGTGCGACGACGTCGTCGTGGTTCAGAGTTCTGAGTGGGCGACGACGTGGTTGCGGCTGAGAAGGCTGGGAGAGCGGTGCGTTTTTGGCGTGACTTCGATTGCACGACGGAGTCCGGATGCTTATGAGGTGAGCAGGCGGGGCGGCGCATCAGCGTGGAGAACCTTCACGCGCAGCCGGAATAACCGGCCGGTCAGGGGTCTACTGTACGTGCGGCGACTCGCGAGCGTAATCACCATCGCGTCGGCCTGTGGCCCAGCTACGCCGAGTCCTGGTAGCGCTGGTGGCGGTTCTGGAGGCCAAGCGGCGGAGGCTTCCACGACGGGGATGGCCGGCGGCGCAAACGGGACGATCGGCCCGTCGGCCGTGACGTCCGACGATGGCGACGAGGGCGAACGCCTCGACGTTGCGTCAGCACCGGACGTTTACCTCCCAGCCGAGTGTCTCGCCCCGCTGCCGCTCGGGCATGCGTGCGACGCCGTGCCGGCCTCGGCCGAGGGATCACGACTGCTGCCGGCCGACGCGGCGCTGCGGGTGTCTAGCGATAGCCTCGAACTCTCCGCCACGAGCCGACAGTCCCCCGAAGTCGACATGCTGTGGTCGCTCGACGCCGAGCTACCGTGCCCCACCTTGCTCGATGGCGTGCCCGAAGGGGGAGTGGCGAGTCGCTTCGAGGTGGAGGCCACGGTGGGCATCTGGACGTTTGGGGGGTTCCGCTTCTCTCCCCAAGGTGAGTTTGACGCCACCATCGAGGTTGAGCTGCTCGACGACTGCGTCCACTTGCTGCTGCGAGACGTTCAGATCACCGATCCCGACTCCCTCGAGGAGGGGCCGATCTTGCCGCCGATGGGGGTGCTGCTCGCGGAGCCCGAAGGAACCTGATCGAGCTCGTCGTTCGCGTGCAAGAGGCGCGGCGCAGCTACCGAGGCTGCGCGGTGAACGATCGATAGACGTAGTGGTCGCGCCGACTGCCACCGAGCCTGCCGACGCGTTCGCGGCCGTACAACCCGGCGATCGTCCCGGGCTCGACCACGAGTGGCGGCTTTGGCAGGTGCAGCAGATCGGCGCGAACAATCACCTCTACGGCCAGCAAGAAGCCGATGGTCGTGCCGAGTAGTGCCGCCCCGGCTAGGGCGACCTGTTCGGCCCGCTCAACGACGCGAGCTGGGGCTGGATGTAGGCGGAAACAGCCCCGAACACCGCGACCAGCCAGCCCGTCGCAACGACGGCCTCACACCCGAGGATCAGCTTGGCCGCGCCCGAGCTCGAGCTTACATCGCCGTAGCCGAGGGTCGTCGCCGTGGCCAAGGACAGATAGAACCAATCGCCGAAGCCGGCCGGATCGGGCATCCCGACGAAGGCACTCGGCGACAGCCGGCCCAGGCTCGCGAGCAGACCTGCAAACACGACCACGATGATCGCGTAGCCGATCATGAACCCGCCGAGCGGCACGGCCATGACGCGGAGGTAGTTCCCGAGCACGGGCAAAAACTGCAGCCGAGGATCCAGCCAGCGGGCGAGCCGACGGGCGCCGAGAAACACCAACGAATAGCCGGCGCAGACCCCCGCCGTGGTCAGCACGCGATCCCGAGGGCCTGCGATCTCGTCGGCAAGGGCGAGCCATAGCAAGGTCGGCGACATCACCGCGGCGACCCAGAGCAACGCGCGACGTGCCACATTGCGCACCACCGATGCGCTCGCCTGCAGGTCACCGCGCGTGGCCAGCCATAGGGTCAGGCCGAAGAAGATGGCACATGCCCCGACCATGGCGGTCGCACCGTGCAGCCGGCTGCCGGCGGCCGTGACGATGACCGCGACGACACCAACGGTCCGCACGCTCGAGCGGATCGAAGACATGGTCGTCTTGCGGAATCCATCGAGCCGTCCGACGCACAGCGCAAGCGGCACGCCGCTATGGACGACGGCCGCGCTCGTGCGGAGGGTAAAGCCCGCTTGCAGCCCGCACACCAGGCCAGCGCCGACTGCCAGCAGCGTGCCGTCGGGCGAGTCGAGATACCACGCAAGGTAGAATCCCAGGCCCAGCCCCATGCCCAACGCGGCGATCGCAGTCTCGGCGCCGCCGAGCCCGTAGGCAAAGGGGCCGACGGCCACGGCGACGAACCACAACCCGCGCGTGGCTCGCCGCGCCCGCGCGACACCGGACAATCGTGGGGCGAGGACCACGGCCGCAGGGGTCTACCATGTTTTCAGTTGGGACACGCGCGCCACGGTGTCGTCGGAGAGCGGCGGCACGACGACCCTAAACTGCCCGAGCCTGCCCCGCGAAGTACTGCTGAAAAAGGCCGCAGCTCTGTGAAGTCCGGGGACAGCATTGCGATTTCAACGATCAACGATATCCGTGACGGCCCGGTCCGCGTGCAGCGTGGATGAAGGCCCAGAGTTCCTGGTCGACCAGCATCAGCTGATGAAGCCACCCCGGGACGTAGACGCGGTCGGCCAGCGCGACGCGGGCGACTGGCGCTCCCAACACGCCCTCGAGTCGCCCTGCGACCGCGGCGTGGCGAATGCCGAGCCGCTCGATGCACGACGGATCTCGCCGCTCGACACGCGCGAGCGCGGCCAGCCACTCCCACAGCGCCCGCTGTGAATCGGGGCGAAGCTCGTCGAGCGGATGCAGGCCGTTGCGGATCCGTTGCGCCTCCACGACGAGCTCCTCCAGGGGTTGCGGCAGGTGGACGAGCTCACTCCGCGCGGCGACGCCGACGAAGGCGCTGCTGCGACGGGCGGCCCAGATCCGCCGATGAGACGCGTTGGCGATCCCGAACACCGGCCGGTCCAGTCGCCGGCACCACGCGCTGATCAAGCTTGCCCCCGTCACGTAGGCGGCGACGGTGACCAGCACGAGCACGAGGAGCGGCGACACCCGGGGATCGACAGCCACGCTCGCGCTTGGTTCCGGGGGTCGCGGAAGATCGGGCCAGGTGGATCAGTTTCTGAGCTGCCGCCACCGACCGCCCGTCAACCTCCTACAGACCCTCAAACGCCGCGGTGATATCGCCGAGCGGTTCGGTCACGCCGCACGCTTGCGCGCACGCCAGCAGGACCGACGCCGGGTGTTGTTCGTTGCCGCGGATGTGACGGCCGGGCGTGAGGCCGAGCCCACTGCCGCCCGCCACCACCACGACCATGTTCTCGGTCGAGTGCGCGCCACTGTCATTCCCTTCCGGGTCGTAGCCGTATCCGCCCTCAAACAGCAGGGTGAGGATCGTGCGATCGATGAGCGCGATCCCATCCTCGTCCGGCGTGTCGGCCAGCTTGCGCACCAGGCGGGCGAAGTGCCGCATGTGCCAGGCGATGGCATCGCCTTGGCCACTGACCCCGGGACCTGGGTTACCGAAGTGCGACGTGCTGTGCAGATCCGTCACGATGCCGATCATCGGGTAGACGTTGATGGCGCTGCCCCAGTGTTCAAACATGAGCGTCGCGACGCGGCTCATGTTGCATACGAACGCCATGTGGATCAGATCGACGAGTATTTCGGCGCGTAGTTCCTCATTGCTCCAACTGGCGGTGTCGCTGCCGGACTGGGTCCCGCCCGGTTCACCGACCGGCCAACTCGACCCGGGATCCGGGAGCATGTCGCACAGTGGCGTCGTGGGCGGGGCGATCTGGGAGATCCGATCCTCGAGCGCCCGCACCTCGTCGAAGTGCTGCTCCATACGGATCCGGTCGGCTGATCCCAATCGGGTAGAGAGGCGCTGGGCGTTGTCACGTACGCGGTCGAGCACGCTGAGGCGAATCTGACGTTCAAACGCAGCCTTCGCGGCTTCGGCCGGGTCGGGTGGCACGAACCCCATGTAAAGCGACTGCCATGCGAGGCCGGGATCGACCACCGGTTCGACCGTAAACACGTTGCCATCGCGGTCGCGCTTGAACGACATCGAACGCGCCGAGTGGTTGGTGTTCCCGTTGTAGTAGTCTGTCGCTTCAACGCGGTAGGCCAAGGTAGTTTGCTCGCCCGCCACCTCGGCTACGAGTTGATCCACCGTCGGCACGGTTGCCCTGCGGTGCCCGCACAACTGTGGCAATACCGACGAGCCGTGGAAAGCGACGTCGCGCCCGCCGGGTGGGACCGATCCGCCCGCCGTGGCCCACGGGACCTTCAGCCCCGAGACGATCGAGACGTGCTTCTGGACGTCGTAGGCTGGCTGCGCACCGCCGAAGCCCGGGTTGCGTTCGTTGAACCACGGGTCTGCGCCGAGGGGTTTGAGGCCTTGCTTGAGATCGTAGTCGGGCCCCTCAGCATCGGGTGTGATTCGGTCGGACTGCAAGAGCTCTGTGCAACACGTATCGTCGATATAGTGGCTGCGCCCCGACGACACCCCGACGTAGCTGTTCACGTACCGAGCGACGCTGCTCCCTCCTCCTCCGGCGCGCGCCGAGGGCGACGAACGCATGATCTCGAGGGCCGGTAAAGCGAGCGCGATGCCACCGGCGCCGCGCAGAAATGTCCGTCTTGGAAGGGCTCGAACGCGCGTCATGACTACTCGTGCTCCACGACGCGAAAGCGGAACGCATCCGACTCGGCCAAGTCCGCGAGCAGTCGCTTGAGCTCGACAGCTTCCCCGGCGCCCTGCTCGGCGAGCGCCGACAATGCCGCGGCGTCGAGCTCGTCGGGTTCGCGACGGCCGCTCGCGAATCGATATAGCTGCAATGCGGCGCACGCCCGCGCCTCGGTGCTCTCGGCCATGAGCTCGCCGAGTTGGGCAGGGCCGTTGAATGCCCCAACCCCCGCAATCTCGCCATCACCGGCGATCGTGCAGTTGGGCTTATCCACGTCGTGCGCCCGCCACGAGCCATCCGCGCTGTAGTTCTCGAGGCCGAAGCCGATCCCATCCATGAGGCCGTGGCAAGTGTTGCACCCGCCCTTGCGGTACTCGGCGTAGTTCTCGATCTTGCACGCGTCCGGGTTGTCCCCGCCGGGGGGATCATCCACGTTCTCGCCCGGCGGCGGGTCGGGGATCGGCTGACAGAATAGGCGCTCACGCACCTGCTTGCCGCGTACGGTCGGACTGGTGTCACCGAACTTCGCACCCCATGCGAGCACCGTACCGTGCGAGATGATCCCTCCCCGTCCGCTCTCGCCATACTCGACCCACCCCGGATCGGTCGCGTCCGGCGCAGGCAAGCCGTAGTGCTCGGCCAACGCGGGCGAAATGAACGTTTCAGAGCTCGTGAACATCGACAGCCACGGCTGCGCTTCGTCGAATACGACGCGCTCGACCAAGGCGTTCGATTCCTGGCGCATGTCGCCCGACAGGCCATCTTTGCCGAGCCGCGAGTAGCCCAGCCACAGCTCGTGCAGGCGCTTCACCCCTTCGCGGGCGCGCGGGTCGTCGAGCATACGCTCGGCTTGCTTCCGAACATCTGCGCGGGTGGACAGCCCGTCCGCGGCAGCGACGTCGAGAAGATCATCGTCGGGGACGGTGCTCCACAGCAGCAGCGAAAGGCGGGTCGCGACCTCCCAGTCTGTCAGCTTGAACGTGCCGGGGGCCCCGTCGACGGGCTCACCGATCTCACTGCGGTACCAGAAGTTCACGTCTTGCAGCAAGACACGCACGACTGCAGCAGCTCCGACATGCCAACTCCCTGCCTCGACTCCGAGCGCACCGAGTGCCGCAAGCGCCTCGATCTCCTCGGCTGTCAGTGGACGGCGGAAAGCCCGACGGCCGAGCGATTCGATGAACTTGCGCAGGCAGGCATCATCGTCGGGACCGGCGGGAGCGCAGCCGGCCAAGGATTCGAGACGCGCGGCGTCGTTGAGGAGCCTGTTGGCCGCATCGGTGGCCAGCTTCTCGGCGCTGACGATCAGCGCCTCCGACGGCGACTGGGCGTCGTACTGGTTGTCGAAGGGCCCAAGTGCGTCGTCGGGGAGCAGCTGAGCGCCCGCCCGCGCGTCGTCACCCAGGAGGTCACGGACCGCGTTGTCGTACTCGGCGACGCTCAAGCGCCGCAGCCCACTATGCGAAGGCGTCGCGGGTACTTCGTGATCGCCGCTGTCGCCCTCGCCCGCGTCGCCGGCGTCACCACTTGCGGCCGTTCCGGCGCCAGCGTCCGCGGCGGCGTCCCCCGCGTCGACATCACCGGCCTGCAGCCCGCTGTAGCAGGCGGTGATCGACACCGAACAAGCGATCCACAACCAGGTCTGAACGTTCGCAATCGTGTGGCCCATCATCCCTCCCGCCTCCCCAAGGGACCACGCTACGCGTGCCGGCGCGCCTGCGGCAGCGTCCGAGTGGGTGAGGGGGTTCGCCCGCGCGTGTCATTCGAAAAGACGAACGGGCAGGTGGGCGCGGGATCTCCAGTGGGCGCGGTTACGGAGCGAACGCCATCGCCCCCGATGGGCGGGATCACGTCCCACGCAGGCGGCGAGTGTTCCCGCTTCGGGCCAGCTCCTTCGACGCGGCGACCACGCTCGTTGCCGACGTTGTGATCACCCCCCGCCCGTTGAGACACGCTCGGGCCCCGCCCGGCGGCGCATACGCTGCTACAGGCCGGAAAACGGTTCGCTGATGTCGCCGAGCGGCTCGGTCACGCCGCACGCCTGGGCCGCGGCGAGGAGCACCGCCGCGGGGTGGCTCCCGTTGCCGCGGATGTGCCGACCAGGCGTGAGGCCGAGCGCGCGGCCGCCGGCCACGAGTACGATCATGTTCTCGGTAGAGTGCGTGCTCTGGTCGCCGCCCTCGGGATCGAAGCCCACGCCGCCCTCGAACACCATCGTGAGCACGGTGCGATCGACGATCGGCACTCCGTCCGGATCGTTGGTATCCGCCAGCTTGCGGATCAGCCGAGCGAAGTGCTTCATGTGCCACGCCAGCGAGTCGGACTGCGGCCCGATTCCGGTCCCGTCGCCGCCGAAATGGGTCAACGCATGCAGATCGTGGGGGTAGCCGATCGCCGGCGCCATGTTGAGGTAGGACTTCCACTCGCCGAACATCAGGCTCGCGACTCGGCTCAGATCGCAAACGAACGCCATGTGGATGAGATCGGCGAGCACTTCGGCCCGCAGCTCCTCGTTGCTCCACTCATAGGAGCTGCCCGTCGGCGGCGACACCGGCCAGTTCTGACCCGGATCGGGCAGCATCTGGCACTGCGCGCTGCTCGGCGGGGCGAGCTCTCCGAGGCGCTCCTCGAGTGCGCGGATCTCCGCGAAGTGCTGCTCCATGCGGATCCGATCGGTGTGCCCGAGCCGCGCGACGAGCCGTTCTGCACTGCCGCGGACGAGATCGAGCACCGTCCTGCGCTGCTTCAGCTGGAACGCGAGCGTGGCAGCGTCCGCCGGATCGGGCGGGACGAAGCCGGTGAACAGAGTCTCCCACGCCAATCCCGGATCTACGACGGGGTCCACGCGCACGACACCGCCGGCACCGTCGCGCTTCCACGACATCGCGCTCATGTTCCCGCCACCAACCGTGGCCTGCACGCGATACGCGAGCGCGGGCGTGTCCTGACCGATCGCCTCCGCGACGAGTTGGTCCACCGTCGGGGCGAGCGGGGGAGAGCCTGATGCCGCGCAGATCGAGCCCGACAGCTGCGGTGTGACCGACAGGCCGTGGAAATTCCGGTGGCGACCGCCCGGCGGGATCGCGCCCGCGTCTCCCCACGGGACCACGAGCCCGGAGACGAGAGTGAGCTCGCTCTGGACGTCGTACGCCGGCTGATCACCGCCGAAGCCGTTCTCGTACTGCCATGGCCCGGGGCCGACCGGACGCAGCGCTTGTTTGAGGTCGTAGCCCGGCCCCTCGGCATCTGGCGTCATGCGATCGCTGATCACCAGCTCCGCACAACAGGTGTCGTCGGGATAGTGATTGCGTCCGGTCGAGGTCCCGACGTAGCTCGTCAAGAACCTCGGGATCGCATCGCCTCCGGCCCGTGCCGACCTCGGCGTCGACATGATCTCGAGGGCCGGTAAGGCGAGCGCGATGCCACCGGCGCCGCGCAGAAATATCCGTCTTGGAAGGGTTCGAACGCGTGTCATGACGACTCCTCCTCCACGATGCGAGGCGGAATGCATCGGACTCCGCTAAGTCCGCGAGCAGTCGCTTGAGCTCGACAGCTTCGGCGGCGCCGTGCTCCGAGTCATCCCTCCCCAAGGCACCACGCTACGCGTGCCGGTCGGCCTGCGGCAGCGTCCGAGTGGATGAGGGGGTTCGCCCGCGCGTGTCATTCGAAAAGACGAACGGGCAGGTGGGTGCGGGATCTCTGGTCGGCGTGGTTACGGAGCGAACGCCACGGCCCCGGATGAGCGTTCCATGTTAGCCTCCGTCGGTCGCTCGACCCGTGGGCACCGCGCAGCCTGATCCGTTTGCTCGCTTTCGCCGGGTTGCCCTCGCCGAGGGGCTGTCGCTGCTGGTGTTGCTCGGTGTGGCCATGCCACTCAAGTACCTCGCCGACCTGCCGATCGCCGTGCGCATCGTCGGGTCGATCCACGGGGCGCTGTTTCTGTGGTACGGCGTCGAGGTGGCGGACCTCTGCCTGCGCAAGGTGTGGGGCCTGCGCGCGGCCGCGGTGGCGATGATCATGTCGTCGATACCACTGGGGACCTTCTGGCTCGATCGACGGTTGCGGCCCGACGCAAGGGGTTGAGGCGAGCGAGCGGTCTCGCCCTGGAGATCACCCCTTGACGGTGCTCCTCTTCTTTGTCGCCCGCTGGTTGGTAGCGCGGGACTTCGTCGCGCGCTTCGTGGTGATCGGCTTCGTCGCGTCCCGGGCGCGCGGGGTCGACGTTGGTGCCCGCACCGCGGCTCGGGCGGCAGCGTTGCCCGCCGCGCCCTTCGTTGCGGTCGGTTTCTTGCCGCCCGACCCGCCCTTGGTGGCTGCCTTCGCGCGTTTCGGTGCGGCGCTGGTCTTCAGCTGGATCCACGCTGCCACGATCGCTTTGATGTCGTCTTTCGCGGCCGCAACCTCGGCGACGCTAGCGAGCTTGAGCACCCGGCTGGTGTCACCCGTTCCCTCCAGACGTGGGTGTTTGCCGGGGAGCTTCGCGCCCTCGTGAAACATCAATGACGCGTGTTGCTTGCTCTTGGGGAAGAAGCTCGCGAGATTGCCTGCGAACGTGAACGTTGGGGCTTGCCACTTGATGCACTCATCGATCCGGGGGTCCGCGGCGAGGACGGCATCGCGGATCGCGAGTACCACGGGCTTCATCGGGTTGTCGTAGCCACGAAACCACCGCTCGACTTCAGCGCGCTTGGGCATGTCGCCCGCGAAGATCGCTTGTCTCGGACGAACGCGCTAGCCGCCCGCGGAGTCTCACCACCGGGCGGCGAGGCGCGCGATCGGGTGCCACCGGCCGGGGCGGTGGGCGCGCAGACGGTGGCCAGCAATCAGGCCCCAGCTCGGGCGAGTCGAACGGCCTTTCACCCGGATCGAACCGCGAAAGCGAACGGATCGGGAACTCGAGCGAAAAGGCGTTGTCAGCTGCTTCAGACCCAAGGGGAGGCCGTGATGGCACGCAGGCGTGAGGAGCACGCAACCACCAACGAGACGTCGCTGTTGCCGGTCATGAACATCATGCTGCTCATGATCCCCGCGCTTCTGCTCGCCATGGAAGTTGCGCGGATGGGGGCGATCCCGGTGCGACCGCCGAGCTTCGCGGACGGTGGCCCCGTCCAGTCGCCGACGGATCCGCTCCCGCTGGAGTTGCGGGTCTTCATCGGCGAGGATGGTTTCGAGGTCGGATCGACCGCCGGCGAGCCACCCGAACGCATCGGGTTCGCGGCCGGTGCCGCGCACGACTACGCGGCACTCGAGGCCGCAGCGAGGCGACGTCATCTTTCGGGCGTGTACGTGCCGGTCGTGCGCGTAGATGCAGATGGCTCGATCTCGATGTCAACCCTCGTCTCTACCCTCGACGCGCTGCGCGGGAGCGAGTGCCATCTCGCCGGGGTCGCAGCCGGCGAGGACGCACCCCCACAGTGCCTGTTTTGGTCCGCGATCGTCGAGCCCGGCGTGCGTGCCGGCTGACGTCCCCGCGGCGCGCAGCGACCCGCGGAGTGTCACCGCCGGCTGCTTAAGCGATCGTGATCCCGGTGTCGAGGTAGACGTCCTGGATCAGGTGAAGTAGCTCGATGCCTTCGACCATCGGGCGCTGAAACGCCTTGCGCCCGGAAATCAGGCCCATGCCCCCCGCGCGTTTGTTGATCACCGCGGTGCGCACGGCTTCGGCGCGATCGTTCGTGCCCGAGGCGCCGCCCGAGTTGATCAAGCCGATGCGTCCCATGTAGCCGTTGGCGACCTGGTATCGGCACAGATCGATGGGGTGGTCGGTGCACAGCTCGCTGTAGACCCGTTTGTCGTGCTTGCCGTAGCTCGAGTCGCCGGTGTTGAGGGCGAGGAAGCCCCCGTTGTTGTCGGGTAGCTTCTGCTTGACGATGTCGGCGCCGAGCGTCACGCCCAAGTGGTTGGCCTGACCGGTCAGATCCGCGCTCGTGTGGTAGTCCTTGTCCTTCTTGAACGACGGGTTGCGCAGATAGCACCACAACACGGTGGCCATCCCAAGCTCATGGGCCTGCGCGAACGTCGTGGCGACCTCGACGATCTGACGCCCGCTCTCAGGAGATCCGAAGTAGATGGTTGCACCAACGGCCGCAGCGCCCATGTCGTGGGCTTGGCGCAGCGTTCCGAACATGATCTGATCGAACTTGTTCGGATACGTCATTAGTTCGTTGTGGTTCACCTTCACCAAGAACGGGATCTTGTGCGCGTACTTTCGCGACATCGTCCCGAGTACGCCGAAGGTCGAGGCCACCGCATTGCACCCGCCTTCGATCGCCAGCTCGATGATGTTCGCCGGGTCGAAATAGGCCGGATTCTTGGCGAACGACGCCCCTGCGGAGTGCTCGATGCCCTGATCGACGGGCAGGATCGACAGGTAGCCGGTGTTGGCGAGGCGGCCGTGGCCAAACATCCGCTGGAGGTTGGCAAGCGTGCGGTTGGTGCGGTCGCTGGCCGAGAAAATGCGGTCCACGAAGTCGGGACCGGGCAAGTGAAGCCGTTCGGCCCCAATGGTCTTGCACACATGCGCGAGCAGGTTGCCGGCGTCTTGGCCCAACAGATCGACGAGTTGCTTGTTCATGGTGGCGGGCCGAGCCTACGGCCCCCGGCGGCGGGCGGGCAACCGGGGCCCGCGTGCGCCCGCGCCGGGCATCGTAGGGGGGCACCGGTTGCCGCGTGGCGACTATGGCGCGCGGACCGTGGCGGCGAGGCGATAGGTGAACTGCCCCGCGGCACCCATCGCGAGCGCGGCGGCGCGGACCTGCACGTAGTAGGTGCCCGCGGGCAGGTTATGGGCGGCCAGCACGCTGGGTTCGCTCCCCGTGCCGTCGAGCCGTGAGCAGAACCCACGGCCGCCGTCGTTCGCTTCGGCCAGCTGGGTACCGTTGGGGTTGTAGAGGGTGATCCGGGTGTCGACGCCCAGGCTCTCGCAGGTTTCAACGCCAAGCGCGCCTTCGATGGTCTCGAGGCGGACAGAGCCGCCTTGCGGGACCGCCAACGCGTAGACGTCGCTATCGGCGTTGAGCGAGTGATCGCCGAACACGAACGTCTCTTCGGCCTGCACGTTCGCGGCGTCGATCGTCTCGTTGGGCTCGGTCTCGCTGCCGCCGTCGGCGTAGAACTGGGCCTCAAGGACGTACTGGGAGATGGTGGTGTTGTTGCCGGTTTCGCTCACCTCCGCGTAGTAGGTCCCGGCCGCCAGTGGGTAGACGATCGCCGAACATGACGCGATGCCGTCGGTGTTGCTGTTGATCAAAGTCGCGCCGGCCGCGTTCAGCAGGCGAAGCGTCGTGGTGATGCCTCCGGTGCAATCGTGCAAGCCGCTAAACGTCTCGAGCCGGAGCACCCCATCGGCGGCCACGTTGATGCGATAGGTGTCGACGTCGGCGAGGGCGCCGACGGATCCGATGATTGCGGTGGTTGGCGTCGCGCTCGAAATCGAAACCGGAGCCGCGTCGGCTTGGGGTGTCGTGCCGTTCGGCTCCACCTCAGCGATGCCACCTTCGATCCCACATGTTGCGTTGCAGCCGTCGCCGATGTCGAGGTTCCCGTCGTCGCATTGCTCGCCCGCATCGAGGGCCAGGTTGCCGCAGCCGACGGGGTTGAGCGCGAGCTGCACGAAGTAGCGCGTGATCGCGCTGTTGTCGCCGGAGTCGATGGCGTGGAGGTACACGGTTTCCCCCGCGGCCACGGAGAAATTCACGATGCGCGAGCAGTTGCCGATCCCGGTGTTGTCGTCGGAGGCGAGCGCGGCTCCGTCGGCCGCGCGAATCGTCACGAACGTGTCGGCCGTGGCGCAGGTGCCAAGCCCAGCGCCCCCGAAGGTCTCGACGGTGAGCAGCTGCGTGACGCCGAGTGGGTTGTTCACCGCGAACACATCGTCGTCCCCGGCCGGACTGATTGCCGCGGAGATGGTGACGTCGTCGGTGAACGGACCGTTGGCGTTGGCGGCGCTGAAGTCGTCCGTAGCAACGGCGACCATCGTGTCGTCGTTTGGCTCGGTCTCGGCGACGGCGGGGTAGCACGAGAATAGATCGAAGCTGCACATCGCGTCGCAACCGAGCGCTCCACCGGCGCCGCCGAGGGTCAGGCAGGTTTGCCCCGCCAGGTTGGTGGAGTCGCAGGCCTCGCCCGCGTCGAGTTGACCGTCCCCGCACACCGTACAGGCCGTGTCGTCATACGCAGTGCAGTCGTCGGCGCACGCGAGCGTCCCGCCGTCAAAGCCCTGGCTGAGGCAATCTTCGCCGCTGAGCTGGTTGGTGTCGCAGACCTCGTCGCCCTCGAGGATGTCGTTGCCGCACACGAAGTCGACGCAGCCGCTCTCGTCGTAGGCGGCACAACCGGCGGCGCACGCCAAGGTGCCCGCGTCGTGGCCGAAGGTGAGGCAGTCCGCGCCGGCGAGCTGGTCACCGTCGCAGATCTCGCGGCCCTCGAGGATGCCGTTGCCACAGGAGAACATCACGCAGGCGGTCGTGTCGAAGCTCAGGCAGTCGGCAGCGCACGCGAGCTCACCGGCGTCGAAATTCTGGCTGACGCAGTCCTCGTCGTTGAGATCATCCGGCTCGCACACTTCGCTGCCGGTGATGCTGCCGTCGCCGCAGACATCGCCCACCCCGGTGCTCGAGGAGCTCGCGTCACCGGTGGTCGAACCGGTGCTGGTGCCCTCGGAGCCGGTGGAACCCGTGGTGCCCGACGAGCTGGACTCGCCGGCAGCCGGGGTGTCCGGCGCGGTCCCGACACTTGTGTCGGGCGATGACGTCGTGGACTGGCCGGTGCTTTCGGAGCTGGAGCTGGAGGTGGAGCTGGTGCCCGAGGAGCTGCCCTCGGTGACCGCGGCTCCGTCATCACCGCACGCGGATACGATCGTCGGAATCGTAAGGGTCAGGCAAAGCTTGAAACGTTGCACCGCACGACGATACCCGATCTGTTGCGCGGGCGGGTGCGGCGCGGAGTGGGGCGGGGATGGTCGCGCGCGCGCGCACGACCTCGCACCAAGCACTACCCGTCTTCTTGGTCACCCAAGCACCGCGGCGAACCCGTGAAGCCTTTGCTGGCCCAACCGTTTTTGGCCGTATGCACCTCGAACGCACGCGCGGCGCCCAGGCGCTCGGCAAGTGCACGCTCGAAACGATCACCGGCCGTGAGCAAGTCGTACCAGTGCTGCTGGCCGGGCGAGAGCTCGTCGCCGGTCGGTGGCGGGCGCCGCCCCGCCAGCGTTGCACTCAAGATGTCTTGGGCGGAAAGTCGTGCATTGGGGTCGCGTCCCTCGGCGAGGCGGCCGACCTCGGCCGTGAGGCCCCGGTTGCTGAGCTCCTGGCCGACTTTCAGCTCGCCCCCAAGCTTGGCGTAGAGGTCGAGGAGGCGTGCATGGGTGTCGTTGTGGAACTCCTGCGAGGTTTCCTGAAGTTGCTGTCGTTCCGTCGGCGATAGCCCGGTTAGCTCGGCGAGGTCGCTCAAATCGGGGTTCGGCTCGTAGAGCGCGTCCGGCTGGTCGTACGCCACGGCACCGCAGTCCGCTCGCCGATCGAGGACCGCTTGCGAGGGTTCCAAGAGCGAGCATCCGTCCTGACCGACGCCTGCCCAGCAGCGCTCCACGTCGTCGTGGCCGGCCGGGGAATCAGCTGTCTCGGACCGAGCCTCCGCGGGAGCGTGGGCCTGCGACTTGGCCCGCGCAAGTTCGGCTCGCGCGGCACGTAGATCGGAGCGCAAGGCATCGAGTTCGTTTCGCGCGGGCGTTTCGTGATCACTTGCTTCGTCCACCCGCGACCGTCGCTCGGGCGGTCGTCCGCCCCGAACTTCCGCGACCTCGCCCGGCGACAGTTCCATGTCGCCATGGTCGCTTGCGATCACGACCCGACCCTCGTATAGGGTCACAACCAGAAGAGCTCCGACGCCAGCCGCAGCCGCAGCTGTCGCCACCGATTTCGCCTTGCGATCCATTGGATCCACCTCGACTTCAAAACTGGTTCCTAAAACAGAGATCTTTGCATGTGGCGTCGAAACCTCGAAGGGGCGTCCAGGCTCCACGCGGTAAAAGGTGCGTCCACTCGCCTGGCGCACACGGGCGGTTCCGTCGCCTTCGATCCTCCACTCCAGTTCGGTGCCAGCCTCCAGCACCGCGATCGCTCGTTCGCCGAGTTCGACCGTGGTGCGGGCAGAGGCGACGAGCTCACCCGTCTGTACCGTCACGCGGCCGGCAAGTGCAACGATGACAAGCGCCGCGGCCACGCCGATCGCAACCGACCACAGCCATACGGTGCTGCGGGGGCGCCGGTGCGGTCGCCCGGTGGTACGGGTGAACCGATCGGACGCGGCCGGCGTTCGCGCCTGTCGCTGGGCAATCGTCTGTAGCGTCCGATCGGCAAACCCCGGGGGGGCTCCTTCGACCTGCCACACCGCGTACGCATCATGCTCGGATGTCATGGTCTACCTCCACGATTCGACAAAGCAGCGATCGCGCGCGGGATAGTCGAGAACCAACTGTGCTCTCGTCGATGTCGAGGATCTCGGCGATCTCTGCGTACTCCAGGCCGTGATAGACGCGGAGCACGAACACCGCCCGCTGCCCGTCGGGCAGATCCGCCACCGCATTGGCGATCCGAATCGCAAGGCCGCGGTGTTCGAGCGTCTGCTCGATCGTCGTCGCCGCGATCGCTTCATCGTCGAGGGGCAATGCATCCGGCCGGCGAAGGTTGCGGCGCAGTTCGTCGATGGCGAGGCGCGTGGCGATGGTTAAGATCCACGTCGACAACCGCGCACACTTTGGATCAAACCGATCGAGATGCTCGAAAGTTCGGACGAACGTTTCTTGGGCGAGGTCCTCGAGGATGGCGTCGGCAGCCCGCCCGATCGTCAGTCTCCGAAGCAATCCGAAAACGCGATCTTGGTAGCATAGGACCAGCGCCCGACAGGCCGCCGGGTCCCGTCGGCGAGCGTCCGCCAACATCTTGGCGTCGAGCTCGCATCCGGGTCTCGCCGCCGTCATTCATCGAGGTTGTACGCAGGCCGGCGGTCGATCTTCCGAGAAAAAAATGTCCCAGGATCTCGAGGGGTTGGAAGGGTGCGAGGCGCGCCGGTTCACTTCGCGAGCATGGTCGGGCACCCGAACTGGATCGAGATCTCGGCCATCGTGAACCCCTGGATCGCCGCGCAGGTCTGCGGGCACAGCACGATCGCCGTGGGGGCCGCGGGATCGTCGTAGTACCAGCGATCGTCCGCGCCGGCGCATTCGGCCGGGCTCTCGACGTGGCTGAACTCGACGGTTGTATCCGTGTCGTCGCGGAATTCGACGTTGACCTGGGTTGGGTCCAAGGCTTGCCCGTCGGGCGGGGTGGGGATCGAGAACTCGCACGCCAGCCCCGCGCCGACCGTGACTTGCTCGGCGATGGCATCGAAGATCGGCTGGAACTCCTGGCTGCACAGGTCGCCGAACACGCCCATCGTTTCCTCGGTCAGCTGACGGTATACGGTCCCCTCCTCCGCCGAGATCACGCAGCACGCATGGTTCTCGAGGCACGACTGGACCGGATCCTGCGCTGCCGCGATCGCGTGGACGCGGACCGGCACGTAGGTGGGGTCGAGGCCGGCCCACATCGTGGTGAAGTCGGCCGCGGACAGAGTTGAGTCGGCGTCGCTGATGACGATCACGTGCTTCGCTGCGGTTGCTCGCATGGCACCGGCCCACATCGGGTGGGTCGCGATCAGCTCTGCGAGCGCGTCGTTGCTTTCGACCAGCCGGTCGATGTGGGTGTAAAGCGGGGGGTTGTTGTCGTCGGCGGGACAGGATCCGCTGCCGAGCGGCGGATCGATGCAAATGCCCTTGCCGTTCCCGGGATACGACGAGATGAGCACCACGTGCGGATCGATCTCCGCCGCGACCATCTGGGTCGAGAACGCATTCATGTTCGCCTGGACCGCGGCGGCCTCGAAATCCATGCTGCCGCTGTTGTCGACGACGATCAGGATGTCTGCGGGCTGCCGATCGACGTCGGACATCACCGGGACGCTCGTGCACGCGTCGTCGCCGGTGGACGATTCGCTTCCGCCGCCGCCGGTATCGGACTTCGGGCCGTCGTCGCCCGCGCTCGTCCCCTCGCTGCCCGGCGCGCACGCCCCGTTCGCGCAGCCGCAGACGAGGTCGACGTCGGCACAACAATCCCCGAAGCCGGCGCACTCATCGTCGCACCAGCAGGCACCGGCGGATTGTCCGCCGCAGTACGTTGTGTCGCCGGACGCACACGAGCCGGCCCGTTCCGATTTGCCGAGCGGAGCACGCTCGGGCGCGGGCTGGTCGTGGCCCGCACCCAAGGGGTCGCAGGCGGGCGTTGCCAATCCGCATGCCAGTGCGAGCGCGGCGAGCCGCGCCGGGCGGTCGGTGGGAGATCGCGCAAGGACGGCGGATGCGGGCGGAACGCGGGCGGGCGAACGCAGGTGGGCCATGCCCAGAAGGGCTCGCGATGGCTCGGAGGTCGCGCCGTTGTCGAAGCGAGCTGACTCACAGCTGAGCTGGCGGACGCGCGGCTGGAGAAACGCGGTCGTGTTCATCGAGGGGCCGCGTGGCGCGAAAGCCAGGTGCGCGCGTCCTTGAGGTCGCGAACATGGGCTGATCCGGCGGCCTCGAACGCTTGCGCGGCCTGCACTGCCAATCGGCGAGCCTCGCTGCGATCGCTACCTTCGTCCCAGAGCGCGCGGGCGAGCATCATGCGTGCCGTCGCCAGCTTCGGCGCGGGCACCTGTGCGTGCTCGCGTATGGCCACGGCCCGGCGGGCGAGGGCGACCGCGTCGGCGGTCCGATGCTGTGCGTGGGCGATCTCGGCGAGGCCGACGAGCGGCCTGGCGACGTCGGGATGGTTGGGACCCAGCTCTCGTTCCCAGATGTTGAGGGCGCGCTCGAATAACGGCTGCGCGTCTGCGTACGCGCCCGTCGCCCAATGGTCGGTCGCGAGGCTGTTGAGGCTGAGGGCAACGTCGGGGTGGTTAGGGCCGTGCGCTTGTTCCCGGATGGCGAGGGCGCGCTCGTCCAGCGCCAGCGCCTGGGCGTAGGCGCCCGTCGCATGATGGACGCTCGCGATGTTGTGGAGCATAGAGGCAACGATGGGGTGGTTAGGGCCGAGCGCTTGTTCGAAGATGGCGAGGGCGCGCTCCTGCAGCGCCAGCGCCTGCGCGTACGCGCCGGTCGCAAAGTGGACGCTCGCGAGGTTGTTGAGGCTCGAGGCAACGTTGGGATGTTCTGGGCCGAGCGCTCGTTCTTGGATGGCGAGGGAGCGCTCGTGCAGCGCTAGCGCCTGCGGGTACGCACCCATCGCCTGATGGGCGGCAGCCAGGTTGTTGAGGCTCGCTGCAACGTCGGGGTGGTTAGGGCCGAGCGCTCGTTCCCGGATGGCAAGGGCGCGCTCGTGCAGCGCCAGCGCCTGCGCGTACGCGCCCATCGCCCGATGGACGGTAGCGAGGTTGTTGAGACCCGTGGCAACGTAGGGATGTTCAGGGCCGAGCGTTCGTTCGTGGACGGCGAGGGCGCGCTCGTGCAGCGCTTGCGCCTCCATGTACGCACCGGTTGCCTTGTGGACGAGGGCCCGGTTGTTGTCGAGCGCGGCCCCGAGCAGCCCCGCTTCGTCGGCCAATGCTTTCATTCCCAGCTCCGCGATGCGCGACCACCTTCGTCCGTCCTCGGCCCGGGCCAGGTTGAGTCCGACGGTGGACACGAGCGAGATGCTCGCCCCCGCGGCGAGCTCGGCTTCACCGGCCGCGGCAGCAAGGAAGTACGCCTCCTCGAGTTCGGCCTCGGCCTCGGCGTAGTCGCCTTTGGCGTCGTTCACACGACCCACGAGCAGCTGCGCGGCGGCCACAAGCGGTGGCCAGTCGAGTTCGCGCGCGTGCTTGAGGGCCGCTCGCGCACTGGCGAATGCGGCGTCGTACTGGCCAGCCACCTGCAGCGCGCCCGCGCGGGACAGCTCGGCCCGCACCGCTTCGATCGTTGCACGGTCCTCGCCGACGGGCGGCGCCGGCAGACGAGCGAGCCGATCGGCGTTGATGCAGGGCTCGATCTGGGCCAGCCCTGCCGCGCCCGTCACCGCCTTGTGGACTCCTTCTGCGTCGGCCCGCGATAGCTCGTCGACCA
>CADEGN010000043.1 GCA_902826865.1 uncultured Myxococcales bacterium
ATCGGGAATTCACGATCCAAGCGCGACGTTCGATGGCGTGCTCCGTCGACTGCGGAGCAGCGTGGTCCCGCGCGATGCGGACCCGTCCCCGGTCTCGAAGTCGAGCACCGACGCCATGTCATCGTCCGACGCCGATGTTCTCGTTTTCGGGGAACAGGGTCGCGCTTTGCTCGGGTGGACTTGCCCGCGAAGTCATGCGTGTCCTCGGGCTGATCCCGACATAGGTGAGAACGCGCACGGGCGACGCATGCACCTACTTGGAGCGCGAGGCATCTGGTCGGCATGCACAGACGAATCGCGTCCCCATCGATCGCCTTCCGCGTCGCCATCGCTGCCACAGGCCCGTGGTTCACGGCATGCACCGTGGCGAACGTGCCCCAAGAAAGCGATTCGTCCGCCGCCAGTACCAACGGCTCGGATGGGGCGGCGAACGACGATGACGGCGAGGCCACGCGCGGATCGGTCACCGACGGTGGCGATGCGGGCACCGCGGGCAATGGGTCTGAGACCGGCCCAGGACCGAGCGGCACCTCCGATGGCTCGGAAAGCGCCGGCGCGGACGATGGCTCCGAAAGCGAGGGCGCATCTGGCGAGGGCGCGGACGACACCTCGGGTAGCGAGGGTTCGGACTCCGGCGGCGTCTCGTCTGGCGGTCCAGGCGACCCCGCTTGCCGGGATGCGTTTTCCGGCGAGTGCGGCGTGTGCCTCGCCGCGGCTTGTTGCGCTGAAGTCGACACCTGCGTCAGCGATGCCACCTGCTACGACTGTGCGACGGGAGCCGAAGATCAATGTGGTGACGTGGCAGGACTCGACGAACTGTTCGAGTGCGCGACGGCGGAGTGCGCGGATCCCTGCGAGCTGAGCGGTTCAACCACTGGCATCGGCGAAACGGTCGCGCAATGCCAAGGAACGGTGGTATCCGCGGGTGAGATCGCCGGTGCAGAGCCGTCGTTCCAATCCGGATTCGCGGGCTCGCAGCAAGGTGCACTCAATATGTGGATCTACACCCGCGCGTCGGTCGAGGAGGTCAATTTCACCGGCGATGACGGTGAGTGGCAGATCCGCGTCCTGTTGACGGCGGACCTCGGCGGGAACGAATATGCAGCCACCGCCGTGGCGGCCACCTGGGATGCCGAGAGCGACGCGTGGTCAACGGTGGCCAGCGACGACGCGGCGGTGGTCGTGGTCGACGTCTTCGAGGGCGTGGACTACGAACCGGGCATGATGTGCAACGGTCACGTCGCCGGTCAGCTACAGGCGGTGTTCACCTTGCCGGAGCTGTTCCTGGCCAATTTTGACCTGCCGCTGCTCACCACGGAGTTCCCATCCGCCGTGTGAGCGCCCACCTGTTGCGATCCATCCGGACCGCAACTCCGCACCCGGAATTCGTTACGCCCTCGCCCGCCGCCGCAGCGCGAGCACCATGACGCCCAACCCGAGCCACGACGCGCGCCAGTCATCGCCCGCCGAGCGGCAACCACACCCCGAATCGCTCGCGCCCTGCCCCTCGCCTTCGAGGTCGTCGAACTTGCCGGCCTCGAGCTCGACCGGTTCGCTGCAGGCCTCGTTACCCGCGGCATCGACCGCGCACACGGTGTAGGCAGTGGCGCCCTTTGGCGGCGCCTCGATCTCGGCGACGAAGAGAAACTCGCCCGACCACGCCATGGCGACCGGCGACGGCTTGCCCGCGGTCGTGATCCAGCGGAGCTCCACCGTGCGGAAGTCGTGCGGGCGAAGCGGACTCTTGTTGTCGTGGACGCGCGCGCGCACGCGCTGGGTTCCTCCCGCGCCTTTCGCCAGGCTGTCGACGGCGCGCACGATCGGCGGTGCACGATCGGCGGCGATCTCGTCGCCGAGGAACACGGCCTCGGGATCCGCGAGCTCGCCCTGGCTCTGCACGACGTCGAGCTTGCCGTCGCCGTTGAGGTCCGCGGTCGCGATGCCCAGGGTGCCGGGCGTGCCGACGAGCCCGGTCTCGATGCCACGGTTGGTCGAGAGCACGAAGCTGCCCGCGCCCGCGAGGTCGTTGACCGCGAGGCGGTCGTCCCCGTCGCCGAGCGCGGCAATCAGGAAGTCGGGATCCCCGTCGGAGTCGAAGTCGAGCACCGATGCCATGTTGTCGTCGACACCGATGTTCTCTTTCTTGGGGAACAGGGTCGCGCTTTGGTCGGTGAACTTGCCCGCGGCACCCACCACGAAGATATGCTCGCGGAAGCTGTTCGGATCGGCCGCGTCCGCCTGCTCGCCGTCGTTGATCGTCACGACCGCGAGGCGCGACGTACTGTCGCCGGGCAACGTGATGAACATCGGCTCGAAATCGTAGTTGTTGGTGAACTGGGGCAGCCCCCCGGCTTTCACATGGGTGAACCGGCCACCTTCGTTGCGCAGCAGGAAGCTCCCCGCGCACGTCTTGCACGCGACCAGCACGTCGAGATCGAAGTCGTCGTCGACGTCGACGAGATCGAGCTCCCACGACCACTTCACCTTCACAGCGGGCATCGCCGACTCGGTCGCGTCGGTGAATCGACCTGCTCCGTCGTTGATCCACAGCAAGGTGCGGCCGCCAGCAGCGGTGAAGGGATCGAGCAGCGCGCCATCACCCGCGTCGAGCCCCCAATCCGACAGGACGAGATCGAGGTCGCCGTCGTCGTCGACATCCCCGACTTCGATGTCGCCCACGCTCGCGCGGATCTGCGGCAGCTGATCGGACGCGTCGCGAAATGTGCCGTCGCCATTGCCGAAAAGCATTCGACTCTGGGTGTGATAGGTGTGGCCGATCACGAGATCGAGCGCCCCGTCACCGTCGAGGTCTGCGGCTTTGATCACCCGCGCGGCGCCGACGATGTCGCCGAGAACCTCGGCCGATCGATCTTCGAAACGCGGCACGCCGCCGGCACCCGGACCCTCGTTGAACCACACGCCGCACTGATCCGGCTCGCCGGGTTCGTTGTAGTTCCCGCCGTTCGCGAACAGGAGATCGATGTCGCCGTCGTCGTCCAGATCGGCGAGCTCGACCTTGTTGGTCCAGCCCGCCGTCTTGGTACCAAGAGCCGTGGCCGTCACATCGCGCCATAGCGCGGCCGAGGCCGTGGACGGCGCTGCGCCTAAGATGACCGCGACGGGGAGCAGGCGGATCGCACGGCGGGTCATTCAGGCCAAAAGTGCGCCCGGACGGGCGGCGGTTCGCGAAAATCTCCAGCGGCGCGTTCGCGCCGGGGAACGCGCGCTCGGGCCGGGGCCTGCGGTGGCGCTGCGGGCATGGGCGCGTCCCCACTGTCGCTCCGCCGCACCCGCGGCCGCGGCCGCTGGGGCGGTACCGCCGGCCGAGCTTCTCGTGGTCGCGCCCCTCAACCCGGAATGGTCACCGGCGCCCCGCCCTCGCAGCCCCACTGGAAGTTATCGAGCAACACGACCGTATCGAGGATCGGATCCGAAAGGTCGAACACCGCAAACACCACGGTGATCTCGTCGCCAGGGTTCACGCCCGCGGTGCTGGTGAGCCACTTCGTTCCGGCATGCCCCTGCATCGCGGTGCCCTGCAACTGTGGCGCGACACATGGGGCCGGGCAATCAACCGGATTGGGCGCATCCTTATAGTCGAGAAAGCCGGCGTTGAGCGAGATCGGCTGCCCCATCTCGTCAAACGAAACATTGCCGGTCCAGCTCTCCGACTCGAGCCACGCGATGTACATGTCATTGAACCCCGACTGGTAGTACTGGGGGTACTCTGTCGAGAACATCGCGAAGTCGTAGCTAAAGGCGAATGTCTCCGCCGGAACCTCGGCCGTGAACCGCATCTCGACATAGTCGAAGGCGCCCGAGCCCTGGTCCCATTGGCCTTGGATCGTGTTCGAGCAGTCGCCGGACCCAACCAACCCCGGATCCTCGGCGCAGTCAATGTCGGCCGACACCTTGCCGGTCTTGATCGGCATCGGCGGGTCTGCGCCATTGTCGATGAAACCGGCGATGTCGCTCGAGGCGAACAGGCCCCCGACGAGGAGGTTCGCTGCCACACCACTCGACATGATGAGGATCTTGTCGCCCTCGCGCGGCGGATATGGCGGCGGATCGTAGGTCCCGACGTTGCCTTCATGGACGTGGAACGCCTGCGGATCGCCGCTGACGGTGCCGTCGACATCGGGGCCACCGGGGCAGTTGAGCCCGATCGCGTGCCACGGATCATCATCCATGTGGTCGCACTCATGGGGGGGCGGCGCCCCGCAGTGCACACCGTCCGCCAGGTCGGGGAAGTGACCGAAGTCGTATTTGACGGGCGGTACCGGAGGCTCGCCGCTGCTGCTCGACCCATCCGACGGCGCCGCGCCCTCCTCCGCTGCGCCGCCATCCGCCTCCGCGCCACTCGCCGGCCCGCTCGACGACGAATCTAGCCCGCCCGCCTCACCGCCGGGGTCCTCCGCCTCGGCGTCCCCCTTTGCTCCGCACGCCGCGAGCATGAGGCTCGCGAGTACAAACGCTCGATCGCCCGATCCAAAAGCCATGTTGCCCTCCCTCCGCCCCGCGTTACCAGGACATCCCGCGAAGCTCAATGGTGCGATCACAACCGCGCCATCGCCGGCCGTGCCAGAAACCACCGCGCAATCACACGACGCTTGGACCTTGCGGATGGTGTGAGTTGGACCACCGGACGTCCAGCAAGTAGCGCTCGGTCGAGCTTCTGATCCAAACGCTTTCTCCGCTCGGACGAGCGTTCTGTCGCGTTTCTCGAACGAATGCGCCATGCTCTCGCCCAATGCGCTTCGCGCCGGCCCCCCCTTATCGTCGATGCAAGATCCTCTGCACGCTCGGCCCGGCCAGCTCGTCCCCGGAGGTCATCGGCGCCCTGATCGACGCCGGTATGAACGCAGCGCGCCTGAACCTGTCGCATGGCGCCCACGAAATCCACACCAAGACGTATCGAGCGATTCGCCAGGAGGCGAGCCGCCGAAACGTGGCGGTCGCGATCCTCGCGGACCTGCAGGGGCCAAAGCTCAGGGTCGGGAAGATCCCGGGCGATGGGTTTGAGCTAAAGGCGGGGGACAAGCTCCTCATCAGCACGAACGTCAACGATGTGGTCGAGTTCGACGGACAAGTCGCACGCGTGACGACGACGTTCGCACAACTCACGTCAGAGGTTCACGCCGGGGACCGCATCCTGCTCGACGACGGCAACATCGAGCTCACCGCCAACGGTGCCGATGGCCACGTACTGGCGACGACGGTGGTCCAAGGCGGTGTGCTGTCCTCCAACAAGGGAATCAACCTCCCGGGCGTCGAACTGGCGGTCCCGGCACTGACCGACAAGGACAAGGCCGACCTCAAGTTCGCGCTCGAACTCGGTGTCGACGCGGTCGCGCTTTCCTTCGTGCGCCGTCCCGAGGATCTCGAAGAAGCGCGCGTGATCATGCGCGAGTGTGGCCGCGTTCGCCCGCTCATCGCGAAGATCGAAAAACCGCAGGCGATCGAGAACCTCGAAGCGATCATCCTCTCGGCCGAGGGGATCATGATCGCACGCGGCGACCTGGGCGTGGAGATGGGGCCCGAGGCGGTGCCGATCATCCAAAAGCGCGCGATCGATGCGGCCAACCGTCACGGCAAGCTAGTGATCACGGCGACGCAGATGCTCGAGTCGATGATTCGAAAGCCGCGCCCCACCCGCGCCGAGGCTTCGGATGTCGCCAACGCGGTCCTCGACGGCAGCGACACGGTCATGCTTTCGGGTGAAACGGCGACCGGTCTGCACCCGGTGCTCGTGGTCCGCACCATGGACAAGATCATCCGCTCGACCGAGGGAGCACCGCGTGCTTGGCTGCAAAAACGCACGGACCTCGAACTCGGTCACACCACCAATGCGATCGCGTTTGCCGCCGTCAACGCGTCGGAGGCCTGGCCCGACACCAAGGGAATCATCACCTACACCGTCTCGGGCGGCGTCGCGCGACTGGTCAGCGAGTACCGTCCGCGCGCGCCGATCTTTGCGTTTACGCCCAACCCAGACACGTATCAAACCCTCGCACTGTACTGGGGTGTGATCCCGGTGTTGTTCTCACCATCCTCGGAGGACGGCGAGTCGATCTTCATCGACATGGACAACGCGGTGCTGAGCCGCGGGTTCTTTGAGGCCGGGGATCGGGTCGTGGTCACCGTGGCCCATCCGATCAAGCGACGGACGAGTGTCAACGTGCTGCGGCTGCACCAAGTCGGCGAATTGTTGTCCTAAGAAACGCCCCCGACCCGCCTCTCGGGCCCCCCGCGTGGGAAAACGAGCAACGTCGACCCCGCGTTCCCCCTTGTCGTTGGCGCCCGGCCGTGCTACCTCCACGGCCCACCCGCGAAGGTGGCGGAATTGGTAGACGCACCAGACTAAGGATCTGGCGGGGTAACCTGTGGGGGTTCGAGTCCCCCCCTTCGCACCGAACCGGCCCGCGGGGTTCGTAGATCGGCCCGCCGGCCCGCGAGTTCGTAGATCGGCCCGCCTTCGATCGTGCCGTTGGTCCGGTTTCGCCCGGCGACGATGGTACTTTTCCCCCGCGCCGGCGCCGGTACAGGGGTTTTCCCGGGCGTGGGATATCCTCTAGCCTGCCGGTGGGCACCCGCGTCCCGAGCACGCCAAACGGAGCGCCTGCCCGCGCCCGCACGGTCGCGACGTTCTACGGCGCGGTCGGAATCGTCGGCTTTTTCTGGCACGCCACGACGCAGAACACCAACGATGTCTGGCGCCTCGACCCCGATCAGGGCTGGCCGCTGCTGCTCGGGACGCCACTCGTTGGCGCAGCGCTCGGGGTGCTCGTCGTCCAGATCTTCCGGGCGCTCGAGGGGCGCATGCGCTGGTTGCCGGAGCTCCACGCCGAGTTTCGCGCGATCTTCGGCCGTCCCCGCATGACGGAGCTCCTCCTCTTGGCTGCGACCAGTTCGCTGGCCGAGGAAATCCTGTTTCGCGGGGCCATGCTCGACGTGTGGGGACTGTGGCCGAGCAGCGTCGTTTTCGCCCTGCTGCACATCCCGCCGCGGCGCGATCTTTGGCCCTGGACGGCCTCGTCCCTGCTGCTCGGTGTCGGGTTCGGCGAGCTGACCTTGGCCACCGGAAATCTGGGCGCGGCGGTGGCCGCCCACTTCGTCATCAACCTGTTGAACCTGCGCTACATCACGCGCAACGCCCCGCGGCCCCCCCTGCGCGGGCCGGTGCGCCCGGCTGCTGCTGGGTAGTCCTCGGGCACCTACGCAGCCCCTGGGCCGGCCGGGCGCCCGCCCCGAGAAATCCCCGAAAACTTGGGGGCGTGCGCCGCCCAGCCCACAGTCGCCGCATGCCGCCCCACCCCGCGACGCGGAGTCTCTCGCGACGCGTTCTATTGCGCGCCGCCGCCGGGGCAACCGGCCTGATCGCGTGCTCATCGCTGCTGTGGCCCACTCGCGCGCAGGGCTCCGACCTGAGCCTCGCGGATCGCATCAAGCTCCTCTACAGCAATCAGTTCCACTTCAACGATCGCGGACAACCGCAGATCACCGTCGGGCTGGTCTCCGGTGTCGAGGAGGTCACCCTGTCGGCACCCGGTGGCCTCGTCGTAATGCCGTCGGGGATCGGCGGCACCACCATCGACGGTGGCATGCGCTTCACCATCCGATTGCAACGCGCACGCCCGGCGCGTCAGCAATTCGCCGTGGTACTTGAGGAGCTCGCCGGTTCAAACAACGGCGCCATCGACCGAGCGATCGCGAGGTGGAAAAGCAAGGGCTTCGATCCGACCGATCATGAGGTTGGAACCGTGTTCGGAGTGTCGGGCCACGTGCTCGACAACCGGCGGGTCCTCGTCGTCGGCGAGCGATTCACCAGCGAAGAAGAGGCGCGCCGGCGGGCCGAGGCCCTGCGCCAGCGCCATGGTGCAGTCGCGAAGTTGCACCCCATCGTCGCCGAACGCGCGAGCGGGTCGCTCGTGGCCGAGGACGACGCACGCGGGCTGCGGGTCGCCGCGGAGGGCGTGCTGTGGTTTGCGGCGAAAGACGGTGGGCCGATCACCTTGCACCAGGTTCCCGTCGACAACAACGCCGCGCCGCGCACGGAGGCCCGCGAGTACCGTGGGAGCGTCTATGTGGCGATCGATCGCCACGGCAAACTCGCCGTCGCCAACCTCGTCAGCGAGAGCGACCTGTTGTGCGGCCTGGTCCCCGCCGAGATCTTCGCCAGCTCTCCGGCGGCGGCACTGCGCGCCCAGGCCGTGGCGGCCCGCGGACAGATGCTCGCGAAGGTCGGGTCGCGCCACCTCGATGATCCCTTCTTGTTGTGCGCCGAACAGCACTGTCAGGTGTACGCCGGGAGGATCCGCGAGCACGAGCGCACGAACGCGGCGGTGCGGTTCACCGCCGGCCACGTCGCCATGCGTCCCGGACAAACCCAGCTTGTCGACACGGTCTACTCGGCCAACTGCGGCGGCCACAGCGAGGACAACGATGTCGTTTGGCCCAGCGAGCCGGATCCGCAGTTGCGTGGGCAACCCGACCCACTGCTCGCAAAGGCGTTCGCGGCGGGTATCACCGCAGCCAACCTCGAAGCCTGGCTGCGATCGACGCCCAAGGCGTATTCCCTGCCGCCTCCCGAGATCTCCAAGCACGCCTACCGCTGGCGCGAGGTGCTCGATCCCAACAAGCTTGCCGGCAACCCCGGGATCCCCGAGGAGCTCGGCCGCGTCGACGCCCTCGAGGTCTCCGAACGCGGTCGGAGCGGGCGAGCTACCCGCCTCCGCGTGACAGGCAAAGGCGGGGTGATCGACATCGTTGGCGAGCTACGCATTCGCAAAGCGCTCGGTGGGCTGCGGAGCTCGATGTTCCTCGTTGCGCCGGACAAAGACGGCGATCACTTCGTCGTGCACGGTGGAGGTCACGGGCACGGAGTCGGTCTGTGCCAACACGGCGCGATGGGGATGGCGGAGGCGGGCAAGAGCTACGAGCAGATCCTCGCCCACTACTACCGCGGGGCGAAGATCGTCGCGCTCTGGTGATGCGGACCGAGCGATCGTTCACTCGTGAACGCACGTAGCGCGGCCGTTGGGCTCCACGAGAAGATAGAGGTTCTCGGCCCCGGTCGCGCCGTCGATCGCGAAGGCATCGTCGTCGGCGCTGCCCTTGTTGCGCGACCAGTAGGTCCCCGCGCCCAGCAGGCCCGCGGCCTTGATCCGCCGCAGCTCGTTGCGGCTCGGTAGCCGGAAGCCAGTGACCCCCGCGACTTTGTGGCTACGGCAGACACGCGCCGCGTCGTCCCACGCGACCGAGTCCTTGCCACCGCGCGCGACAAACATCCGCCCCACTCGCCACACCTTGCCCTCGGCGGCTGCGAGCAGGAGAGCCGCGGTCTCGGCGTCGCGCTTGCTCATGGTCTTTGGCGGAGCCGGCGGGGTCTTCTCGCTGTTGGTCGGTGTCGCCTTCTCGTCCGGGTCGACCTCGGGGCCCTCGGGCGAGTCGTCCGCCGAGTCGTCGGGTGGTACCTGAGCTTTGCGATCGCTCTTGGGCACCGCATCGGGCTTGGTGTCGGCGATCTTCGCCGGTCGAACGCCTTTGCGCGGCGGATCCTCGGAGTGCCCCGCGGCCGCGATGGGTTGTGCGCCCCTGGGATCCACCATCGGCGCAACGTCGCTGACCTCCGAGTTCACCTGCATCAGCGCCAGCGCCACCAAGCCCGCGACACCGAGCACCGCGAATGCCAGCAACCAACGGTTGCCAAGCGGCTCGTGGGCCAGCGTCGCCCCGTCGGCCACGACGGGCGCAGGGCTTCGCGGTATTCGAACCGACTCATCGGGATCGGTGGTCACTCCGTGGGACTCTGTCGCGCTTTCGCTGCCAGCCTGGCCGGGTGCCGCGGTCTCGCGTCCCCGCGCGCGGGTCGCGGACGCGGGCCTGGTGCGGCCGGCGTCGTTGGCAAACGAGCGCTGGCGTGGTGTTGCGTCGGCGTGATCAGCTCGACGCTCGAGGATCGCCTCGGCCTCCGCAAGCCCGAGGGCGAGCTCGCGGGCAAGAGCTTCGGCATCGCCGCGCGGACGCGTCGACGACGCGACGGGCATCCGCGGATTCGACTCGGCAAGCGCCTCCACCACATCGCGCAGATGCGACGAGGTTTCACGGCCGTCGCCGACCGGCTCGGCGAAGCGCATCTCCTTTAGTGCCGTGCGGATTGCCGGCAGGATCGCCAGGGGTCGCGACGGCGTAAACGCCGCGATCACCACCCGCTGCCCGGGTCCGCCGCGCGCCGAGAACAGGCCCGCGAGGCGGCGCACCGCCGCTCGCTCGAGCGCCGCCGACTGACACAGCACAAACAGCGTGGCCGCGGGCGCGTTGTCCACGGCGTTGGTCAGGGCGGCACCATCGAACTCAACTCCCGCGACGAGCTCCGGCGACATACCCTCTCGCCGCAATTCGTCGACGACCTTGGCCAGCGCCGCCTCGTCTTCCTCGGCACAGCACAACACGATGGGGATGTTGCCGCGACCCTTCACGCTCGTCGCCACCGGGGGTGACATCTCCAGCGTATGTCCAAGCGGCGCACAGGAAAAGCCCGAGCCGCAGGGCGTCGCCCAGGTAGGGCATGCCGTGGCATAACCAGCCCCATGACGGGCCCCACGTCCACCGCAAGCCTCCGACCGATCTCTACCGTCGCCGTGCTTGGCGCGGGGACCATGGGCCACGGTATCGCCCATGTCTGCGCGCTGGCCGGATACACGACCCTCCTCTTCGACGTCGACCCGGGGGTCGTAGGGGCCGCCCTTGGAAAGGTCGACAAGAACCTCCAGGCCGGCGTCGACAAGGGCAAACTCGAGGCCACGGCCCGGGCCCGGGCACTCGAGCACCTACGCGGCGCTACTGATCTGGCCCAGGCCTGTGCGGGCGCTCAGCTCGTGATCGAGGCGGTACCCGAGCGCCTGGAGCTCAAGCACGACGTGCTCGGCCGCGCGGCGGCGGCGGCGGGGCCGACCGCCATCTTGGCCACCAACACCAGCTCGCTGTGCATCGCGCGCATCGCCGCCGGCCTCCCGCACCCGGACCGCGTCATCGGAACGCATTTCTTCAACCCGGTGCACATCATGAAACTACTGGAGGTTGTGGTCGCAGAGGCCACCGCCCCCGACGTGCTGGCCACGGTCGTCGACTTCGGCGCGAGGATCGCGAAGGAATGCATCACCATCAAGGACTCGCCCGGGTTTGCGACCTCACGGCTCGGTCTCGTGATCGGCCTCGAGGCGATCCGTATGCTCGAGCAGGGCGTGGGATCGGCCGAGGACATCGACAAGGCGATGACGCTCGGCTACGGCTTCCCGATGGGCCCGCTACGCCTGACCGATCTGGTTGGGCTCGATGTCCGTTTGTCGATCGCGGAGTATCTCAGCACGGCGCTGGCCGAGGGGGCCCACTTCCGGCCGCCCAAGCTGCTCCGCGATCTCGTGGCGCAAGGGAAACTCGGCAAGAAGAGCGGCGAGGGTTTCTATCGCTGGTGATCGTCGTGCGCGTCAGGTGGCGGGCAAACGCACCGGCACCATCGTCGTGCCGGGCGCGCCGAGCCGCAGGCCACGGGCCTCGACACTTCGCCGCTTGACCACGGTGATTCGGTAGCGACCCGTGGGCGCGTCGACCACGGTGAACACGCCCTGATCGTCGGTGACCGCGACGATGCGGTGCGGCTTCGCCTCGCCGGGCTCGCTTTCGCGTACCAGGAATACGACCGCCGCCGAGAGCGGCGCGCCGGTGTCCGCGGATGTCACCTGGCCGAGCACGCAGGATCGAACTTCCGGGCAGCGGGGACTGACGAACGTAACGCCGCCGCGCACGCCCACGGCGGGCGGCGCAACACGCGGACCGGTGGCGCACCCGCTCGCACCGAGTAAAGCGGCGGAGATCACGAGCAAACGCATGGGCCGCCTCCTGGACACCGCGAAAAAACGCAGGGGTTCGACATCGGATCGGGCGCCAGTGTACCCGGACGCTTCAAAGGGGAAACGACCCGGCGCGACTCCACTTTCACGCGAGGCTGCCGCATCGCACCCCGCCCCAGCCCACTGGGACGAGCGCCGGGCCTTGCCCGTCGGCCCGGCCCGCGTTTGCGCGTGGCATCGGCGCATCGTACGCTCCGATCGAGGTTCTATGGTCGGAGTCCGCCGCGCGCTCGCCCTGCTCTTGCTCGGGTTCTACGTCACGCAGTTCGCCATGACTGCCTGGCTGGGGCCGGGGGACATGTTCGCCGCCTACGCCGCCTTGGCCGGTTGCTACGGCCTCGCGTTCATCGCCCTCGGTGCCGAATGGTTCTGGGGTCGGTGGTTCGCCATGGGCATCGGTAACTTCGGTTCGCTGCTGATCCTCGTGTTGTTCAAGGTCGGGCTCGAACCCATCATCGCCTTCTTCGCGTTCACCCACCTCGCGATCTCCCTCATGCTCTGGGGCGAAGGCATGGCGGCGCGCTACGAGCACAGCGAGGCCACCGCCGAGCGATGGAACTTCCAAGAAGAGTCCCTCGTGCTCATGCGCCGCGCGACCCTGTCGGCCGGCAGCACCCTGCCCTTCTTGATCCTTTACGGTCTCGCCCCCCGCCCCGAGCCCGAGCAGTTCCTCGCGCTGGCGCTCGGCATCGGTGGTCTGGTCGCGCTGCTGCGCGGCCGAACGTGGGGCGCGCTCGCCATGGGCGCGGCGGGCATTGTCGCCGGCCTCGATGCGCTTGGGGCATTCGGAGAGGCGCCGGTGGGTTACCTCTGGCTCTCGCCCACCTGGGGACCCGTCGTGTACGGCCGCGCGGTCGGCCTGTTCGCGGCGGCGATGTTGCTCGTGCCAGCCGTCCTCGCGGGGCCGATGCTTGGTTTTCTGCGCCGCGCTCGATAACGCAGATCGCGTGGTGTTCGACCGCCGTCCCGTGGATTCACGGATGCGTGCGGTCGCGCGCCCGTAGCGGCCCCGGATCCGGGAGAATCGCTGGCGGCGACATGCCACGCGCTCGTGGTGACAGCTGGCTCCACACGAGCGATGCGATCAACCACCCCGTCGGCATCAGTGCCATGTACTCGGGCAACATCCGCGCGAACCCGCAGAGGTACCCCGTGATCACCGCGGACAACACGCAAAACCACAGCGGCTTGCTGCGCACCTTCTCGAGCTTGGGGATCGGGAGATTCGATGCCATGAGGAACGCACCGGCGATCATCGCCGCCGGCATGTAGCTCCAAGCCGACGGCGCGACCGCCCAGTCGCCAAGCACGCGCGGGCCCCCGAAGTCGGCGGCGAGGGCGGCGCCGGGCATCCCGTATTTGGTGAGCACGAGGTACCAGATCACCAGGACGCCAGCCGCCAGGGTGGTCGGCACACCGAAAAACACCTTGGGTCCGGCCACGGGCTGCTCGGCAACGACGTTGAACTTCGCCAGACGGAAGACGTTGGCCAGCGCCCACAACCCGCAGGCGCCCAGTAGCACCAGACGTCCAGTTCCCTGGGCGAAGCCGAGGGCCGTCGCATCCTCGAGGGTCACAAACATCAAAAACGCCGGTGCGATCCCGAAGTTGATCGCATCGGCGAAGCTGTCCATCTGGACGCCGAAGTCGCTGGTCGCCCGCAGCGAACGCGCGACCAGGCCGTCGAGCCGATCGAGCAGGACCCCCCAGATGATGAGCCACGCCGCGTCGACGAATCGGTGTTCGTAGCTCGCGACCAGCGACAGCAGCCCAAACAGCATCCCCAGCGCCGTGACGGCGTTGGGCGCGACGTAACGCAAAAATCGTCCCGGCGGCATGCGGACCTCTTCCGGCCGAGACCCTAACCCCACAACCGCGAAGCCCACAACCGGGTGGCGGCGCCGGCTGCCCGGCGGGCCGCCCGCCCAAATCACGCCGCGCGGCCGGAGACCTTGCGCACGTGGCTGCTGGCGCGGCCTCGACGGCGATGCACTAGTCCCCTGGAAGACCTGATTCGCGACAAAAGAACACCGCCGTCGTCGGCGTTCTTTTGCCACGAATCAGGTTTCCAAGGGACTAGGGTATCCTCGCAATCGCCCTCGAGGTTGGTCGTGGTAACGAGAATGGTTGGACCAAGAGCCAGTCGCTGCTTAGCTGCGCTAGCGATCGGTGCCATGACAGCCGGCGGTTGCGGGGACGTCGTCGCCGTTGGGCAACAGCCGCAGGTGAACAGTTCAAGCGGGCACGTGGATCCGACAACCGCTGCTTCGACAGCGGACCACGGCACCCAAGCGAGCGACGCCACAGGCATTGGGACGACGGGCCCCTCGCTCACTACCACGGGCACGCCCGCTTCGGAGAGCTCTTCGTCGGCGACCAGTGCGTCGACCTCGAGCTTCGGCGAGTCGACCACGGCAGGCCGCTCCGATATCGCCGGCGCGGCGACCGGCCCCGCCGAGATCCCCCAGTTCGCCGATCTGACCATGGACGCGGGGATCAACTACACGCAGGGCGTGTGCTCGGCGTCGCCTAACTGTCTGATCGAGCAAGTCGGCACCGGCATCGGAAGTTACTGCACCCCAGAAAGGATGGTCGCTGGAACGGCCATCGGCGACGTCGATGGCGACAGCGATCTCGATCTGTTCGTTACGCGCACGCAAGACACGAACATTCTATTCAGAAACAACGGCGACGGAACGTTCACAGACGTGAGCGAAGCTGCCGGATTCGTGGACGTCGGCAACGGCGCGGGCGCGGCTTTTGGCGACATCGACAACGACGGCGATCTCGACCTCTACGCCACGTCGATCGGGTCGTATCGCTACATGCTCTACATCAACGACGGCACGGGTGTGTTCACCGAGGAGGCGCTCACTCGCGGCGCCGCACTCGCGACCGACCGGATCCACACGGCCACTCAGGTAGGTTTCGGCGACTACGACATCGATGGCTTTCTCGACATCTTCGTCGGCGAGTGGCGCACCGTGCCAGGGCTGGGCGAAGGGCCGTCGCACTCTCGGTTGCTACGCAACCTCGGCGCAATGGCACCGGGCACGTTCGAGGACACGACCGCAATCGCGGGCGTTTCGATGGACCATGTCTGGGCGGAGGTCGGCGACGACGTCCCCGGCACGTATTCCTTCGCACCGGCGTTCGCCGACTTCGACGGCGATCGATATCCGGAGCTGGCGGTCACCGGCGACTTCCGCACCAGTCGGTTGTTCTGGAACGCAGGCGACGGAACGTTTGTCGACCGCACCTTCGCAGCCGGCACCGGTCTCGACCGCAACGGCATGGGCTCGACCATCGCCGATTTCGACAGCGACGGCGATCTCGATTGGTACGTGACTTCGATCAGCATCAACGGGTTGATCGACGACAACAGGCTCTACTCGAACAACGGCGACCAGACCTTCGACAACGTGGCAGACGCGCTTGGCGTCAACGAATCGGGCTGGGGCTGGGGTACCCTGTTCTTCGACGCCAACAACGACGCTGATCTCGATCTGGTTGCCGGCTCGGGCTACTACTACATGGCGCACAGCAACGAGCCCGTGAAGTTCTGGAGCGCCGACGGTGTCGGTGGCTTCATCGATCACACCGCGTCGGTGAATCTCGAGATCGGTCGCCAGCGCCGCGGGATCTCGACGTTCGACTACGATGACGACGGCGACCTCGACCTCCTCTTCACCAACAGCTGCGACAGTGCGCAGCTTTACCGCAACGAGAACGGCAACGACGGCGACTGGCTGCGCGTGCGTACGATCGGGACGTCCTCCAACACCGAGGGGGTTGGGGCCCGCGTCAGCGTTATGGCGATTGCCGGCGCCGCGGTGCAGATGCGCGAGATCGGGGCCCAGGCCTATTTCATGGGACAGAGCGAGCGGATCGCCCACTTTGGCCTGCCCGTCGGCGAAGATCCGGTCGCCGAGGTTCAGGTGTATTGGCCGGTGACCGACCAGATCCAGGTATTCGAAGGCGTCGCCCGAAACTCGACGTTGGTGGTGACCGAGCCATGACCGCCCGAATGCGCGAGCCGGCCGTGGCCGGACGGTTCTACCCCGGCGAGTCGACGGCACTCGCACGGGACGTCGCCGCCCGCATGGCCCACGCGCACGCCGCAGCGCCGGCACTGGTGGTGATCGCGCCGCACGCTGGATACATGTACAGCGGAGATCTCGCCGGCCAGACCTGGGCGCGCTGTGCCCCGCCCCGCCGCACGGTTTTGCTGTGTCCGAACCACACCGGGATCGGGCCGCGGATCTCCGTGTGGTCCGGCGGACCGTGGAAGATCCCGGGCGCGACGGTACCGATCGCGACCGCGTTGCGGGACGCGATCATGGCCGAGGCGCCAACCGCCCACCTCGATGACTCGGCCCACGCGCGCGAGCACGCGATCGAAGTTCACCTACCGATGTTGCTGGCTCGCCGGCCCGACGCCGAGATCGTGCCCATCGTGCTCGGGCGACTCGACCTCGACGCCTGTGTTGCCCTCGGCCACGCGCTATCGCGCGCGATAGCAGCCACGGCCGAAGACACACTGGTCGTCGCCAGCACCGACATGTCTCACTACATTTCGGCCGCCGCCGCGGCAGAGCTGGACGGTCACGCGATCGCGCGGATGGTCGCGATCGACGGTCCCGGCCTCCACACGACGGTGGAGCACGAGCGGATCAGCATGTGCGGCTACGTGCCAACCACTGTGGCGCTGACGTACGCAGACGACCGCGGGGCAAAGCGCGCGGAGCTGGTGGGCTACACGAACTCTGGCGAGCGGTCGGGCGACTTCGACCGCGTGGTTGGTTACGCCGGCATCATCGTGGCGTGATGAACGCGACCCACCCCGGTCCCCGGGACGGCGCGGTGGACCACGACGAAACGCCGGCCACAGCTGGTGTTCGTCCGGCCACGCGTTACGAAACCTGCGGATGTCGGCGCTCGTCATCACTCGTCGCGATCGCGGGGGGTCGTGGTTCCACCTCGCTGGCTGCATGCGCCAGCGCGGCGCACCCGTCCGGGTTGTGACGCTCGACAACGATCCCGCGCTCGCGTGGCCCACCGACATCGCCGACGTCTGGGACGGTGGGCAAGAGCTTGCCCACCTCCTACGCACCGCCGACGTTTTTCACCTCGTCGACCTGGTACCGGCAGACATCGACCTCCTCGGCGATGTCGTGCCCACCCGCTGCCACGGACCCGACGGCCCGCGGGTCGTGCTGCAGTGCGACGAGCGGCGCGAACCAAGCGAGCTCGCCCGTCTCGCCGAACTCGCCGACGCGCACCGATGGGCGATCGTCACCACGGTCGTGCAACCCGCCCCGGTCGGCGAGCTGATCGCTCCGTTTCTCCCGTTTTGGCGGGCGCCCTGGCTGCCGCAGCCGCCCGGCACGCGAATGCGGGCGCGCCGACCGACGCGCTCGGTGTTCGCTTGCTCGAGCCGGCCACTGCGCGAACGCCCGGTCCTCGAGCAACTGGTCGACACCGCGGAGACCATCGCGCGCAGCCTCACCGACGTGCGCGTCGAGGTGATGAACAACAAGGCGCACGCCCGGGTCTTGCAGCAGCGGCGACGCTGTCACCTCGCGCTGGTCGCCGGGGACGACGGCTTTGGTCGAACGGGATTCGAAGCGCTCGCCCAGGGCATCGTCGCGGTCGCGGACGTCGACGAGCGCGAGCGCGCGGCCTGGACCGCGCTCGCCGGGGGAACGCCGATGCCGGTGGTGGCGAGTCGTGACCTCCCCGCGCGCATGCGCAGCCTCGCCACCGACCTCGGGCCCGACCCGCGGTTGCGCGCGTGGGTGGAAGCCGCGGCCGATCCACGGCGTTGGTTCGCGCTGTGCGAACGGCTGTGGCAACCCGCAGGTTGTCGCAGCGCCGCCTGAGCTCAACCTGTTCGGCGCTCTAGCTCGCGCATGAGCGCGGCGCAAGCCTGCTCGAGGATCGCGAAGGTGCGCTCGTACGCATCGAGCCCCCGACCAACCGGGTCAGGGACGTCCGCCGCCAGGCCCTCCGCCCGCGGATCGACCAGATGACGAAACAGGCGCACGCGAGCATGGCCGCCCGCGACCGGGCCAAACGCGGAGATTCGGCGCAGGCGATCGAGATCGGCGAGGTTCGATCGGTCCATCACCAGCACGTGATCGAACTTCTGTAGATCCTCCGGCGCAATCGGTCGCGACTTGCCAACGAGCGCGAGCAGGTCGATGCCGTGACGCGCGGCGACCTCAACCGAATTTGGGTGCGGCGCCAAGCCGTAGTCGGCCCAACAGCCGGCACTGTCGTGAACAAACGGCACCGCAACGCTCGCGCGGGCCGCCATGTCGGCGAAGATTCCCTCGGCCAGGGGGGAGCGGCACAGGTTCGCGTGGCAGACGAACAACACGCCGGACATGCTCACCCGTCGATCAGCTTGCGCACCGCCGGGTCGTCCTTGACGATCTCCCAGGTGGCATCAAAGTCGATCTGCGACAGCAACTTCTTGCCGCCCCGCGACTTCACTTGCTTGAGATAGTCGACGGTCACCGCCTCGTCGCCCGCCATCACCGCCTGTTTCGCCAAGGCGAATACGGGATCGGCGTACTTGGGGTCCTTCGCCGCCGCCCACTCAAAGAACGCCTTGGCCCGCTCCGGTTCGGCAAACAGCTTCTGACCGCGATCGTACGCCGCCTTGGCCAGATCCCGCGGTTTGCTCCCGCCCGCCTCGGCCTCAGACAAGGCCGCCAGCGCGCGCTCATCGGTCGTCTTCTTGTTTTTGACCTCGCCGAGCAACGCCGGGGCATCGGCCGGTGCCTTGCCATCGTCGGCGGCCTTGGCGTCATCCGCGGCCTTGCCGTCCTCCGCGGCCTTGCCGTCCTCCGCGGCCTTGCCGTCATCGGCCGCTTTGCCATCCCCCGCGGCTTTGCTGTCATCGGCCCCGGCGTTGCCTTCCGCCGCATTGCCGGCATCGTGCCCCGCCGTGTCTTTGCCCGCGTCGACCCCGGGCCCCTCGGGACGGCTGCCGTCGGCACCAGGCTTGGCGTCGACTTTCGGATCATCGGTCTTGCCTGCGGCGCTCGAGCTCGCCTTCGTCGGCACCTTCTGATCGTTGCTCGCACCTCCACCGCATGCGGCAACGACCATGGTCGCGGCCAGCGCAGCGGCGAGGCGTGGGAGTCCTGCAAATGTTCCGAGGTGGTGGCGCGCAACCATCGCGACAGATACTACCAGCCCGGCGTCGAGCGGCGCGCGCCCGCTTCACGGCAGTGAGACCGGCGAGCCCGGGCGGTACCCGTTGTTGGTCATCTGACGTATGCTGCCCGTGCCGATGACCCCGTCGTTCGTGTTCGCCTCGACCCTCTTCTCGGCCCCCGACTCCGCCGCCGCCCCCAGCCAGGAAGCCGTCCGGAAGATCTTCGATGACGTCTGCACCATGTGCCACTCGGGCGACGGCAGCGATTCGAAGGACCCAGGCGCCCTCGGCCTCGATGGTGATCTCACCCGCCTGGCCGGCATAAGATCGGCCGCCACCGACAAGATGCTGGTGGTCCCGGGGGATCCGGAGGCGAGCTACCTGCTCGACAAGGTCCTCGGCACGCCGGCGATGAAGGGCGACCTCATGCCGCAAGACATGGACCCCCTCACGCCCGCCCAGATCAAAGCGGTGCGCGACTGGATCAGTGCGCTTCCGAAGGACGCTGCCAGCAACGCGGGCAACAACGAGGGCCCATCAGCCGGCGCGGGTGAGGGCGCCGGCCAACCGTCCGCGCCACCGAAGCGCAAGGTGAAGCCATTTCACGGCACCGATCACATCGTGCTGCCCACCACCACCACCCTCGGTAAGCAGACGCTGCAGTACCGGATCGATCACCGTTTCGGTCGCATCGGCACCGAGCGCGGCGCGTTTGGTCTCGACGCAGGCGTCATCATGAGCATGGGAATGGCCTACGGGATCCTCGACGGCTGGGATGTCCGTTTGCGCCGGACCAACTCAAGGAAGGGCTGGGAACTCGGCACCAAGTACGTCCCGCTCCGCCAGGAGGAGGGCAGACCGGTGTCGCTCGGGATCCAGGCTTCGGTGAGCTGGTTTCGCGACTTCGACGTGGCAAACCCCTGGACGGGCGACTTCCAGCTGATGCTCTCTCGCCTGTGGTTCGTGGATCGCTGGGCGACCATGCTAACCGCCGGGTACTCGCTTCGCACGAATCACGCGACCCGTGTGATCGTGGACTTCAAAGACGGTCGCGGTCCGGTGCTGGCGAAAGACACGCGAGATACCTTCGACCTCGGTTTCGCCACCAGCGTGTATCTGGGCAGGCGCCGCCAATGGGGGATCGACCTCGAGTGGCTGCTGCCGATCCCCGATGGCGCGGTGACCAACAAGTTCTACTACCGCGGCGGCGATGCCAATCCCGACGGGAGCAAGATCGGCGCGTGGAGCATCGGTGGCTCGTACACCACCGGCAAGCACTTCTTCCAGGTGTTTTTCACGAACAACCGCGAGATTCACACCAACCTCGCGGCGCCCGGCGGCCAGAGCGGCAACCCGTTCAAGACCCCGGGCGTCGACAGCAAGAACCCGTTTCTCAAGGCCAACTTCTTCCTCGGCTTCAATCTCGGCCGCAACTTCACCCTCGGCAAACGCGTGAACGCGAAGCGTGAGCGCCAGAAGAAAGAAAAGGCCAGCGAAGGAGCCAGCGCCCGCGTCGCTGGCACGAAGGGAGGCGTGTGATGAGCGCGCGGATCATCATCACGGGGCTGATGCTGGCCAGCGCCGGCTGCATTCAGCTCGAGCGGGTGGACGACGGGGGATCCAACGGGCAAGGGATCCCTGACGAGGTTCAACGCGTGTTCGACGCCCGTTGCAATCAGGCCGGTTGCCACGGCAACGGCGCCGCGCAGCAAGGGCTCAGCCTCACCGCCGCGGAGTCGGCCGCGATCATCGGGCGTCAGGCGCAACAAGTGCCCATCCCGCTCGTGGAGCTGGGCAACGTCGGCAACAGCTACCTGGCGCAGAAGATGCTCGCCAGTCCAACGATTGCGATCACCGGCGACAGGATGCCGCTCGCCGCGGTCCTCACCGATCCGGCGGTGCTCTCCGACATCGCGATCGTGATCGGCTGGATCGCCGGCGCTGAACTGCCGGGCGGTGGAGGTTCCGGGGGTGAGTCGGATGGAGGATCGAGCACCGGCGCACCGATGCTCGGCGCCTGCGGACTCGACGAGCTCGACCCGGACGCGACCAATCCGATCGTCTCTGGCAGCGGGGCAAACCAGATCCCCACTGAGATCGGGACAATCCTCGCGGCGAACTGCGGCTGCCACCTGACGCCGGGCCCGCTGAGCGGCGGCCTGCCGGTCTATCCTGGTTCGCTGCCGTTCAAGATGACGACCCATGCCGAGTGGCACGCCGAATACGCCCCCGGCGTGACCAACATCGACAAGGGCAAGGAGCGGGTCGCCGTCGGCGCGCCCTTGCCGATGCCGCAGCCGATCTACTGCGATGCCGGCGGCGGCGAACCGATGCCGGCGGCCGATCGAACAACGCTACTCGAGTGGCTCGACGCCGATGCCCCCGACGGCGCCAACTGGCCGTAGTCCGTATAGGCCTGGGAGCAAACCAAACACCGCGGTGTTCGCCCGCTCCGCGTCATGCACCGTCGCGCCGGCCGACGTCGCGCGTCCCTAGGCCTTGGCGCGCTTGCGGCCACCGGCGACGAGCCCGAGCTCGCGCGCGGCCTCCGGATGAAGCGAGAGCTCCGCCACGCGCCCCTCGACGAGCAACGACTGGACCGGCGTGCCCTCGGCGATCGGCTTGCCAGCGCGGGTCTTAACCACGATCGGCGGGTGCTCCTTCTCGTGGGCTTCGAGCTGCTTCTCGAGCTTCTTTTGCTGCTTTTCCTCGACAGACGTCCAGGCCACGCGCCCGCGACACTTGGGGAACGCTGAGCAACCGAGCCAAGGCCCGCGCTTGCCCCGACGCAGGTTCATCGGGCTATTGCACTTCGGACACTCGATGTCGGTCGTGAGCGGTGGCGGGGCCGGAAACTTCACCCCACCTTTTTTGTCGATGTTGAGCACGAACGTGGTCTTCGGGTACCTCACGGAGGCGAGAAACGGCCCAAACCGGCCGTTGCGAAGCTCCATATCCGAGCCGTCCTCGGGGCACGCGATGTCGACCAGCTCCGGCAAAAGCGGGCGGCCATCCCGATCGATGGGCGCGGAATAGTCGCACTCTGGGTACGTAGTGCAGGACAAAAACCGGCCATTGCGGCCGAACCGATAACACGTCCGACTCCCGCACTTCGAGCACTTGTAGGGCGCGGCCTGGATCTCGGCCTTCGCGTGCGTCATCTCCTCGTGCGCACTCTCCAGCGCGCTGGAGAACGGCCCATAGAAGTTGCGCAGCATCTTCACCCAGTCGGCGGCCTTCTCCTCGATCTTGTCGAGCTCCAACTCCATTTGCCGCGTGTAACCGACATCCATCAGCGCGGGAAACGCCTCGATCATCTTATCCGTGACGACTTCACCGAGATCGGTGGCGAAGAACCGACGCTCGAGCTGCTCGACGTACTTGCGCTCTTGAATCACGCTGATGATCGACGCGTAGGTCGACGGACGACCGATGCCTTCGGCCTCGAGGGTTTTCACCAGCGAAGCTTCGGTGTAACGCGGCGGCGGGCTCCCGAACTTCTGGACGGCATCGATCGCGAAGGCGCCGAGCTCGGCCTTCTCCGGCAGCTCCGGCAAGGTCTGCTCGTCGGACGCCGTCGGGACCCCGACGACCTTGTAGAAGCCATCAAACGCGAGCACGCGCCCGGTTGCGCGCAGCACGGCGCCGGTCTTCTTGTCGGCGCGGGTGAAACTGACGGCGGTGCCGTCCCATTGCGCCGGCATCATCTGGCAGCCGATGAAGCGCCGCCAGATCAAATCGTAGAGCTTGGCCTGATCGGCGGTGAGCGCGGCCTCGACATCGTCGGGCCGCCGCATCGCCGAGGTCGGCCGAATCGCCTCGTGGGCCTCCTGCGCGTCCTTGTTGGACGTGGCATACGAAAGCGGTTCGCTCGGGAGGTACTTGGCGCCGAGCTTCTTGATGTACTCGCGCGCCTCCGCCACGGCCTCGGCGGCGAGGTTGGTCGAGTCGGTGCGCATATAGGTGATGAGACCGACCTGACCCTCGCCAGGAATCGCCACGCCTTCGTACAGGGCCTGGGCCGCCCGCATGGTCCGCTGGGCCGAGAACCCGAGCTGGTTGGCCGCGGCGATCTGCAAGCTCGAGGTGATGAACGGTGGCGCCGGCTTGGAGCTGGTACGACGGGTCTCGATGGCGGTGACCACGTAACGAACGCCGGCGGCGACCTTGCCGCTGACCTTGCGCACAAACCGAGCTGGTCCCTTGCCGTCGGCATCCTCGGTGGTCGCGACATCGATCGACGTAAGACCGACGGCCTCGGCGACCTTGCGCACTTCCGCGGTCAGATCCTTGGGCTTATTCGCCGGGCATCCGAGCTCGAACTTCTTGCCGCCGATCTCCACCAGCTCGGCTTCGATGCCGCCCTGATCGGCGAGCCAGGCGTTCTTGGCTTTCACGGTCGGGCCCTTGCCCTTGTCGTCGCGCTCGGCCAAAAGCGCCAGCCAGCCCTTGGTGAGCTTATCGACCTTGGCGACCGCGCGCGTCAACAGGGCCGAGACTTCCCAGCGTTCGTCGGGAACAAACGCCGCAATCTCGCGCTCGCGCTCGACGATGAGGCGAACCGCGACCGACTGCACGCGCCCGGCCGAGAGTCCGCGCGCGACCTTTTTCCACAGGAGCGGGGAGGCTTGGTAACCGACGATGCGATCGAGGATCCGGCGGGCTTGCTGGGCGTTGACCTTGGCCTCATCGATTGCGTGGGGGTGGGCAAACGCGCGCTGGACTTCGGTCTTGGTGATCGCGTTGAACACCACGCGCTTGGCCCGCGAAGGCGGGATCCCAAGGACCTGGGCGAGGTGCCAAGCGATGGCTTCGCCTTCGCGATCGAGGTCGGTCGCGAACCAGACCTCGGGGGCGTCTTTGGCCAGGCGCTTGAGCTCGGCGACGGTTTTCTGCTTGCCGGCGAGCACCACGTAGGTCGGCCGGAAGTCGTGCTCGAGATCGACCCCCGGCACGGGCTGCTTCTCGCCCTTGGGTGCCTTCTCCGGCAGATCGCGGATATGGCCGACCGACGCGTGGACCACGAAATCCGCGCCGAGATACTTGTTGATGGTCTTGGCCTTGGCAGGCGACTCGACGATCACCAGCTGACGGCCGTTTTTCTTGCCGCCCGAGCGGGGGCGTGGGAGCTCGACGTCGTCGTCGAGCTCGGCGGCCGTCGTGTCCTCCACCGCGAGGGCACGGGCCCGACTCGCGGCCTTGCCGGCCTTGGGCTCTTTGCGCGCCGGCGCAGCTTTGCCCGCCGACTTGCCCGGCTTGGCCTCGGCCTTGGCGGGCGCGGCGACAACCATTCGCCGCTTGCCAGCCGACGCTCCGTTGGTCCGCGCCGCGGTGGACATTCGCTCGGCGCCCGCACGCTTGCGGGCTTGCGACGACGGGGCGCTGGTGGTTTTGCGGGAGATGGACGTCATCGGCGCGATCCGAGGCGGCGGCTGGGGCGGCCACCGGGGGCCCGACTGTAGTTGAGTTTTCGCCCCTGGCAACCGGGACACCCGCCTGGGGGGCCCAGTCGGGCCATGGCTACGGGAAATCGCCCCCGACTCCCCGCTTGCGCCAAACGCGGGCAGCCCTCCTCGATCCCTCGGGTGCGCGCGCGTTCACGTGCGCGCGCGCGTTCACGTGCGGGCGCGCGGGCGCGCGCGGCTCAACCGCCGCCCGGGGCAGCCATGCCGTTCTTGGCCTCACAGGCGTCGATGTACGTCGGCGCCACCGTCGGACACCCGGCGCCCGCCGGCAGCTGCATACAAAAGCCGCGTTGGTTCGCGACTGTCAGGTGACGGGTGCACTCGGAAAACGCCGCCGAGCTCGTGTCCCCACCGGCCAGCGCCTTGCAGACATTCCCCCCAGGATCCTGATGGGTATCGTGCGCGGCCGGGGTCCAGTTGGTCCGTGGCACGACTTGATCGACGCCGCCACTCGTGCCGATGTCCGAGCCGGTGACAGCACGCCAGAGGCCGTTCTTGGTCTGCACGCAGTCGTCCGGCCCTAACTCGGCCGTCTGGCAGCAGGAGAACCCGCCCGTGCCACAGACTTCTCCGACTTCGCTCGCGCTCCAGGTGGGGTTGCACGGGATCGGACACCCGGCGGCTTGCGGCGAGGCGAGCCGCAGCGGCGCGCCGACCTTGTTGCGATCGACGCACATCCCCGAGGTACCGGCGCTGTTGGCCGCATCCGCGTAGATCGGCGTGGATCCCGAGTTGCTCTTGCCGACGTACGTGGGCAGAGCACCGTCGGCTGTCGACGGGTCATCCGAACAACAAAAATGCGACTCGGGACAGTTGTCGGTCTGACGCGGGTTGCAGCGGAACGCGACCGTGGGGTAGTTGACGCCGATACACGATGAGGACACCGTGGCTCCAAGCGCGATGGCGAACGCTGGGACGACGAAGTAGCGCAAGACGTGTTCGAACCGCATCTTTGACCCCTGCGACGGTGGCACGGTCGCCAACCCTTGTAAAGTTCCCGCGCGGACGCGCTCGGCCCCCGATCCCGGCCGTGACGCCCCCGGAGCGGGGCGATGTGGGGCATTGCCTCCAAGGGAGAACCGCAACGTGACCACCCTTGGTGGTAGACCGCCGATCCCGTGTGGAAATCCGGCGCCGCTTTGGCGCGTCACAGACGCGCAGGCTAGGATCCGAGGCGAGATGACGGGTGCCCCGATGCGTGGTGGATGGCTGATCGCGCTCGCACTGGCAAGTGCGTGCTCCCAGACGACCAAGGTCGGGGACGAACCCGACCCGGGTCATTCGGCCCCGGCAACCGAAGCGGGCTCCACCCCGGGGCAACCGAAGGCCTCGCCGGCGGCGATCGGACCAACGACCAAGGGCAGCATGCGCGAGCACCCCGCGAAGACCGCCTGGCGGTTCGACGGCGGCACGCCGGAGGGGGTCGACATCGCGGCGGCCGAAGCCCAGGGCTACACGGTGGTCGATCTGTCCGATGACTGGACGCCCTACATCTTCACCGAGAAGACCGCCGGCGTCGACGACAGCAAGCCCAACGAGTACCGCGCGCGCTACATCGGACTCGCCAACGACCAAGTCGATCTTTGGGGTGAGCCACTCGATCCCCATGAGCACAACTTTCTCGAGTTGTACGGGATCCCACCCAGTTTGTCGGTCGTCGCGGATGAGTGGAAACAGCTGCCGTCGGAGCTCGATCCGTGCCTCAAGCAGGCGGGATACGACCCGGCCGTGTTCGCGGGATTCACCGGCGACATCTCCTTCTCGAAGGCCAGCGCGAAAAAGCGGGTACGCGCGGCATCGTGGATGAAGTCCGAGCTGTTCAAGCTCGCGCGCAAGGCCAAACTCGATCCCAAGACGGCCGAGGGGCTGCAGGCCGCGGCAAACCATCCCAAGACCGCTTCGATGTACAAGCGGTGGCGCGAAGTCCAGGCCGAGGTCGACGTCATCGCCAATGCCCAGATCCGCTTCCGTTGCGAGAAGCTCTATTCGACCAACGGTGGGCGCGGGCAGTTCGACCCGGGGATCTACGACGCCGAGACCACCCACGCCCTCGCCGCGTTCGAGCGCAAGCACGACATCATGGGCTGGGGCCACTTCAAAGACGACAACATCGCCGTATTGGCGATGACGCCCGAGCAGGCGATGCACGCCCGGCTGTTGCGCGTGGTCCAGGAACGCGTCGTCGCGGCGGCAGGGATCGTCGAGGATGGCTCGGCGGCGCGCTGGAAGAAGGACTTCCGCTACAAGGATCGCGCCGGCGTCGAGCAACCGCTGCGCGACCTGGCCGGCGAGTTCACCGACGCGGCGGTCGCCCAACTCGGCATCGACACGCCCGAGAAGGCCAAGACGACCCTCGGGCAATGGGCCGAGCTGGCCGCCAAGACCACGGGTGGATCGTCCGACAAGCCCTACGCCGCGCTCCTGGTGGCGCTCAAGCTTCCGCCGCTGCCGGACTACTACTCCGCCGACATGCAATTCGATGCGGTGATCGACCGCGGCGATGTCTGGTACGACTTCCCCTACGACGCGCTCGGGAACAAGAAGTCGCAGCCCCGCCAGCGTTACCCGCACCTGACCTTGTACGTCACCTACGAAGGCCAGCGGATTCCCATCGTGCATTGGCGCACCACGATCGGTTCGTGGCGCAACGAGATGAAGGACGGGGAGGTGATGCTCAAATACAAGAACTCCGACGTGGGCGCGCGCGTCTGGAAGGACATCATGGCCGCCCCGGTGTGGATCCCTCCAGCGACGACGCCACCTGAGGAGCTGATCAAGGGGTATTGGCGCAAGGGTAAGTTCCGCCGCGACGTGAACTATCCGGAGATCGGGCCCGGCTATCGCTCGGCGTACGGACTCGTCGCCGCCTATCACATCCGCCAAAACAAGGACGAGGCCGGCAACATCACGTCCGAGTTCGACAACTCGATTCGAACCCACGGGAGCGTCGACTACATGTCGATCCTTCGCCGATTCTCCCACGGTTGTCACCGCCTCTACAATATGGATGCGGTACGGCTCTTCTCGTTCATCCTGCGCCACCGCGCGTACACTCGCGAGGGTGAGACGAACGTGGGCGTGCGTCGCAATCTCGAGGTCGACGAGCGCACCTTCGTGATGCGGATCGACAGCCGGGGCTATAAATACGAGCTGGTCGAGCCGATCCCTGTGACGGTGACCGAAGGCCGGATCCGCGGCGGCCGCCGCAGCCCGATCGTCGAGTACTTGGCCAAGCCTGGTGCGGTCGAGACGACCGACGACGGCGTCCTGGTCGTCAGCGAGTAGTCGGGCGCGGTGGGAAGAACCTGCTACGCGCAGGTGCCTTCGCCGCACTTGGCTTCGCCCTTCGTCGCCGACGCGCGGCGTTTCGCCTTGGCCTTGGCCTTCGCCTTGGGCGCGGGTGCCGGAGAGGTTTCGACGGCGGGTGCCGGAGGCGGCGCGGCGGACTCCTTAGCGACAGGCTCCTCGAGCGTGGGCGCCTCCGCGGCAAGGGCGTCTTCGCCTGCCTTGGGTGACGGCGCAGCGGGGGTTGACCCCTGCTGCGGCTCGGGGGCCGGCGGAACGTTCGATTCGCTCGCCGCGGGCACTTCCACGGTTTGCTTGTCGGCTTTGCTCGCGCATCCCGCGAGCGTGGAGCTGCCGAGAACGGCCAGCGTGGTAAGCAGCTTGGTGATGTCCATGGTGTCTATCCGAGCGATAGCATCAGCGTAGCGGCGCAGCGGCGCAGCGGAATCCGATGCCGTGGGTGTGGGCGCCCTCGTCCTGGGGGAAGCGCAGCGCAGGATCGGCGAACTGGGGTTGGAAGCTGTTGAAGGCACCACCTCGGATCACCCGGCGACGGGACGTGGCGGCACCGGCCTCAGCGTCGTCACCCGCGTAGCCGCGGTACTCGTCGGCGGTCCACTCAAATACGTTGCCCGCCATATCCAAGAGACCATGGGCCGCCATGCCCTCCGGGAAATTCCCGGCAGGGGCGGTGCCAGGCCATCCATCGTTTGCAGCGTAGAGCGCGTCGTTGGGCGGGAGGCCGACTTGCGCGCGCCAGTCGACGCACTCGCGACCGCAACCGTTCATGTGTTTTTCGGTGGGCTTTGCGTCGCCCCACGAATATACCCTCCCATCCGAGCCACGCGCGGCGAACTCCCACTGCGCCTCGGTGGGAAGCGCCCCGCCGCGGCGCTTGCAGTAATGATCCGCCTGGCCCCAGTCCACGCAGTTGACTGGATGGGCACCGCGATCCTCGGCGTTCTCGTTGCAAAGAGGACTATGCGCAGCCATGGAGTCGCGCCACTCCTGCTCGTGCGTTGATCCTTGGGGCCACTCGCTGTTGCGGAACGCCCGCTTGCACTCCCCCACGCTCGAACACGACCGGTAGTCGTCGACGGTGACCTCGCGGAGGTCGAGACAAAACGAGCCGACCTCCGCGGCGTGGGCGGGCCGCGCGGTCGCGAGCACGGGATCGTCGCTGTCGGTGCCCATGTAGAACTTGCCACCTTGGATGAAGGCCATTCCGTCGGGACAGCGAGGCGCGATGGGTCCGGTCGTCGGCGCCGGAGCCGGGGCGGGGGATCGAGGAGGATCTGCGACCGCCGACGGCGCCTTCACCACGGGCGTGCCCTCGGTGGGCACCGTCTGGGCAAACGCGAACCACAGGCCCGCGACCACGACACCGCCCCCGAGCAACCCGAGCGCGAGGCCGAGGAGCGGCGATCGGCGCGGGGTCGCCCCCACCTGCAAAGATGATGATGCGGAAGTCCCAGGCGGCCGGGTGGCGCCGCGGGCGTCGGGGACCGTGCTACCGCCCGCCCATCCCATCGGAAGGCGCGGCTGCGAGGTCTCGTCTGATTGGTTGGTCACGTGCCTCGCGTCTAGGTATGCGTACGGCGCAACGGATGGTTACGATCGTCGGTCCAGGAAAATTTCGTCCGGATCCGTAGGTTCACACACCCGATGTGGGTGCTTAGCCGCCGTTCCACGGGGCCACCTCCGCTTCGAAGTCGGCGTAAAACCACCAGCCGTCGCCGTCCAGGTCCGAATGTTCGGCGCAACAGCCCTCGCCCCCGGGCAAGAGGTCGGAGACCGTTTGGACCAGGGCTTGGAACTGCCGCGGCAACATGACCGACTCGGCCGCGGTGGTGCTGAGAAAGCCCCGGAGTGTGCCCTGGACGACGCCATCGGCGGGGTCGCCGACGTACTGTCCGGCCACGGTCGCCATCTCCAGGGGGAGGCTCGCGAAACTCGTCGCGATGGTCACGCTCGACGGGCCGGCCAGAAAACATGGCCCCGTCGTGCTCCCGGGTTCGGGCGAGTAGTTCTCGGACGACAGCTCTGCGGCGACCGGCGCCTGACACGTCCCGGCGGCTTGCGACGTGTACATGGCCGGCTGTAGCTCCGTCCCTTCGCGAAGGTCGCACACCGTGGCCTCGGCTGGGATCAAGCAACTGCCGTTGGCGAAGTCCATATTGCCCATGGCGCCGTCGGCCTGATCGAGGGGACGAAAGATCAAAAGGAGGCTGAGATCGAGCACGCCATCGGGGCCCTCCGGATCGTCCGTATTGATCGCTTCGTTGAATTGCCCGTTCACGGATTGGACGTCGACGGTCAGAATGCTCGCGTCCTCGTCCGTGATGTCGTGACAACCAAGGAGGCTGTTCCCGACGAAGAAGTGCGGATCCCGAGCGTAGAGCGAGGTGAGGCGGAACGCGACCAGGTCGGCGCCTGGGCCGGTGCTGTCTGGGTTCGCGCTGGTCTGCCCGGTGGTGGTCGGCTCGATCGTGTCGGATGCGCCAGCTGTTGTGTCGACCGATGCCGCGGTTGTCTGGTCCGGGCCCGAGCTCGGGTTGTCATCGGCCCCCGTGGAGGCATTCGTCGTGCCTTGGGTTCCCTGGGCCCCTTCTCCACCACCGCCGTCGTTGTTGCAGGCCGACAGGATCACGCAAGGCACCACGAGGACAGCAAGGCTGATGCGAACAATGGACATTTGCGAGAGGTTACCTCTCGCAGCACGATGATGGGAGGCGCACGGTTCGGGTTTCTTACAGGCTCACAGCCACCCACCGACGAGCGTTTTCGCAGAATTCGCATGAGCGCGTCCGTTTGCGCCGCAATCGGGGGCGTTCTCGCGTTGCGGGGTTTCACAACGGGCTGCTAGCTTGGCCGCACCAAGATGGTCGGCCCCCTCCTGCTCTGCGCCCTCGCCGTCGCGCCGGCGACGCTTGCCCCTGCCGATCCGGACGACCGGCACTACGATGGCCCGCTTGAACCGGCGGCGCCGGCGGCCGTCGACGTGGAGGTGGCGAACCCGGCGGAGCTCGAGCCCGCGCCTCCGCAGGCGAACGCCGACGTCGAGGTGCCGCCACCTGAGATCCCCGCCGCCGCCGGCACAGCCAGTGTGACGGACGCGGCGGCGGGGCCGACGGCTCGGCCCACCAACCCCGGTGTGATCGTCATCTCCCGACCACCGCGGCCCCTCGCCACCTTGGCTGGATGGTACCCAGGCGAGCAAGCGATCCACGCCAACGCCAGGCGCACGGTCACATTCATCCCCGATCTCCAGCTTCGTGCGGTGGTCGGCTCCGTCGGCGACTTCTCGCTCGACAGCAAGGGCAACGACTACGCCGAGGGGCCGATGTTATTCGGCCGAGCTCGTTGGCGACCGGTGCTCACGCTGGGCAAGCGGCAAAGGCTCACGATCGTCGGCATGCTCGACCTGGCCAACGGGCGCTGGGCACCCACGACCGCCGACGATCCAACCATCCAGCGCGTTCTCGACGATGGCCACCCGCCGCAAAGCTATGGCATGTACATCGCCGACCCGCGCGAGCTCTACCTGCAGTGGACCACGCGCTACGGCCAGCTCCGCGTGGGTCAGATGTCATTTAGCTGGGGTCAGGGCCTGATCGCCAACGACGGCAACAACATGGATCGCTTCGGCGACATGAAGTTCGGCGACGACGGAATTGGTTCGCTCCAAGAGCGGATTCTGTTTGCCACCAAGCCGCTGTCTCGCAGCGGCGGTCCAGGCCAGGATCTCATCGTCGTCCTCGCGGCTGATCTCGTCTATCGCGACCCGCTCGCCGATCTTACCAGGGGCGATCTCGCCGGCCAGGGCGTGCTGGCCGTGCGTTGGGAACCGGAAAATCGCCCCGGCACCAGCATTGGAGCCTACGCCGCGTACCGCAAGCAAAGGTACGCGGACGACAACGATGGCGTCGCCAACGACAACACGCTGGAGGTCGGCGTGTTCGACTTCGCTGGCCAGGGCTCAAAGCCGCTGCGCGGCGATCTGACGATCCTCGGCGCCTTCGAGGTCGTCGGCATCGCAGGGCGCACGAACGTGGCGCGCGGCAAGTTCTCGCGCCACCAGGTGCTGCAGGCCGCCGCGGTGGCGCGCGGATTCATCGGGGATCCGCTCCGCTGGCTGGTGGGCGCCGACGCGGGCGTCGCATCCGGCGATGCGGATCCCGACGACGACAGGATCAACGACTTCGAGGCCGCGCCCGGATTCACAGCGGGCCTGCTGCTCTTCCAATACTATCGCGGCTGGCAAAGCGCGCAGACCGAGATACTCGCCGGCGATCCCAATCTCGCCGGCGTTGCGCCCAATGGCCTGCAGTACGTGCCGACCCGCGGCACCGTCACCAACGCGGTCTACCTCCACCCGAAGGCCAGCTATGCCTTCCGTGAGCGATTCGAGGTCTGGGCAGGGCCCCTGCTCGCCGCCTCGGCCGTGCCCGTTGTCGACGTGTACACGACGAAGCTCAACGGCGGTTCGCCGCACAACAGCGTCGGCGGAGCGGCCAGCAGGCGCTACCTCGGCACCGAGCTCGACCTCGGCCTGCGCGCCCGCTACGAGATCCGCCAGGTGTGGTTTCAGGCGGGGCTGCAGGGCGCCATCCTGTTTCCGGGCCGAGCGTTCGCGCGGCCGCTGGGCGAGCGCGACCGGCCGTCGTTCGCTGGGTGGTTTCGCGTGGAGATCCGCTACTAGCGGCCGCGCGCGTGCGTTGGTGAGTCGGCGCGGATCGAAATGACTGCGGTTGCCACCTCACGGGAGAGGACCCCATGCACCTGGCCGCATACCTGTCGACGATGCTCGCCCTGCAACCCACCACTGTCGTGCCTGCTGCCGAACCACCTCCCCCGACGGCGGCGGCGGCCCACGACGTCGAAGACCCCCCGTTGCCGCCCCCTCGCCCGGCGCCGGTCGCCGTGGGTCCCCGCGACGGCGAACCCGATGCTCTGGCCGCGGCCCGCATGACAGGCAACGAGTTGGCGAGCGCCGGGATGTACTTCGTCGGTGTGGGCATCGCGACGACGGCCAGCTCAGCGCTTTATCTCAAGTGCGGAAGCGAGGGTCAGGCGCAGGGCGTCACGTGTCTGCCCGGGATTGGTCTCGGGCTCGCGGTGGGCGGGTTGATCAACACTGCCATCGGCCTGCCACTTGCCATGGTTGGGGTTAAGCGGATGCAGGCCAACGACGCTTGGTTGGCGCGCGGCAACCGGCGGTCGCGCATGATTACCATCGCCGCCAATCGCGGCCTCCGAATCGGTGCGCCGGTGGACGCCGAGGGTGTAGCCCGGGGCCGCAAGCTCTGGCTCGGCGGGCTGTTCACCCTAGCTTTCGCGGGGGCGTTCAACGGCATTGCGATCGGGGTGGCACCGCTCTCGCGCGGCGCCGGCATCGGCCTGAACGTCATGGGCGTGGCCGGGTTGGGCGCGGGAATCGGATTGTCGGTGGCCGGCAAGCGCAAGACCTTTCGTTCGGGCACTGACGCGGCCGCGAACACGCGGATTGCCCCGATCTACGCAAGATCGAGTGAGGGCGCCATGCACGGGATCGCGGTGGTCGGGAGATTCTGACCGGCAGATGCTGCGGTCGGCGGGGATCACCACGGAGAATCGGCCCGCGGAATCCGCCCGAGCACCATCGGCTCCGTCGGCAATGCGCTCGCTGCCGTGCAACGAGAAGCTCAGGTCGGCGAGAACAACGGCCCCAGGCAAGGGCTTCCCCCTGCCATATCGAGTGCGCGGCCCGACAGCCGTCGTGTCGGCAATGGATCGGCGTCGCTCAGGGATTTTCGGATCTGTTCCTTGAATTCCCCGGTTGGATCGACGGCGTAGATCCGTCCGTCCCCACTACCGCCGAACACGGCCACGTGGGAACCGCCGCCATCGAGATTGACCGTGACGCGACCTCCGATCCGACTGATCTCGTAGTTCGAAGGCAGAGGCCGATTCGTTGGCACTGCCGGCTGCTCGACCAACTCATTCCTTCGTCGCCGAAGATCCTCGACGTCCGCGTCCTCGGAACCTCGAGCGCTGGCCGCCGACACCGACAGAGAACCCACTGCGTTCGACGGCGACGATCCGCGGAGGTCTTGCGCCAATGCTGGAGGCTCCGTACGAGTGGCGAGCCAACTACCGATTCCACCGAGGGCAAGGGTAGCGACGATGATCGCGACAATGACGAACGACTTCTTCACGGCAACGCCTCCCAACATGAACAACGATGGGGTCGAAATTTCCGGCGCATTCAGCACCGGCAGCATCGGCAGGGCGGCCATATCCAGCCAGAAGATGTGTGGTGCGAAGTCGAAATGGAGCGACGAGACGCCCGAAAACCGTTCGTAGGGAAAGGGGAATCCGTAGGCGGCATAGGATGGCCCGTCCCGCGGATCGTTGCAGTAGGGCGTCGACCACTCGACTGTGAACAGACCCTCCGTAACGGCGACGATGCCAACGGTGCACGCGAGCGCCAGCCAACGGAAACTGCCGGTCCGTGGGATCACTCGACGGAGGCGCGTTCGTCGAAGTTAGCGCAGTTGCGCGGAAGCGTCGATAATGGCTCGCGGAGCTACGTGCCCCCACCCTTCGCACTTCGACGCGGTCCCCGTATCGGACGAGGCCGTCGCTCGTCGTGTCGCGGTGTCCGACGGATCCGTGGTGGTCGCGGGGCCTCGGATCACACCTCGTCCTGGCATGGATCGACACCCGGAGGCGATCGTCCGGCCCCAGTGCTTGCGGCCCTGCGTTAACGGCGCCGCCGCTGATCAGGTATCGAGGCGCCCTGCGTCCCCGTCCGCGCCCGCGTTGCGAGTGCTAACCGCCGCCTGCTAGGGTTGGCGTCCTCGGGCGATGGGGACGCCGTATTTCGAGCAGCTCTGCAGCGAGATCCGCGGTTTCGATCTCGGCGACGGCGCCGACCTCAGCGCGCGGGTGCAGATCCACTTGCGCGACGTCGACCCGCTCGACGTCGATGCTTGGTTGCTCCTGGCCGTTCTTCATCACGGTGGCGGGCGATCCGCTGACGCGCTCGTCGCAGTCGAGCGCGCGATCGCGGCCGGCGGACCGACCAGCACCGCGGCGTTCCTCCGTGCGCACCTGCTGGCCGCAGTCGACCGCGTGGACGAGGCCGATGACGTCCTCGTCGAGGCCGAAGGGCTGGCTAACCTCGACGACCAGATCAGCGAAGCTGCGCTGCTCCACACGCGCGGCGAGTTTCTGCGCAGGCGCGGCAAACATGAGCAGGCCCTCGCGCTCCTCCGCGAAGCGCTGGCCCTCGACCCCCAGGATGCCGCGCGCTGCGTCGCCGTGGGGCAACTCGCGGCGCGGCTGGGTCAACTCGACGACGCCGATGCCGCCTTCGCGGCCGCGCTCGCCGAGGAGCCCGGCGACCTCGACGCCAGCTACGAGCTCACGTCAAACCTGCTCGTCCGCGGACAGACCCATGCTGCGGTGACTACGATGAGCCGCCTGTTCGCTCGCGCCCCCCATCTTCGTGAGCGCGCGCAACTCGACCCACGGTGGCGCCGCGAACGTTCGACCCCAATCGTGGCCGCGCTGCTCCATCCGCTACCGGTCGATCCCTCGTGGTTGCCGAACGCCCCGACGTGGTTGGAGGCGCTCGGTCGCGACAGCGGACTCGCCGCGCTCGGCGTGCGCTGGCATACACAGCTTGAGGCGGAAAACCTGGCGCAGGATGCGATCGAGCGCTGGCGCGATGGGCCTGCGGGCACGATTCACACCGAGGCGACCCTCGCACTGGCCGGCGATCTCGTGCGTCGCGCCCTCCCGGTCGCGAGCGGCCCCGACGTCCGCGGTCTAGATCGCAGCGTCTGTCGGATCCAGCTGTGGTTCGACCCGGCGCGCCCACAACAGCTTTGGCTCGCGCTTGACGAAGCGATGCCGCCCTTTCTGTGGTTGCCTTGCGGAACCACCCTGCCCGAGCTCACCCACCGTCTACGCCACGTCACCGCCACCGCACGGCCCAACCGATGCCGCCTACCGGCATCGGCGCGTGGGTTCATCGGTTACCGTCTCGAGTTCGGTGTCCGCGATCCAGAGACCGGGCGAGTCGTGCCGGCGACCCCGCGACAACTCGATCGCTATTTCGCCGCCAACCCTTTCATGGACGCCGGTGCGTGGGGTAGCGCGCACACCGACGACCCGTGGCCCGCCGAGATCCCCGACCAGCCCGAGCTGGGGGCCCGAATGGCCGTCCATGAGAGACAAATGTGCGCGCAGGCGCGTGGGCGGGTGTGGTCGATCTCTCGCCGCACCCGCTGGTCACACTCGATCCTATCGCTCGAGCTGCATCACCGCGACGTGTTTGTGCTCGAAGTTCGTTACCGGCCGACCGACCACGGCGCCGTCATCGACCGCGTCAATGCCCACTTCGGTTGCGAGTACCCGCGCGATCTACCGGTCGACGTGATCGCGGCGCTGCTAGGGTTTCGCTTCGACAGCGCCGGCGATCTCGAAGCGGCGCTCGCCACTGCCGATGGCGGCCAGGCGATTGCGCCCTTGCTGCGAGTCATCTCGGCGCTGCGCCATAGCGACCTCGGCGTGGTCGTGCACTTTCGGCGCTTTATGATGCACCCCGACCCATCCGTACGTTCGACTCTCTACAATATCCTCTTGTCGCACAACCACGAGTCACTCCTCGAGGAAGCCAGCGCGACCGAGCCCGATGATGAGCTACGTGGACAGATCGAAGCGGTCCTCGACGACGGGATCGCGCCGACGAGCTGGGAGCCGCGCGACGACGACGAGCGCGACGAGGTCCGTTCGTGATTACCCTGGTGCTCGACGACTCGGCCGAGGCTCGCGCGGTGATCGCCTCGCTGCTGATGCGCGGCGAACTTTTCGAGGATGTCGCGCGCGGGCACTCCGAGCTCGCCTGCCGGCGAATAAGGACCAGCACCGGCGATGAGCTCGCCTACCTCGAGGATCACGTTGCCGAGGTCCGATTTATCACCATCGATGGACCCCAAGCGACAGCCCACGCTGACCAGCTCATGCGCGCGTTTCGATTCGTCGCCCGCGGAACACTGCTCGCCAGCATGAACGACAACGCGCCGCCCGGGGCGTGGATCCGGGGCCTGTCGAGATTGGCTGTCCTGCGCCCCGCCGTGGCCGACGCAGCCCTGTTGGCCATCTGGACCCGTGCCCTCGCCCATCCGGTCGCGGCGGTGCGGCGCGCGGCGATCCGCACCTGCTATGGCTGTCGATGGCCGGCCCTCGGCGCGATCGTGCGCGCACGCATCGACGCCGACCCTCGGCTGCGCGAGCCGCTGCGCCAGCTCGCGGCCCATCTCGCTCGCATCACTTCTTGAGTTGGCCGTCGGGCGTAAGCGTCATGTAGAACCGCGGGACCCATCCTGGCGGGATTTGCTTCTCCTTCGCCCAAGCCTCGAACTTCGCCGGATCAACGGCGCAGTGTTGGTGCAGGACAAAGTGGAGGATCTCCGACGGGTTCGCGACGGCCTTGAGGAAGCCCTCCCAGCTCCCCTCGAAATGTCGGGCGACCTCGACTTCGAGCGCCTCGTACGAATCGGCCTCGGAATCCGGGGGCAATGCAGGCGCAGCCTCAGGCGGGGTCTCGGGCTCTGTCATTTCCTGCACGCTAGCAGGGCCTGGCGGCGTCCGCCCGACTTTCTGACCCCCGCGACCCATGGCAGCGGCCGGCCGACGCGCGCCCACGTGGCAGCACCTCGCACTCAGCTGCGGCGCCGGGACGTTGCGGCCGCACCGACGCGCGTGCGATCCTCAACTTCGCGATCCGAATGCCGGGCTCCGAACCGCCGTCCGCCACCTCGTCGAGCGCGCAGGAAGAGACGATTCCGGTCGTGCCGGTCGAGGACGTGGCGAAAGCCACGGGCGAGGCGCTCACCAAGGGGGGCACCATCGGGCGCTACACCGTACTTGACCGCATCGGCGCGGGCGGTATGGGGGTGGTGTACACCGCGTTCGACCCCGAGCTCGATCGGCGCATCGCCCTCAAGGTTCTGCACCCCGGTGGAACAGGCGGCATCGATGCGAGCGGTGGCAAAGGTCGGCTTCTCCGCGAAGCCCAGGCCATGGCCAAGCTGCATCATCCGAACGTCATCACCGTGCACGATGTCGGCGCCCTCGGCGACCGCGTGTTCGTAGCGATGGAGTTCGTCGACGGTGTGACGCTCCGTACCTGGCTTGAGCAGAGCGTGCGCGATTGGAGCGACGTGATCGAGGTGTTCGTCAAGGCGGGACGCGGGCTCGCAGCGGCGCATGCCGTTGGTTTGGTGCACCGCGATTTCAAGCCCGACAACGTGCTCGTCGGCAACGATGGTCGCGTACTCGTGATGGACTTCGGACTGGCCCGTCGCGCCGATCTGCAGTCACACGAGAGCGCAAGCGCAAGCACGGGCACAAGCACAAGCGCCGCACTCTGGGGGGTCCCGGCGGCGTCGGCCGCGAGCATGCCGGCCGACGCGGTACTGACGCGCACGGGTGCGGTGCTCGGAACCCCGGCCTACATGGCGCCTGAGCAGCACGCGGGCACCGTGGTCGGACCAGCCGCCGACCAGTTTAGCTTCTGCGTCGCTCTCTTCGAAGGCCTCTACGGCAGCCGGCCCTTCGCCGGAAACAACGTCGCGTCGCTGGCAATCAACGTCCTTGAGGGGCGAGTCAGCGCGCCTCCGCGTGACTCGTCGGTACCTGACTGGCTTCACGAGGTGCTGGTGCGGGGGCTCGCCGTCGATCCGATCGACCGCCACCCTTCGATGGATGCGCTCCTTGCCGAACTCCAGCGCGATCCGCCGAAAACCGAGCGCCCGTTGGTCGCGGCGGCCTTCGCGGTTGGCGTCGCCAGCGTGATCGTCGGTGGGTACTTGCTCTTGCGCCCCGATCGAACCGCCACCTGCCGCGATGCCGCCGATCAACTCCCGGTGTTGTGGGGCGACGACGCCCGCGCCGAGGTGCGCGCGGCATTTTCCGCGCGGGGACTCGAGTACGCGCCGGTCGCGTTCGCG
>CADEGN010000044.1 GCA_902826865.1 uncultured Myxococcales bacterium
CCGTTGTCGAGTCCGCGGGACACGCCGGCTCGGGGTACGGCTCGGGGTATTTTCCCGGCGGTTCCGAATCCGAATCCGAACCCGAACCCGACTCGGTGCTCTCGTCGCCCGGAGTTGCGGTCGTGCCGGCTGTGCCAGAGGTCATCGGGCCGTGTCCGGTTGTCGAGCCCGTATCGCCGTACGCCGTATCAGCCCCGCCGCCCTCTTGATCCGGAGTCGATGGGCCGCGGTAGCAAGCCGACGCCGCCACCGTAAGCGCGAGTCCTGCGATCTGTGCATTTTTTCCCACGGCCGGCTCTCCTCAGTGCTCGATTTGGGCCCGCCCTATTTCTGCGGGGAGGGTCAGAGGGGCTGTTCGCAAGCGAACGAACCCCAACGGGCACGCCATCTCCCCGAAGCGAGAAGTCCGCGCCGCCGCGAATCGGTCACCGTGAAGTTATTGTGGCTATCATCACGCAATCGACGCAGCTCTACGCCGAGAGCGCACAGTGCCGCGGTTCCTTCCGTCGAACCCGGAACGAGACCCGCTTCAAGAGCAGCGGGAGCCACACCGTGGCTCCCGTTCGTTGCGGCAAGAGGGCTTACCTTTGTCTGGTAGGCGCTCTATTCGCAGACCTGCTGAATGCACGATCCGCCCGGCGGGGTACAGATCCCGCACGAGTCGTTGCAGCAGACCGTTCCCTCTGGACACGATTCGCCACCGCAGTTGCCTGGTTCCGGCTCGGGTTCGTTGCAGAGTTGTTTCGTGCAGCCATCGCCCGGCTTGGTGCAGATGCCACACGAGTCATTGCAACACGTCTCGCCAACGGCGCACACCGTCGGCCCGCACGAGGGGCCGACGTCGTCGGGCTCGCCGCAGAATTGCTGCGTGCAGAATCCACCAGGCTCGGTGCAGATGCCGCACGACTCGTTACAGCACACTTCGCCGGCCCCACACACCGATGGGCCACACGTCACGCCGACATCGTCGGGATCCTCGCATACCTGCTGGATGCAGAATCCGCCCGGTTCGGTGCAGACTCCGCACGACTCGTTGCAACACACTTCGCCGGCCGCGCAGCGGTTGGGTCCGCACTCTTGTCCGAGGTCTCCGTACGCACACCTCTTGGGTGCAAAAACCTCCGGGAGGTGCGGTAACGCAATGATCCAGCTCGGCCGCCGTCCCGAAGGACTGGCGGCATTGACCCGCGCACACGCGCTGTTCTTGTCGACGCTCGGTGAACAACACGGGTTGACCGGGCGTTGTGCGAGCGAACTCGCAGCGGCGCAGGCGGAGACCGGGCGTGACTGACGAGTCCGACGCCGAGCTGCTCCAACGCTGGCGTGACGGAGACGTCAGCTCGGGGCAACAGCTAGTCGAGCGCTACACGCCCGCCTTGCATCGGTTTTTCGCGAGCAAGGCGCCCGACGCCGTCGAGGATCTCGTGCAGGCGACCTTCCTTGCCTGCGTCGAGTCGCGAGACCGCTACCGGCAAGAGGCTGCGTTTCGCACCTATGTCCTTGCCATCGCTCGTCGCCAGTTGTTTCGGCTGTACCGCAAGCGCATGCGAGGCTCGCGGGCGACGGCGCTCGACTCGGTTTGTGCCGATGACGTCTCGCCGTCACCGAGTCTCGCGTTCGCGACTCGCCAGGAAACGCGGTTGTTGCTGGCCGCGCTGCGACAGATCCCGATCGATCAGCAGATCACAATTGAGCTCTACTACTGGGAAGAACTCCCGATCGCCGAGATCGCCGAGATCCTCGAGATTGCGGTCAGCACGGTCAAGAGCCGATTGGGCCGGGCGAGAGAACAGCTGCGCGAGGCCGTGTTGGCCGGCAATCCCCCCGCGGATTTGCGCATGACGACGCTCGAGGAAATCGAGCGATGGGAGAAACTGACGCCGGAATAGGACGACACGCCGCGCTGCGGACCGGGGTGGCACAGAAGCCGATAAGCTCGACGAATGCGCCGCCTCCTCCTGGCAATTGCGCTGCTCGCAGCTTGCGGCCCCAAAGCCGAATCGAACGCGCCGACCGCGCCTGAACGCTCACGTGCATCGAGCGAGCCATCGACGCCGCACGAGCCACCGACACAGCCCGCGCAGGCCAACGTCGAGGAGAGGGCCGCGTCGCACGACCCCGTCGAGCTGCCATTGGTGCAGCTCGCGAGCGGCCACATCTCCGTGCCCGTGCGGCTTGGCAGCCGCACGCCCATCAACATGCTCCTCGATACAGGCGCGAGCATGACCGTGATCACGCCGCAGACCCGCGACGCGATCGGCCTCAAGGCGGATGCGGGCGTGCGTGCGCAAGCGGAGGGCGCCGGGGGAAACGTGGCCAGCTCGGTGCGCGTCGTCGAGCTCCAGGATCTTGCCATTGGCCCGCGCAACTACAACGGCCTGTTGGCGGCCGTGCTGGACCTCGATCACCTGACCAAGAAACTGGGCCACCCGATCGCTGGCGTGCTCGGCCGCAACTTCTTGGCGATGCACGACGTCGAGGTCGACTTCGCCAGGGGCAAGCTCGTGCTCCACGCATTCGGCTCGGTACGTGCCCGCACACCCGACAAGCTGACCGACCTCGCGGCGATTCCAATGAAGGAGTTCGCGGCGGGTGGCCTAATCCGTGTCGACCTCACTCTCGATGGCCGCGCGACGATGCCCGCGGTCCTCGATCTCGGTGCCGGCGCGACCGTGATCAACTGGCACGCGGCGCTCTCGGTCGGCGTCACGCGTCGGACAAAGGGAGTCACCCGCGTGAAGCAGGAAATTCTCGGCGCCGATAACCAACCGCTGCGAGCGGTCGTCTATCGCTTCCGTGAATTGAGCCTTGGCCAGGTGGTGTGGCCCGCGCCGCCGATTCAGATCATCGATCTGCCGGTGTTCGCCTCCCTCGGGCTCGCCGATGGGCCGGCAATGATCGCCGGAATCGATCTGCTCGAGGGATGCCGACTCGTGCTCAGCTACCACGACAAAGTGCTGTACCTCTCCAAGAGCGAGCGCGGGTGCGCGATCGATCCTCGCTGAGACCCGCACCCGGAGTTTGGGTCGACGAACGCCGCCGTTAACCGCGCGGCGTGGTGGGCGGATCCCACAACGCATCGAGATTTAGCCCGCCGGGGTAGCCGTAGCTAGCGGCGCAGCCGACTCCGCCGACGTGGACACCAATCGGGGCATCGGCCTCGATGAACTGCTGGCCGTCGACACAGGCGCCCTCGCCACCCCCGTCCGCGTCGAGGTCGACCCAACCAACCTCGTAGACAGTCCCCGCGATGGGTACGAATCGATCGTCGGGGATCGGCCCGAGGCAGGCCAGATCGACCGCGCTGCCGGCCTCGCGGGCGATGAAGACGAAGTCACGTTGGTACGAAGAGTCGGTGAGAAAGGGCAGGCTCGTCACCCACTGCTCGATTGGCACCATCTGAAGCATGTACGGATCGCCCGCCGGCAAGGGGGGGAATTGAGTGCACAAGCCGACCGCATCGGCGCCGGTCATGAACTGCACCAGCATGAACGGCTTGTCGGGTTCGCTCTCGGCGAGGAAGCTCTCGTTCGTGGCGAACTCGAACGAGTCGCCGGCGCTCGCGAGGTGTATGTCGCCGCCGCTCACCGCTGGCGTGAGCGTGATCGTCGTGGCGTCGGTGCCAGCCACCACTTTCCACACCACGTTTTCCGGCGTCGGGTTCACCTCGGGCCGGCGCGGTGGGTGCCGCGCGCCGACGTAGCGCGTGCCCCATGCCGCCAAGGGGATCATCTGTTCCTCAACGTGATCGCACCACGGCACGTTCTCCGGTATGTTCGTGCACCGATTGCCCGCGAACACGGCAATCGGTGCATCGGCGCCCGCGAAGAAACCGGTGATGTCCTTGGCCTCCCAGACATGGACGTCGAAGGCATCGAGTTGCACGTCGCCTTGGGTGGTCGTGACAGTGGTTCCGTCCTCAATCGCGACGGCGATGACGAACCCTGTCAAAAGCCCTGCGTAGTCGGTCGCGATGTACGAATGGTTGAGCGCGTTCGTGGGCAACAGCATGCTTGCCTCGGGTACAACGCTTGGGGCTCCGCCGACCGGGTTGATCTGCATCGCCGTAATCGGGAAGTCGGATGTGACTCGGAACGCGCCGACCGGGTTGAGCCCCACGTCGAGCATGTGCACCTCACCGGCCAGGAGACCATCGGGTCCGTTGATCGTGACCATGGCGCTCTGTCGCGGCCCGAGCTCGATCTGCCCAACTTGCCGCAGCGATTCTCCGACACCGCGGCTGTCCTCGAACGTCACGGTAACGTCTAGATCCCAAGGATTGCCGACGCCGATCCCGAGCCCGCCGGGGGTCATCAGTCGGGGCGGTTCGACGCTCCAGAATTCGCACCCTACGCTTGTCGTGCCGAACTGCTCGAGCGTCGCGCAGGTCGGCATCTCGTTGGGCGGGTCCGTGCCGATGTCCGGCACGTGGAGGTCGAGCTTTAGTTGATCGTCGCCGGTCACCTCCCCGGTGACGGATGTCGAGCCGCGGGGTCCCGATGACGTCGAGCCATCGGCCGAACCGGTGCCTGCCGAGATACCGCGGCTGAGCTCGCCAACGTCCCCGGCAGCAACCATGCATCCGGTCGCCGCGAGCAAGCAGCCCGAGAGAAGGTGCGGGTCTCGTCGCGTCATACACATCCGAATCGCCGCCTCGTGGCGATCCCGTTTGCTCAATCTTACTCCCGCCGCTCGGCGCAGATCTCGTCAACCCGCGACAGCTGCGGCGAACCGGGATAGCGTGCTCGGAACTGCTGCTTCGCCTGCTCGGCCGCCGCGGGTCCCCTACGCGCGCACGTCACCATGATGCGACCGACCGCGCGGGCTTCGACCAAGCGACCGTGCGGATAACGCCGCGCGTGCTCATCGAGCCATTTCGCGGCCGCCGACACGCGTCCAGAACTCAACGCTCGCCGCGCGAGCGAGAGCAGGCGCGCCTCCTCGGCCAGATCGTCGACCTCTGCGGGCTTCTTTCCGGGCTGCGCGTGGACGCGCGCACGCCGAGCGGTCAACTCCGGCGAGGGTGCCGGCGGCGGTGCAAGCGGGACTGCGGCTGTAGTCGTCGTCGCCGGCGGAGGCACCGCCGGCGGGGCCTCGACCGTGGCAGGGAGCACAGACACCGTGTCCAGTGCGGCGCCCATGGGCTGGGGCGAGTGTTCGTCCGCACGGCCCATCGGCGACGTGCGGCCGATCGCAATCGCACCGACCACGGTCCCGACGGCGATGACGGTGCCGATCACTGACCACCAGCCGCTTACCCCCCGCGGTGCGACGTCGGCTGCCGGCAAGTCGCCGGCCGCCGCCCGGCGAGAGATCGCGTCCCATAGCGGCTCGCGGCGATCGGTTGGCACACCGGTGGCGGAGCGATAGCGCGAAAGCACAGTATCGGCGTCGAATGACTTCATGACGCGACCTCGCCCGCGCCCCGCTGGCTCAAGAAGGAGGCGAATGCCGCTCGTGCGGCGCGCAACCGCGTGTAGACGGTGTTGACGTTGGTGTCGAGCGCCGCGGCGATCTCGGGCGCGGTGAGACCTTCGATCTCGGCGAGGTGGAAGATCCAGCGACGGTCGCTGTCCAGCTCGGCCAGGAACGCCTCGACCAGCAGGACCGCTTCGCCCGCCATCGCCGCCTCCTCCGGGGTTCGGATGACGTCGCCTCGCGCTGGCGGGTCGACCTCGAAGCGAGCGAGCCGCCGTCGGGTGCGCTCGTCGCTACGACGACGGTGGTTGACTACGTTGTGACAGATCGTGAATAGCCATGGCTTGAGCGGATCACCGGCGCGGAAGCTGCCGATCCGTCGCTGGACCACGAGGAAAACATCCTGAAAGGCGTCGTCGCGGTCGTCGCGACCCACGCCCATCCGTTGAAGTGTGCGCCAGACGTAGTCGGCGTGCGCGACGTAGACAGCGCGCGTGGCCTCGTTGGGGATTGCACTGATGCTCACGCACGCGTCGGGCACCCGTGGGGTCTGGTCGACCAGGACGCCCTGCACACCCTGGGAATTCCCGGCTCGCGACGGATCCGTTTGGTGCTGCGCAAAAAACCTCACGGCAGGCGCAACTCCACCCCGAGCAAGCCCGTACCGGAAAGGACCGGCGCCCGCCACAGGGGTCCGACATCGCGGACCCGCAACCCCGGTCGCAGAACAAACGCGCTGGCTTGGACTCGCATCCAAAGCGCGAAACGGCGCCGCGGCGCCCACGCCACACCGACCCCGAGCAACGCGGCAAGCCACGGCTCGTGCGTGGTCCTGGCCTTGGCAAGGCCGAAGCCACGCCCGCGCAGGGTGCCTGCCTCGAGCCCGGCACACACGGGCAACTCGAGCGGACCCAACCGCGGGAGGGCGCAGCCGGACACGCTGACTGTGCCGGAGAGCACGACCGCGCCGGCATCATCGCCGGACAGCCGAGCACGTGTGGGCGTCGTCGTGCGACCGCCGAGCTCGAGTCGAACGCGCTGCCAGCTCACGGCCACGATTGCGACGATCGCTCCTGCAATCGCGGGCCCGTGGCCGAGCGTGGGTCCGGCCGCGATCGCCAGGGCCGCCCGGGGGCGCGCATTCTCGGCCGCGCGCGGGACGGAGCGCGCGCCGTCGGGCGGCGATCGTGTCGCCGTTGCGACAGTCACATCGGCGGGTTCCGGCGCAGCGTCTTGGTGCACCAACGCCTCGGTCCGCTGAGTCGCTACAACTACGTCAAGCGCAAACGCGAGCTCGACAGCGACGACATTCGCGAGCGTATCGCATCGCGGGGCATCGATTCGCTTGTTGGTCGCTCCACTGGGTGACTCGAGGTGTAGACGCAGCTGCCAGTTTGCGCCCATGGTCACGACTTCGGCATGGGCATGGAGGGTGGGCGCGTTGAGACGCTCGATCGGGGCCCCAACCAGGTCTTCGACCCTCGCGAGCACGTCCGCGCGCGTGGGGCAGCCGGCCGGAGCGGACCACGTCATGTCAAAGCCCGCGGGTGGCTCAGGTGTGCTCGCATCGGGGGCGAGCCAGCCTGAGAGCAGGGCGGCGATCGCGACCGTCGCGGACATGGTGCTCTGGATCTTCTCCTCTCGCCAACCGCGAGGGCGTCACTTGTGCCGGTCGAAGCATGCTCGTCCACCGCCCCGGTGTCGAGTGCAGTGCCGGAGCAACCACGGTCGTGCGCGGCTCGTGTTTCAAATCGCGCACGAAACTCTCGATCGCCGTGTCTGATCTCAGCTCGCCGATCCGCCGACAAAATAATTTTCCTTGACGTACTATTTATACCGGTACAAACTGCGCTGGTGGCCGACGGCGCCGTCCTTCTGCGACCCCTGCGGACCCGCATCCTCGAGATGCTGGCGGAGCCGCAATCGGCCGCCGCGATTGCGCGCGCCCTTGACGTCGCGCGACAGAACATCGGCTATCACCTCAAGGAGCTCGAGAAACAAGGCCTGGTCGAGCTCGTCGAAGAGAAGCGGGTCGGTAACTGCGTTGAGCGGATCGTTCGAGCCACCGCGCGTGCCTATCTCGTCTCGGCCGAGGCCCTGGGCGCACTCGCACAGGGCGCCGCGGAAGCCACCGATCGGTTTTCCGCCGCCTATGTCGTCGCCGTCGCCGCGCGAGCGCTCCGCGAGGTAACACGCATGCGACAGGCCGCCGACGAGGCCGGCAAGCGGCTTGCAACCCTCACGGTCGAGACCGAAGTCCGATTCGCCACCGCGGCCGATCGTTCTGCGTTCGCCACCGAGCTCGCGCGCGAGCTCGCGCGGCTGACCGCGAGATACCACGACGCGTCGGCCCCCCGCGGGCGAACGCATCGCATCGTGTCGTTCGCGTACCCGAAACCGGCCGACAATTGACCTGACCACACACCCATCGAGCCATCGCTATGACCGTAAAGAACACCCGCGACATTGTACTCACCGTCGAGCTCGACGCCTCCGTCGAAGACGTCTTCCGTGCCGTGACCGAAGGCACCGAGATCGCGAAGTGGCTGGCGCCTGAGGCACGCGTCACCCCGCCGCAAGGCGGCCAACCGGGGCGCATCTGGGTCTCGTGGGGCGAAGGCATGGGCACCGAGCATGAGATCGAGATCTTCGAAGCACCGAAGCGGATGCGTCATCCATCGGGACAAAACGGCGAGACCAAGGCCGAGCTGTACGCAGACTGGTCGATCGAAGCCCGCGAAGGCGGCAAAACCGCGCTCCGCTTGGTCCACTCGGGCTTCAGCGCCAGCGCTGATTGGGACAACGAGTACGATGCCCACGAGCGCGGCTGGAGGTTGATGCTCCTAAATCTTCGCCACTACTTCGCGCGTCACGCCCACCAGCCAGCCGTGCATCTACCGTTTTTCAAGAACGTCGAGTCCCGACGCGCACCGATCTGGAGTCCACTGCTGCGCAAGTTCGGCTTCGCCGCTACGCCGAAGGTCGGCGACCGATTTCGGTTCACGGCGCCCAGCGGCGAGGTCCTCACCGGGGTTGTCGATCTCGTCACCGACGAGCGCGATCTCGCCTTGGTTGTGACCGAATTCGACGACGGCTTGCTCCGCTTTAACCTCGAGGGCAAGGCTGAAGCTACGACGACGTTCGTGTACGCCTACGCGATCGTGTTTGGGCCCCAGCGAGAGCGTGCGCGGGATCTGCTCGCGGCAGGTAGCAGCGCGGTGCCATAACGTTCCGCAGTCCGGGCAACCACGGCCTGCTCCCCGCTGGAGCTGAGAGGTCGCTGGGCTGTGGGTGGCGCGTGCTCTCCCACAGCCCAGTCGAAAGTCGCGACTCGTTACTTGCAGAACGGATGCACCTCAGGCCGCGTGCGGAAGTCGGCGTCGTCGACCAGCGGACACTCGGCTCGGAGGAGTGTCTTGAGCGCGGAGACGTCGGACCACTCGAGCGCCATCGGGGCGAACAACAGTGGGATCTCGCCCTGTGCGACGGTGGCGATCGTGTCGCGCAAGGAGGAAAGGAGGTCCGGCTCGCGCCCGGTCTCCCACATGCTCGCGAAGTTCGCCTCGAACCGGTCGATGATCGGGGCGAACTCCGGCCCTGAGAAGTGGAACATGTTCTCGAAGGTGTTGTGCTCGGCGTTGTCCGACAGGTTGTAGCTGCCGGTCCACAACTCGTCGCCGTCGATGATGAGGTACTTGTGGTGCATCTGGAGCGCGTTCTTGGCGGTCCAGCGGTACGAGTAGTACTTGTACCGAACGTCGATCCCGCTGTTGCCCACGACAAAGCCAAAGAGAAAGCCGCGGTCGTTGCAGTCCCGGATCTTCGACTCACTGGTTCCGGCTTCGGCGACGCACTCCGCGAGGTCTTCGACCTGGGCGTTGTGAGTCGCTTCGCTGACGAACTCCTGACCATCGAGGTAGGCCTGGATCTCCACCTCGGGGTTCTCTGCGGCCTTGCGCATCAATGCCTCGGCCACCGGCCGTGAGCGGAGGTGACCGGAAGCGACCTTGATCGAGTCCGTCGCGCCTTCGATGGCCGCGACAAGCTGGTCGGCGACAGCGTTGCTGCCCGCGAGCGTGAAGGTATCGCCGTTTTTGACCGCGAAGTTGGCCGACGTGAAGTGGACGGCCTCGCCAGGATCGTCGCCGATGAGCTCGTCGGTAATCTCGAGGGTGCTACCTTCGCTGACGATCTCGGCATTCGACACGAAGTCGCGCGAGTGATCCCACATCAGGTTGAACTCGCGTTGGACGCGGAGGTTCAGCTCGCGGTGGCCCTCCAGGAAGAGGGTATTTTCGTCGTAGCGGGTCGCGGCACCGTTGGACCAGTTGGCGCTCCCCGTCACGAGCGTCGCCGTCGTTGCCGCTTCGGCCGCATCGCGCGGGCCATCCACGATCATGAACTTGTGATGCATGATCTTGTTGACCCACCGCACGTCGACGCCGGCCGCCTCCAGCCGGCCCGATTTCGAGGTGGCGATTGCATCGCCTGTGAGCTTGCGGTCGGCGCTCGCTGTCTCGAACACGAAGCGGACCTTGACGCCGCGGGCGACGGCGTTCGCCAGCGCCGTGCTAATGCCGGCATCCGAGAACGAGTACATCGCGATGTCGATCGAGCGCTGAGCCTTGTCGATCAGCCCGGCGACGCGCGCGGTGTGACTGTTCTCGAGCGCTTGGGGGGAGAAAACGACGTCGGTGGCCTGGGCGGCTCCCCCGTATCCGTGCTCGATTGCGTACTCGAGCAGCAGACGGAACGTGACCTTGCCGACAAAGGGCACGGCGTCGAGTTCGGCAAGATCGTCGAAGCGATCGTCGTCGGCCGTACCCGGCTCGCCGTCGGCGCCGTCGCGATGGGCGATGATCCCTTCGGCCGCCCTCGTGTTGAGGCCGACCTCGTGATCGAACTCCTCGACGTCGACCGCGATGTCGTTGACCAGCGCCAGCACCGCGCCCCCGGCGGCCGGATCGATCGGGTCGTCTGCCTTGCCGCCACCGAAGGAGCCGTCTTTCGGGTCGCCGGGCTCGTCGGCAGAACCCTGGCAAGCGAACAGAGCCAGCACCACTGCGATTGGGATTGCTCGTCGGTCCATAAAAGCCGTGTCCTGACGAGACATACGTCGATGTAGGACAATCGTCCACCAGGAACGAGACGCATTGATTTCTCACGGGTTACGCCAGGGATCCGCGCCCAGCGCCCGTGGCACGGCCTTCGCGAATCCGCGCGTAAGACGCGTGAGGCCGCGGCAGGCAGCGAGGGGAGGGATCGAGGAGAATCGGTCGGTGTCTTGGACCGGCGAGCGTGGTGCGAGGGCCACGAGGCACATCGCCATCGCCGGCTTGCTCGCGCGCGTTGCGACTGGCTGCGGGGACCCGTCGCACTCCAATGCCGACGCTGACGGCACTGCCGGCGGATTCGGAAGCACGGGCGACGACACGACCGGGGCTAGCAATCCAAGTCCAAGCGAGTCGAGTGCTGAAGCTAGCGGCCCCGATCCCGACCTCGGCGAAGCGAGTGGCGACGTACCGGACGGCCCGCCGATCGACTGCGCACCGGCTTGGGCGACGCCGTGGATCGGCTCCCCGTGCGCGAGCAAGGCCGACTGTGCGTTCGAAGGCGGCGAATGTCTGCGCGACGCGGATGGATTTCCCTGCGGGACATGCACGCAACCGTGCACCGGCCTTTGCCCAGATCTCGCCGACACACCGGTGACGTACTGCCTCAACGGCACCGACCTCGCACTCGAGGATGCCGGCTACTTCCTCTCGCAGTGCGCCCAAGAGATCGTCGGCGCGGACGGGTGCCGGGATGGATACGTGTGCACTGTGTTGGGGCGCTTCGACGGGTCAGGCACCCAGGACGTATGCAGCCCGGAGGAGTTCGCTCCCGATGACGCGATGTACGTCAACGAGATCGACCACGAGTTTCTGATCGAGCACCTGGGCGGGAACCCCGTGGACCCGCTCGACTCCGACAACGACCTCGAAGGCCTGCAAATGTACCTCGACGCCGTTGGTGTCGTGCACAACAGCGCCGCCGAGATTGTGGAGCCCCACGATCCACAGGCGGCGGAGGGCTGCGGTCTCGCCATCTTGCTACCCGACAACGACCTCTGGGAGAAGATCGGCGCTTTGGGGCTATTCGCCGACCGCTTGGTCGATCTGGTCGGAGAGCCCGTGTACATGCGCAATTGGTGGCGGCCGCCCTGCTACAACGACGCGGTCGGCGGAGCACCAGCGGGCGACCACCCCGACGGTGACGCGATCGATCTCGACTTCGGCTCCCCGACTGCGCGAGCCATCGCGCAGGAGTTTCTGTGCACGAACTACTGGAAGCAAGACATCCTGATGCCGGGTCAGATCATGCCCGGCAGTGACATCGATCCCCGCCTCAACATGTCGATCGGCCTGGGCGGTGTGACCATCCACCTTGGCGTCCTGTCCGAGGGCGGGCGCCGGTTCTGGCACTACGATTCGTACTCCGCCGAGCCTGGATCGGGTGACTGCTGGTGAGCGAAGATGCCCGTGTGGCGGCGGCCCCGCGGCGCTGCCATGCTGGACATCCCGCTGAGAACCGGCGATCTTCCTTTCGATTCGCGCAGCCCGTGCCCGGTTTTCGGGGGGAACTCGCCGTGGGTCCCTGTTCTTGACCTCGCCGACTGAACCCGCCGGCCGCGGGGCGCACTGAATGTCGTTTACCATGCTCGAAAAACTCCCAGGTCGAAAGTCGCTCCTTGCGTTGGTCACCGGTCTCATCGCCTGCAGTGCCGAATCCGGCGGCGACGCGATCGACGACGACGGTTTCACCGCGGGCAAGGCGGACGGCAGGTTCAGCGATTGTTCCACGCTTGAGATCCTGGTGCTGATCAATAGTGTTCAGGACGAAGACGAGCTCGAAGAGGTCGGGATAAGCCCCAACGTCGCCGAAGAGATCATCGACGCGATTTCCGGCGATGATGCGGAGGTCGGCACGGAAGACGACGTCTTTTTCGTCGATCTCGAGGAGCTCGATGACGTGCCGTTCGTCGGCAAGCAGACGTTCGATCAGCTTCTAGAAGCCGTGTCCGGGCGTTGTGAAGCCAACGGCGATAGCGTCCACCTGCGCATGGGGGTCGCGAAGGACGGTACGCCGGAGGACGATGCGGTGTTCGACAGACCGGACTACGCGTTGTCGTACAACCACCTGCTCAACGGACCGAACTGGGTGTCGTGGCGCCTCGTCGCTGACGACTTCGGCGTGGTGCCCCGGTACGCCGGCAACTTCTTGGCGGATGTTTCACTGCCCAAGGAGTGGTACCGGCCGATCGATGGCGACTACACCAACAGCGGTTTCCAGCGCGGGCACGTCGTCCGCTCCGAGGAGCGAACGAGCACGGTGGCGGCCAACAAGGCGACGTTTCTGCTCAGCAACGTGCTGCCCCAAACTGGGCCCAGCAACACTGGCCCATGGCTCAAGCTCGAGTTGTTTGCCCAGGCGTTGGCGACGAGCAAGGACGCCGCGCACGATCTGTACGTGATCGCAGGTGCGGTTTGGCCCAAGGCCTGCTCCACCCACAAGCCGAGAGCTGCGGGCGACGGTTGCAAAGACATCGGTCGATCCTCCGATCCCGGCGAGCGTCTCGCGGTCCCCGAAGCGATGTTCAAGATCGTCGTCGTCGTTGAGCCCGGAGCGTCTCCGACGAAGGGGCTCGGTGCCGGCCAAACGATCGCAGTCATCGTGCCGAACAACAACGACATTCAAGACGCGGAGTGGACCGACTTCGTGACGACCGTCGACGAAATCGAGAAGCGTACCGGTTACGATTTTCTCGCCCCGCTGTCCGCGGCCACGGAGAAATCCGTGGAGGCCCAGCGCTTCACCTGCGACGGCAACCCGATCTGCCCCGTCGACTGAGGGCTCTCCCCCACGGCGAAGCAGGGACCGCCCGGAGCCGCGGCAACCGGGGGGCTCTGCCGGATTTCGATGCACCCGCCCCAGTCTCGCGGTGTAATCCGATTCGTGCACCCCATGCGACTGCTCCTCGCCATCGCGCTCGTCGTCGTCGCCTGCCGCAAGCAGGATGCCGATTCGACCACCCCGATCGAGATGGCGCGCGAGCGCATCACCGACGCCGATGCGACGATTGAGCTCAAGATCAGCTACCGCGCCCTGCCCCAACGCGAGATCGAGCTGATCGCGGCGCTCTCGGCCGTCGGCATCGTCGAGACCGAGAAGCTCGTGGTCGACGTGCTCGTCGATGGTTTCGTGCTGGTCGGAGGCGAGCCGCAGTGGTCGGGGTTCGTCGCCCCGCGTCAGCCGATCAAACACCGTACGAGCTTTCGCTTGCTCGACGGCAACGACAGCAGCGCGCTCACCCTCAGCGTCCACCGGTCGCGCAACAGCGAGGTGTTATTCGAGCGCCGCATCGAGTTCGCGAGCGATGGCGAGCGGGTGAAGGCGATCGCCGGCGACGTCGATACGGCGGAGTGAACGGCGAGCGACATCACATAGCCCGGGCGGACTAGCACTTCATGGTGATCGCGGCGCAGTAGCGAGCCATCACAGATCCTTGCACCGTCCATGATGAATCGTCGGTTTCGATCGTCGCCGCGATGCCCCCGGTCGCGTTCGTCGACAGGTCTACCCAGAGCACGGTGACGAGCACCTCCCTCGTGGCGGTGCGACCATCGCTGCGGTGGAAGATCCGAGCCGGCCAAGGGCCTGGCGTGAGCCCCTGGCCGACCGCCGGGATCTGGATCTCGATTCCCGCCGCGAACTCGTCGAGGCCCACTGGATGATCTGCGTCGGCAACCTCGGCCATCTCCTCCGTGGTCCCGAGGGCGACAATCCGGACATCCTGCGAGCAGCCTCCAACGTTGCCGACGCCAAACCAACTGTGGGGGAACGAGAATGCGCCGAGCGGCGACTGCCCCGCGAGGTCCGCGGCGTTCGGATCGGGCCCAACATCGCAGGCATCAGTGGGATCTGTCGTGGGAGAAGTGGTGGGATCTGGACCTGATGCTCCGCCCCCGAAGTCTGCCGGCGGGTGGCCCGTGGCGCCTTGCTCACCCGTCGTGATGTCCGCAGCGCCTGCAGCCGGAGTGACGGGCCCACAGCCGGCGGCGAAGAGTGACCAAAGGCCCGCGCATGCGCGCAGCACGACCACCACTTCAGCATCTCTCAATCCAGCGCGGATTGTCGAGTCGCAGTGAGACGTACACGCTGGGCACGTCCCTCACGGGTATGCCGCGGTCAACGAGAGCTCGTCGAAGTACGCGTCGCAGGAATTTCCTACGTCTTTGTGACAAAGCAGCACCACGGATACGCTGCGCGTTCCCATGGGGGTTTTCCCGTCGAGTTGGGACTCCTGCCACGGCCCGTCCGAGTAAGTCGGAGAATCCATCGTGCCGAGGGAACTTCCGTCCTCACCGAGGAACTGCAGTCGGACGCTCCCGTAGTCATTGTTCGCCCCCATCGCACGTACCCATGCTGATAGGTGGATGGTCACTCCCTCGCTGTCGATCGCGCTGGCCCAGTGCGACGCGTCAACCGTCTGGGCCAGTGCGAAGTCGAATAGTTCGGGACCCCATCCCGCGTGGATGACCAAGACGCCGCTGGGGGGCGATTGGTCACCGGTCGACGTCCAAGAACCCCCACCGCGCGGCGGGATAGACCAGCCGATCGGAGGAGTTCCACCCATCTCGGCGTCGCCGTTGACGAGCAGCTGACCGGACGTTCCCACGCCAACACCCCGCAGGGAGGCGATCGCAGTCGCCTTCCCGTCGACGCCGTCATCGTAGGTCAGCGTCAGTTCAGCCGCGGAAGGCCCCCATTCGCCCGGGGTGTAGGCGATGTTGATCCCACAGGCGGCGCCGGCCGCCAACGAATCGCCGCAGTCGCCGCTGGTCCCGGGATACTGCCCACCAGCAAACACGAACGTCTTCTCGAGCGCCGTCGACGTAAGGCCTGTGGCCGGACCTCCACCGAGGTTGACCACCTGGATGACGCGCTCCTCGCTCTCACCGTTCTGGATCGCGCCGAAGTCCACGAGTTCACCACCCGCGATCTCGAGTTCGGCCTTGGCGCCGCCGGAGGACTCGGAGGCGGAGTCGACGCCGGCCGTAGCATCCGTCGCCTCGGTCCCGGTCCCAGCCGTCGTGGAAGTCGGAGTCGAAGTGGACTCGCCCGTCGCAGGCGAAGTCGAGACACCGCCTTCGGAAGAAGCTCCGCCCTCGCCCACGTTGGCGCCACTTGCAGAACCCTGCCCATCAGGATTGAACGCGCAGGCGGCCCACCACCAAACGAGCACCAAAGGTGCGCGAAGATGCCCTATGCTCACAGCTGACCAGTTTACCACCTGGAGACGGTTGAAAGCTGCATCGTCGACCGTCAACATTGTGCAAGTGAACCCACGCGATCGGCAAGACGTGTTCGCTCATCGCTCATTTCGCTTTGCGGGTTCGGTTCGCCCGCCCTCACCCTGCCGCCCACGGGTCGCAGTTCGCCATGGGTGAGGCGCGGAAGTGGGTCGGTAGCGAGAGGATGCTCGCGCCCACGACCACTCGCATCGGGCGAATCCACGCCGACCAAGTTCACCGCGATCCCTGGCCAGACGCAGCCGCCTACGATCCCACCCGCCACGCGTTGCCGTTACGCCGCGCGGCAGCGATCCAGTGGGGCGGGCGGGCCCGCGCAGAACACGGTTCAGTCCATCAGTTCACTCAAATCGCCCACGCGCTTTGCCAGGCGCGCGCACCGCTCGAGCTGCTCGGCGCACTGTCTCGTCTTATCACCGACGAGGTCCGCCACGCGGAGCTGTGCGCGATAACTGCATTGGCGTGCTGGCCAGAAGGACGCGCAAGCGAACCTTCTGTGTTCGATTGGACACCGCCGCTGGCCCCTTGGCCCGATCCGCCTGCCTTGGGTCCCGATGAAAGCACGACCTACTGCTGGGCGGCGGAAGCGATCGCGATCGCCTGTTGCCTCGGCGAGACGCTGTCGCGGCCGATGCTCGATGCAATCGCCGTGGTGGCAACCGACGCGCTGCCCGAGGCTGTCGCTCGGCAGATCCTCCGCGACGAGCACCTCCACGCCGCGTTCGGCTGGGATTCGCTCGAGGTCCTCCTACCACGCGCCGGCGCGCACGGGCCAGCGAAGGTGCAAGCGGCGTTCAGCCGCGGCCTCGCTGGACTCGAGCGCAGCACGTGCTGCGGATACTCGATCACCGACGTGGCCGGGAGCGAGCTCGTGATCGAACGCGGCGAGCCAAACCTCGGCACGCTGGATGGCAGGCAATACGCGATGATCTTCTATGCCACGGTCGAGTCCGAGATCTTGCCGGCGATCGATCGCTTGGGCCTGTCGGGGGCGCGAGCGTGGGCTGAGCGTTAGGCTACGCCAACGGGCGCCACAGCCCTAGGACGCCAAAACGCCGCCCTCGGCCGCTAGGACGGCGTCTAATGGCATTTGACGGCTTGGCTCGCGCCCCACGACCTACGACGATAGCGCAGGCGGTGGTTCATTGATCCGCACCCAATAGTTGCCGAGCTCCTGGGTGACCTCGACGAACGCGCCAACGTCGTGGGGCTTGACCACGTAGCCATCGGCCCCCACGCGATAGCCCGCGAGCACGTCGCTTTGGCTTCGCGAGGCGGTCAACACCACGACCGACAAGAGCCGCGTCAACGGGTCCGCCCGGATCTGGCGCAGGACCTCGAAGCCATCGACCTTAGGTAAGGAGATATCGAGGAGCACGAGCACGGGCTGCTCTTCGATCTTTCGGTCCTTCCAGGCACCGAGTCCGAACAGATAGTCGAGGGCTTCTGCTCCGTCGCGCGCCACGACGATCTCGTTGCGCACGCCCAACCCCTTGAGCGCGCGACGCACGAGGGTCTCGTCCTGACGGCTGTCCTCGATCAGCAGAATGGGTCTATCCATCGCGGCATGAAATCTAGCGCGTTTCGGGCATTGGGCGAAGCCCTTATTGAGCGCCCACGGCGCATCAACAATCGCGCGTTCGCGCGCAAACGGGCCGGCGCAGGACCGGGGCAAGCGTGCAAGCGTCAGAACTTCGAGGAGACCGTGAGCATGAGCAGCCGATCATTGCTCTCGCGCAGACGCGCGCTCAGCGTCCGCACAAACCGCCACAGCAGCTCGTACGCGAGTTCGCGGTCGACGAACATCAAGTCGCGCAGGTCCTCTTTGGGGAGCTTGAGCAAGCGCGAGGGCTCGTGCGCGATTGCGTCGGCCGAGCGTGGCATCTCATCGTCGACAATGGACATCTCGCCGAAGTAGTGCCCGGGCTTCAGCACCGCCAGGGCCTCCTCACCCATTCCAGACACCGTCCGGCTGATCCGAACCGCGCCTTCCAGGATGAGATAGAGGCCATCTCCGGGATCGCCGTGCTTGAACACCGGCTCAGAGGTCCTGAACTCGACTTCTTGGCACAGCGCCGAGATGCGCCGGAGGTGAATCGGCAACAGACCCTCGAACAGGGAAACCTGCCGCAACATGCGCACGAGCGCGGCAAGTCGGTCGTCCACCTCGGGTTCGGCCACCGGAGCGCCCCGCGTTCGTGGTCGCTCAGCCGGAGCACTCGGCTCCTCGCCGTCGTCAATGATTCCGAGCTCCTCGAGACCGGACCCCATGCGCGCCTAGAGTAGCCGACCAGAGCGCGAGAGTCCGCTGGAACTCGTCCCCCTAGGCAACCCGCACCCCGTCTTGCCAGACCTGTTCGACCAGGGGCGAAGCGGCGTGGGCAACCAAATCGCGCACGTCACGGGTGGCAAGAACGAGCAAGTCGGCGCGACGCCCCGGTTGGAGGGAACCGACCATGTCCGCCAACCCAAGCGACGCCGCGGCATTGTGGGTTGCCGCGCAGATGGCCTCGGCCGGGGTCAAGCGGTTGCCGAAGCAGGCCAACGCCAAGACCATCGCGAGATTCTCGAAGGGGCACGAGCCGGGGTTACAGTCGGTCGCGACCGCAACGGGCACCCCGGCGTCGAGGAGTGCACGACCCGATGCGTAGGGCTTGCCCAGGACGAGGGAGGTCCCCGGCAGCAGGGTTGCGACGACCCCAGCTTCGCGGAGAGCACGGCGGTCGTCATCGTCGAGATACAAGAGATGGTCGGCCGAGGACGCCCCGAGTTCAGCGGCAAGGCGGGCACCACCGGTGGGTCCTAGCTCGTTGGCGTGGATGCGAATGCCCATGCCGAGGGCATGGGCCGCTCGGAGCACGCGACGCGATTCTTCGACCGTGTAGGCGCCGCGATCGCAGAACACATCCGCGAAGTCGGCGAGCGCCGCCGCCGCCACCTCAGGGAGAATCGAGGTGCAGATCTCATCGATCCACGCAGCCCGCGTGGTTGCGTCGGTGCGTGCGGATTCGGGGATCGCGTGGGCAGCCAGACAAGTGGTTTTGACGCGGTAGCCGCCCTCGCTGGCGAGCGCGCGCGCCACTTTCAACTGACGGAGTTCAGTGGCGCGATCAAGTCCGTAACCGCTTTTGATCTCGAACGTTGTCGTTCCGCAACGACGCATGCGCGCGATCCGCTCGAGACTCTGCTGGTACAACGCCTCGTCGTCGAGCGCGCGAGTCTGGCGCACGCTCGAGAGGATCCCGCCGCCCTCGGCGAGGATCTCCTCATAGTCGGCGCCGCGAAGGCGCGCGACGAGTTCGTCGTTGCGGTCGCCGCCCCACACCAGATGCGTATGGCTGTCGACAAACGCCGGCATCAGCACTCGATCCCGGCAGTCGATAATCGTCGCCTCGTCGCGCCACTGTCTCGGGACGTGCGCGTCGGGTCCCACCCACGTAATTTCGCCGCGTTCGTCCACCCCAACGCTGCCGTTCTCCACAATGCCGAGCTCGGACATCGCCTTGCCCGCTCGCGGACGGCTGTCGCCCGCCAGCGTGATCACAGCGGCAGCACCGGCGAAAAGCCGCCGCTTCATCGCTCGCCCCCGGCGGGCTCGGCCGGGCTGCGCCCAACGACGCGCACGCCGTGCTCGCGCGCGAACTCGACGGCTTCGGGGTAGCCGGCGTCCACGTGGCGAACCACACCCATGCCCGGGTCGGTGACCAGTACGCGGGCAAGTCGGCGCGCCGCGCCATCGGTACCGTCGGCGACGATGACCATTCCAGCATGCAGGCTGTACCCGATCCCGACGCCGCCGCCGTGGTGAAACGACACCCACGACGCACCCGCGGCCGTGTTGACTAGCGCGTTGAGGATCGGCCAGTCGGCGATCGCGTCTGACCCATCGCGCATGCCCTCGGTCTCGCGGTTGGGTGAAGCGACGCTACCGCAGTCGAGGTGATCGCGGCCGATCACGATGGGCGCCTTCACTTCGCCGCGGCGAACCATCTCGTTGAAACGCAGGCCGGCGCGATCGCGTTCGCCATAGCCGAGCCAGCAGATCCGAGCGGGTAGACCCTGGAATGCCACCTGCGCACCCGCGAGCTCGATCCAGCGCCGCAATTGCGGCTTGTCCGGGAACAGCTCGAGGATCGCGCGATCGGTGGCGTAGATGTCAGCGGGATCTCCCGACAGGGCGGCCCAGCGAAATGGACCCTGCCCCGCGCAAAACAACGGGCGGATATACTCCGGCACGAAGCCTTTGATATCGAAGGCCGCGCCGACGCCTGCCTTTACCGCCTGCGCGCGGATGTTGTTGCCATAGTCGAACGCGATCGCGCCGCGCCGCTTCATCTCGAGCATCGCGGCGACGTGCGTGCCCATGGCGGCCACGCTGCGGGCGACATACTCGGCGGGATCACGGCCGCGCACGGCGGCCGCGTCGGCCAACGAGATCCCGGGCGGCACGTAACCGTTGAGCTCATCGTGCGCGCTGGTTTGGTCGGTGACGACGTCAGGGGTGATCCCACGTCGAACGAGCTCTGGCAGGACCTCCGCGCAGTTGCCAACGAGCCCTACCGACAGCGCCTCGCGGGCGGACCTGGCGGCATCGATCCAACGCAGTGCCTCGTCGAGATCCGATGTGCTGCGCATGAGGTAGCGGGTCTGCAACCGTCGTTGGACGCGCGCAGGATCGACCTCGATGCACAAGCACGCCGCGCCGTTCATCGTCGCCGCGAGCGGTTGGGCACCGCCCATACCCCCGAGGCCCCCGGTGAGCACGAACCGACCGCGAAGGTCTCCGCGAAAGTGTCGAACCGCGGCCGCTGCGAAGGTCTCGTAGGTGCCCTGGAGGATCCCTTGGGTTCCGATGTAGATCCAACTGCCCGCGGTCATCTGACCGTACATCGTCAGTCCGAGGGCTTCGAGCCGATTGAACTCGTCCCACGTGCCCCACTTCGGCACAAGGTTAGAGTTGGCGATGAGTACGCGCGGTGCGTCCTCGTGGGTGCGAAAGATGCCCTGCGCTCGGCCGGATTGGACGAGCAGTGTCTCGTCGTCCCCCAGCGACTGTAGCGAGGCAACGATGCGGTGATAGTCGGGCCAACTGCGCGCGGCTTTTCCCGTGCCGCCGTAGACCACCAGGCGCTCGGGCGCCTCGGCGACGTCGGGATCGAGGTTGTTCATCAGCATGCGCATGGCAGCCTCTTGCGGCCACCCCTTGCAGGAGCGCGTGCTGCCGCGAGGCGCACGGATCGGCTCGGAACTCATGGCCGCGAGGGTACGTGCGAGGCCCGCGGCCTTCAAGCCCGTCAGCTGCCCGAGCCGCAAACGTCGACCGGCGACGGCACCTGCGGATAATACGTCACGATGTTCCAGCACATCTCTTGCTCGGTGCCAGGCCCGCCGATCGTGGTCTCCGAGCGCGCCGTCGAGTCGTAGATGCAATGGGTCTGGACCTCGTCGCCAGGCTCGATGACGGCCTCAACTCGGTTCATGTGCTGGGACGCGAAGTTGTAGGGATCATCCCGATTGAGCTCGTACGCCCTGCTACCGCCGCGATTCACATCGCTCCACAGCTTCCGCCCGAGGTCGTGCGCGTGCATGGCCGTGCCGAAGACGTGAATCGGCTCCACGAACAGGGCAGCCGTAGCGGCGCTGCCACACGTCGCGACATGCTCGTATGCGGCCATGCCTGGCGGGATCGCGATGTTTTCGATGTCGCCGAAGACCATCGTCCCGGCGTTGTTCGGGCGCAGATTCGGGGTGATGTAAACATCGAGGCCGCTCTTGTCGACAACACCGGAATCACCCAGCGGGTTGTTGTAGTGCACCTGCAACCGCAGTGTCACATTGCCGCCGGCACCATCGCCGACCAGAAACCCTGCCTCGTCGGGCAAGTACCACGCCTCTCCGCCCGGAGCCCAGGTCCAGATCATCTGGCCGTCGAGGTCGAAACACTGGTAACCATCCCCGTTGCCCGACGGCTCGTCGATCTTCGTAAGCACAAAATGGTGGACGTGCGCCCCCTGATCGATGTGCGGGGCGAACCCAACGATGTGCCCCAGTTGATCGAGCTGCATCTCAAACTCAAAGCAGGCGTAGTAGGTCGCGGTCACCGGGAGGTTGAAGCCCTCGATGCGCAGCGGAACCATCTCGGCATCGTCGGGAGGTCCGCCCGACACTTCGCCACCATCGTCGCTCGATGTCCCGACGCCGGTGGTTCCAACCTCATCGCTCGACCGGCCGCCCGTAGGAGCAGCGGACGTGGGCTCTCCGCCCGGCCCCGAGGTCGAATCCGACGCCGTAGCCTGGCCGTCACCACCACATGCACCGCACGCCACTGCGACGAGTATCGTGAGAACGGGAGCACGTGCGGAGAGACCCATGTTCGCCACCATCCCCTCGTACCAAATGCCCCGCAAACACGCGAGCCTGGTGATCTCACACCAAGGCGGTGCGAAACCGGCGCTACGGCCGCGAATGCGGTCTAGCAGGCAAACACGCCCGCCGGGGGCGGGCACGAACGTTGCACCAAAAACGGAAGAAGCGCGGGCTGGTCCTTGCGACGATCTCGGCGCCGTGACCGACGTCGAGGCCTACGGATTATGGTCGATTCGTGCCGCGCCTAGAAGACTGGCCCGCGCTGCTTTGAAGTATCGCGTTGTGTCGCGCCCGAGAGCGGGTGACAACCAGTGGCTGTGTTTCCCGGTTGGTAGCGCCATCGGGAGCGGCTCTCACCGAGAGGCAGACGATGGAAGCGATCGTGAAGGGCTGCTGTGGTCTCGACGTCCACCAAGCGAGCGTGGTCGCGTGGGTACTGGTCGGCACGGCGGACTCGCGACCGCAGAAAGACGACTCGAACGTTCGGCACGACGACGTGGCATTTTTAAGCGCACGTCAAGTTGACGGTGCGGTGGCTCGGGCGAGGCGACTGCGAGCCGAGCGTTCGGTGTGTCTTCACCGCGGCCGAGCGAAGCCGCGCTACGCGCAACGGCGACCTCGTCGGGGCTGGCTCGGCCGCGCGCGTCCCTCGGGCACCGCGGCCGCGGTTCATGCCGTCAGTGCACGGTCGGCTAGGCTGACGGACTCCGCGGCGCTCAGTTCGAGCAGCTCCCGCCGACGGGACCCGCACTAGCTTCGAACCCGATGACGAACTCGCCTTCGTCGTCCATGTCGAGGGCGAAACGCGCCGTAAACCGCCCCGCTGGCACACACGTCACGTAGCCGGTGCCCTGGTAGGCGTCGACCGGGGAGAGTTGAAAGTCGGCAACGAGTGGCGCCTCAGCGATTGCAGAGCACGTTCGTCCACAGGGCCGCAGTCGTACGCGTCCCTCCCCGGTCCCCCCGACCTTCGCGACGCCGTATGAGTAGACGCCATCGGTCGGGACCTCGAACGTGACCGTCGTCCAGCGCTCACTCAGGCGTGGGCCGACGACGCGTGGATCCTCGCACTCGAGCGAAACGTGCAGCACAAGACTCGGCTCGCGCCACGCGGGAAGCCGCACGGCATCAGCCGCGCAGTCGAACCCGTCGTTGCCCGTCGGCGTAACGAAGCCGCCGAGTGGACCGACTCCGGTTGACTCTGGCGTTTCCCCATCGTTGCTGTCGGCATTGGCGCAGACCTCCGGCTCCGCCGGCAACGGCCAGATCCCCGCGTCCCCCATCAAGCCTCTTAGCGTGATGCTAAGCTCACTGGCGACAGAGCCTCCGACCGACACGCTCACACCCGGCTCAAACGACGGGAAGTCGAAAAACGACTCGTGGGCGACCTCGCAGAAGTCCTGATTGCAGAAGTCTGCCGGGTCGCAGGTGCCATCACCGCCCAACCAGAAATGATCGAAGCACTGTTGCCGTAGCGACTCCTTATAATTCAGCACGAACTGGCTGAGTGCTAGTCCCCCGTTGCCCGGCGCAATGTCATCCTGCGCGGCGTCCAGCAGGGCTCCCGCGCTGTAGCAGACCATCGTGATGATGTCGACCCAACAAGCCTTGTGATACCCCTCGAGGGTGCAAGTATCGGACGGCAGCTGCAAAGAACGGTAGCACGCGATCGTTCAACAAGTCGTCGCAACGTCGGAGACGGCGCCGAGATCGTCGCAAGGACCGGCCCGCGCTTCTTCCGTTTTTGCGCAACGTTGGTGCCCGACCCCGGCGGGCGTGTTTGGCTGCTAGGCCGGCAACAGTCCAGCGCGACGCAGAAGATCACAAACGCTCAACATCGGCAGGCCCATGATGCTGGTCGGATCAGCGCCTGTAATCGCGGCCATCAGCGTAATGCCCGCGTCTTCCACACGATAGCTGCCCACGCAATCGAGGGGGGCGTAGCGTTCAACATATGCACGTGCCTCTTGTTCGGCGAAGCCGCGCATCTGCACCCCGACTTCGTCGACCGCCACCATCCGGACCCCCGACGGCAGTTGGACGAGCACCACCGCGGTGACCAGGCGATGCGTGCGGCCCGATAGCTCGCGAAGCTGGGCGACGGCGAGGTCTGCGTCGCCAGGCTTGTGGAGCAGCCGCCGGGGAATCCCGCCAGATCCACCGAGGATCGCGAGCTGGTCGGCGGCGAGCACGCATGCGCCGTCGCGCGGGTCAACGCCTCCGAGCTGTTGGATCACACTGTCCGCCTTCCCCGACGCGAGCGTGACGGCAAAGGCGTGGTCCTCCATTTCGGTAAATCGATGCTCGAAGGCGGCCTCGTCAAACGTAGGTGCGATGCACTCGAACGCGAGCCCGGTGCGCGCGAGCAACTCGGCGCGGTACCTTGAAGTCGAGGCGAGGATCAACCGCACGGGTGCCGCTACCAACACTTCTTCTTGAAGATGCCTCGCAGCTTGCCGCACTCGGACTTCTTCTTGGGCGCAGGTTTCTTCGCGCCGGCTGGGGCCGCATCGGACGGCGCCGCCCCGGCCGCAGCCGGCTGGTCGTCTTCTTCGATCACCACAACGTCCGCGTCATCCGGTCGAAGGGCTGCGAGTTGCGCCATTAGTTCCTGGCGACGCGGCTCCAGGGGAGCGCAGACCTCGGCGTCCTCGCGGTTCGCCGCCGTCGGCGTGGGGACCGGCGTCTTGTCGATGAGCGGGTAGAAGTAATAGTCGGGTTGGCTGGCGATCGATGTGAGCGCGTCCGCGTACGCCTTGCACGCTGTCAGCGACTGCTTCGACTGCTTGAGGTCGAGCTCGCGCCTCAGGCGATGATTGATCATCGCCTGGTTGTCCGGATCCCTCGCCAGTTCGTCGAGCGCACGATGGCGATCGTCGTACGCCAGCGGCTTCTTCTCGTTGTTGACCAACTCGAGCAAAAATGTGTGCCCGTAGCGACCCATCTGATGGAGCGCCACGTCCAATGCGTCGTCGCGCAACGTGGGGTTGCGTAACAGTTCGTAGAGCTCGGCGTAGAAGTCCTTGTCGTCGAGGAGCTTGGGGTCGCCCTCGATGGCGTCGGCGTAGGCGACCAGCGCCTGGGCCTTCTTCCCTTTGCGCTTGCCGAGCAGCCGCCCGTGTCGCCACAGCAGCTGCGCATCCTTGGTGAAGCGATCGCGCGCGGACGCGAGCAGCTTGTCTGCATCGTCATACGCACCCAACACGAGCAACCGATCGATTTCGGCGAGGAGCGACGCGTCAGGGCGCGGTGGCTCCGGCGCCAGAACGTCACCGGCGACCGGCGCGACCGAGCCCTCGGCGGCCTCCTCGGTGCTGCTCGGCTGTGGGGCAGATTGCTCCTCGGCCGGCACCATCAGCCACAGCGTGGTGAGTCCGATCGCTGCCGCGCCGAGGCCGACGATGAAGCGCCGCTTCGGAGCGCGCACCGGTGGACGCGTAACGACAAGAGGATCAACCCGCGGCGCGCTGACGGAAGGGGTTTCACCGCTCGCGTTGAGGCGGATCTCCATGCTGTGGGAATCGCTGCCCAAGATCGCAACCGTGGTCTCGATCGTCTCGCGGAGCTCCTTTGCCGATTGGAAGCGATCCTCCCGCGATTTCGCCAGGAGCCGCTGCACGATGGCGGCGACCATCGGCGGCACGTCCGAAGGTAGCGGGCCGGCGTCGGCAGTGATCTGCATGCGCACCAATGTGGCCGGCTCGTCGGATTGAAACGGCGCATGGCCCGACAACATCTCGTACATGAGGATGCCGACCGAGTAGAGGTCGGCTCGCTCATCCACCGCACCACCTGCGGCCTGCTCCGGGCTCATGTAGGCCGGGGTACCGAACACCAACCCGGCACGCGTCGAACGGCCGTCGCCCTGTCCGTCGACAATCTTGGCGATCCCGAAATCAACGAGCTTGAGCACCTCTTTGCCGTCGTGGTCGCGGGTGACGAAGACGTTCTCGGGCTTGATATCGCGGTGGACGACGCCTTGGCTGTGCGCGTGCTCGAGACCGCGAACGATCTGGGCGGTCAGCTGAAGCACCCGCACCGCCGGCAGTGGCCGCCCGAGCAGGCGGGTGAGCTCGCCGCCCTCAAGCAGCTGCATCACCATGAACTTCATGCCCTGTTCGGTCGTGCCGTAGTCCATCACGGCGACGCAGTTGGGATTGTCGAGACGCGATGCCGATTGGGCCTCGCGATCGAAGCGGCTCGAGATCTCGGGATCACGCCCGATCGACGGATGCAACACTTTAATCGCCACGTCGCGATGCAGGCCGAGGTGATGTCCCTTGAACACCGCCCCCATGCCACCGACCCCGAGCAGCGCATCCATGCGGTAGCGCCCTTCGAAGGTATGCCCAACCAGGTCGCGTAGGTCCTGGTGGAGCTTCGCCGTCGCTGCGGACATGACTCCGGCCAGCAGCATACCAGCCACCGGCCGTCGCCGGGTGACGCCAGACGCAACTCGAAGGTGTGACCTGCCGGCCGGTTTGCGCGGGTTTGCCGGGGTAGTAGGCGTTCGGGATCGCGCTGGCGGCGGCCCCAACCGCATGCGAGGAGCAGGACAGAACGTCAACGCAGCGGCTTGGTGCGAACCGTGTCCTGCTCCGGGTCGGTCTCGTCGGCCGCCGGAAGGGACGTCTCGATGAAGCTCGCGCCGAGATCCCGTTCGATTCGAGCGAGCGCTTCTTGGGCCCAATGCGCGAGACTCAGCTCGTTGGCCGTGTGGAAGTCGGCGAGCATTTCTTCGAGCTCGCGACGCGCGCGAGCGCTGTCGTTGCGAAGATGCGCAACTTCGGCATCGAGCAGGCGCAGCTGCTGCAGCGCTACGTGCTCACCACCGATCTGGGCCATGGCGGCCTTAGCATCGCCAAGCATGACGGCACCGTCCTCTGTTGCGCCACGTCGCGCAAGCACGTAGCCAAGGAACCCGCGGTTGAGGTGCACGTGGTAGTCGAAGCCGTACATCGCGGCGAGCCGAATCGCTTCGCGGAACGCCACCTCGGCCTGTTCGAGATCCTCGTTGCGCAGGCGGAGGTCGCCGAGATTGTGCAGCGGCGTGAGTAGCATCCGCGGGACGTTTGCGCTGCGGATCTCCTGCAGCGCAGCCTCGATTTCCGGGATCGCACGCTCGGGGTCGCCGCCAAGCACAGCGAGGAAGGCTATTCCGGAGAGATAGCTCTGCCGTTGCAGCACCGGGACGCGCTCGGCGATGGCCCTGCCGACCTCGTGCAACCGTCGCGCCTCTCCGATTTGCCCAGCCAGGGAGAGACAGCGCAGGCGCACGCCCACCACGTGGCACTTGTCGACGTCGCTGGCCTCCTCGAGATCGAGTATCTCCATCGCCTCACGGCTAAAGCGCGCAGCTTTCTCCGCCTCGCCGACCCCGAGCAGCACTTCGGTTCGACGGTTGGCAATGCGGAGCTCGAGCACGCGATCGCGGGCGGCTCGTGCGGCCGCGCTGGCCTTTTCGAGCCGATAGAGGACGAGCTCCATGTCGTTCGGCGACAGTGACGTGTAGCGATCGACGAGACCGAGCCAGAACAGCGCCTGTGCACGGTAATCCCCGAGCAGCTCGGCGACGAGAATCCCCGCCTCAAAGTGCGCGGCTTCCCGGCGTGGATCGTCGAGTGCCCCCGCAGCATGCTCCAACAACTTGAGCTGGGCGCGTAGGAGACGATCGAGGCAGGTCGCGCGACCATGACGACGCAGCACTGTGATCAAGCGTTCGAGCACCTGGGCCGCGAGCTGGGGCTGGTGGGCATCGAGCAGGCGATCGACCGCCTGCTCGAGCGCATCGACGGCATCAAGCCCTTCGCAGGCATCGTCGAGCAAGCGCGCGCGCAGGTAGATGAACTGCGGCTCAGGGTGCTCAAACTCCTCGATTCGCGTCGCCAAATCGACACGCGTCTCGTCGAGAGAATCCTCATAGCGCAGGCGCACGGCCTCACGAACGGAGGCATGGGCCAGCTGAATCGTACTGTTGCCCGAGGTCGCGCTGCGCGTGATCAGGCCCTCGCCCTCAAGTCGATCGATGGTGCGGGCGAATCGTTCTGGTCGGAGGTCCGACAACCGCTGGAGTTGAACCTCCTCGATCGGCGCCTCGAGCAGGTAGAGGATGCTGGCGACTTCCCAACCCGAAACCCCGAGGCTGTCGAGCCGTACCTCGGAGCGCTGCGCCAAGGTCTTGTGCAGCTCGTCGACTGCGGTTGACGCTCCACGCAGGGCCCAGCTGTCGGCATCGCGAGCGACGATCCCCTCTTCGATCAACACGCGGAGGGTCTCGCGAAAACTCAGGGGGTGGCCCCCGGTGAGCTTGTCGAGCATCTCGGATAACTCGCGCAGGATCGGCGTGTCGCCCAGAACACCGAGGAGCACGGAGTGCATTTCGCGCTGGGTGAATGGTCGCAAGCTCCACACCTCGGCCACTTGATCACGGCCTAGTCCAGCGAGTAGCGGGGCAATCTTGGCGTGGGGCTCGGTGGTAGCGCACAGCAAGAGCGGGGCCTGACCGTGATCAACGGCGCGGCAGAGCTGTTCGAACGCCGCGCGGGTCGCCTCCTGGCCGCGCGAGAGATTCGATAAATGCAGCACAAACGGACGCTCGCGCGCCGCCGATATCAAGAACTCGGTGATCTGATCCGACGCCGCATCGGACAAGCTGCGCTTGCGGGCCGCGCGAACCAAATCGCCGTAGGCATGCACCGTCTTGGAGCGTTCACCTAGCGCCGTGGCGGTCTGCAGGATGACACTGAAGAACGGTCCGAGCGGCGACGCCTCGTTGGCCCAGCAGCTCCCCTCGACAAACAAGCCATCGCCGAGCTGGACCTCGCGCCGCAGCTCCGCCATCAGCCGCTGCTTGCCCATGCCCTCGGGCGCTCGCACCACGATTGTGCGGATCACCCGGCCGCGGAGCCGTGACGAACTGGTGCTGCGGGGATCGATGGGTTCTTCGGTCGACCGCAGCACCTCTGCGGCCTTGTCGAGGACCAGCTCGCTGTAGTGAGCGCGGTCGACGAACGGGAGGTGCTCGACGAGGACGCGCGCGAATTCACGGCGATCCTGCTCGTTGAACGAACGATCGCGCTTGTGCGTGCTTTCCCGCCGCAAGAGCTCGAGGACGATGCTGCGCGCGCTCTGGGGCCGCTTCGCGGGATCTGGCTCGAGCATGCGCCCGATGATCTCGGCGACGACGCTGCCCGCGGACTGCAGAAGCGCGCCGGCGAACTCCGGCCGCCAGTCCCGTTGCGCGCGCAGGGCTTCACGAAAGCTCGTCCCAGGAAACGGGCGTTGGCCGCGAATCGCCGCGTAGAGCGTCGCGGCGAGGGAGTAGATGTCCGAACGCGCGTCGGTTAGATGGCCCTTTACCTTCTCAGGCGCTGAGAAACCGGGCGTGCCGAGGACCGTGATGCTCTCGTCGTCGCCGGTTTCTGGACCAGGCAGCTGCTCGGTGGGCTCACGAAGCATCCGCGCCAGGCCGAAATCGATGAGCTTGGCCTGCGGCGCCCCGGTGGTCCCATCCGGGGCGACCAACACATTGGACGGCTTGATGTCGCCGTGGGCGAGACCCAGGGCGTGAATGTAGTCGAGCGCACGCGCGAGTTGGATGAACACCTCCACGATCGTTTCGCGCGTGGCACCGCGCAAAAACGCGGAAATGTCCTCACCGGAGACAAGTTCCTGCGTGAAGTAAAACGCGTCGTTGTCGCTGCAACGACCGAAGTCAAACACGGTCGCGAGGTTCGGGTGGTGCAGTTGCGTGAGAACGCGGAACTCATCCTTGAACGCCTGCGCGAGGTTGTCACCGGCGGACGCTGGGGTGCCAAAGCTGCGCGTAATCGTTCGCCGGTGCGGGACTCGCGAGTCTTGCTGGCGCGAGCTGTCGGCGGGGACGTTCGGCAGCCCCTCCCCGGCCGCATCGCGGCGGATCAACTTGATCGCAACCGCGCGATCTTCGAGCTCGTCATGACCCTCGAAAACGGCACCAAAACCGCCCCGCCCAAGCAACCTACGAACCTGGTATCGCTTTGCGATCCGTTCTGGCGGGTCTTGGGGCGCCGCGCTCCGATCCCGTTGGGCGTCCGTGGGGTTCATTCGAGGTCCGTCCAACCGCGGGAAAGCCAGGCAAGTCGCGTGTTTTCGCAGTTGAGAGGTTAGGCGAGCGGCCTGATCGGGACAACTGCGCACCGCTCTTGCGGCGTCCAGCTGTTCCACGAATAAAGGTAGTTTGTATTACTTTCATTGGCAATGATATAAATCTTCGGCCCCACGGGGTTGGTGACCAGCGTTTTCTCCTGGCGAGAGAACGTCGTCATTCGGCCCCAGGGGTTGGCTCGGCCTGGGATCACTACGCGAAAGCCCGCGCGTTGTTGACCGGTCGAAAACGCACCCGAGATAAGAGCGATCGCACCTCGCGAATCCGGACGGAGATGAGCGCGCCGTTCCGGCCCGCGGCGTCAGCTTCGCCGACGCCCCCACGGCGGCCTTGCGCCATCGCGGACCTGTTGGAAATTCGCGCGTCCAATCGCCGCATCGCCGCACGCGACGGTGTGTTCATAAGCGCGTCTCTCGTGATCGAGCCTCGACGCCTCGGGGACACCTCGACCATCTAGCAACGCGCGCTTGAACGCGACAAGCGCCGTCGGTGATCGCCGCGCAACCGCCTCGGCGATCGCTCGCACCCGCATCAAGCCCGCTTCGGTGTCACTCGCGATCTCTTGCACAAGCCCGATCCGCACCGCCTCCTGGGCGTCGACGACCTCACCCGTGCACCCAAGCCGAAGGGCATGGGCCACGCCGATGAGGTCGGCGAGTTCGGCGGTCCCACGCGCGCCGGGAATGATCCCGAGCCCTGTCTCAGGCAAGGCGAAGCTCGCCGCCGGCGTCGCGATGCAATAATCACCCGTCAGCAAGTACTCGGTGCCCCATCCGAGGGTGATGCCGGTCGCGAGGACAACATGGTAGAGCGGGAGACGGCGAATCCGGGCCATTAGCGCGCGCTGGACCAGCACGTGGGCGCGCACGCGATCGTCGTCCCAGCCAACGCGTTCCGTTACGTTTGCGCCGCTGATGAAGATCGGCTTGCCGCTCGCGCTGACCCGTGAGCTGCTGGTGCACAGGCACATCACCGACTCGTCGCCTTCGAGTGCGTCACACAGCGCGGCGAATGCAGCGAGCTCCGCGGTCCCCATTTCGTTGGCTTTGCCGTGGGCCAAATCGAGGGTGAGCAGCTTGCGCTCGGCGTCGAAGCTCGGGCGGAGCGCGGCGAACGATGAGGTATCCATGGCGCCTGTTGTATCAGCCCCCGCGCGCCGCCGCGCCGACTCACTGCCCGATGGGCTGCGCGTGGGTGGCGATGAGCCGCGCGAGGTCCTCGGGCGTATCGATGTTGTCGAGCACCGCCGGATCCTGGACCTCGACGGCTCGACGCCGCGGTACCCGTGCCAAAGCCACGCGCAGGCTCGGATCGTCGTGGGCCAAAATGTCGACCACAACCTCGCTCGGCAGCACCAGCGGATGACCGCGCCGCCCACCGAGTGTCGGCTGCCACAGCGCGTCGGGCATCGCGGCAGATGCTTCGATCAACGCGCGCAGCGTTGCCAATGCCACGTGGGGTCGATCCACCGTCGTGACCAAGACCGATACATCGCCGACCAATTGCCTAATTGCACGAAGACCAGCGCGTAGGCTGCTGATCGGGCCCTCGGCCCAATCGGGGTGGTGAACACGCACGGCCGGAGCGATCGCGTCATCGGGCAATCGATGCGCGCCCTCCACCACCACGAGCGGCCTGCAACCACAGGCGTACGCGCTCGCGACCACGTGCGTGACCAGGGCGAGATCACGCCAGCGGACGAGCGCCTTGGCGTGGCCCATCCGCTGCGAAGCACCGGCGGCCAACACTACGGCCGCCGGCACCGTCAGTCACCCTTGACGTCGCCGGCCACACCGCCGGGCACACCGCGCTGCTTCTTGCCCGCAGCCTTCTTGCCGCCGGGCTTCTTCTCCGGCTTGGGCGCACTCGCGTCCGAACTGCCCACGTTTCCGCTCACGAGATCGTTGGCCTTCTTGGCCGCGTCGATCGCCGACTTGTCGGCGAAGATCACCTCACGCGGCACGATCAGCCCAAGTGCACCTCGAGCCTTCTCGACGCGAATCCCGAACGCGGGATCGGCGACCTCGGGCAACTTCTTGATCGCGGCCAGGCGCGCCTTGGCAGCCTTGGCCTGTCCAGGCTCCTTGGCCGCAAGCATCGCGAGGCGCAGGCGCAAGTAGTCCACCGGATCCATCGCCACACAAACCGAACAGCCGCCCATGCTGGCGCGCAGGCGCTTGAGGCCCTCGTGTTGGCCAAGGCCATTACGAGGCGGCTTGCTAAGCCCCTTGGCCGCTTCGCCGGCGAGCTTGGCCGCGTTGCCGCCGATCACCACCACGGCTGTGGTGTCGCGAACAAACGAAATCAGCTGAAGGGCGCCCTTGTCGAGAAAGACATCGGCGCCTTCGAGCTCCGCAGCCGCGCTCTTCGGGGCACGCAGCACCATCTTGTCGGCCTTCCCGCCGGCAAGCGCCGCCCCATCGAGCTTGAGCTCAAAACCGATCTGGGCGTCCTTGTTCTTCCCGGCGAGCGCCTGCTGCGACTCGACGGCCTGACGGACAGCCTCCGAGATCGAACGCATGGACGTGCGGGCGGCCGCGGCGTCCTTGACACCGGCGGCGAGCAACACCGAGGCCTTGCCCTTGGCGTCGACGTAGACGGCCACGACGACGTCCTCCGCGAGCTGGCCGAGCAGGTCGGTCGCTCCCTTCATCGCCTGCTTCACGATCGCCGCGAACGGCTCCGGGATCTGCGACACCGGCACCTGCTCATTGATGATCTTCTGCACCAGGGTGGGATTGCCCCACGACAACGTCGCGACAAACATCGGATCGCCCGGCAACCGGCCCTCGAGGGCCGTAGCCGCTGCCCTCGGCGCTCCGATGGGCTCGATTCCGAGTTTGCCAAAGGGTGCCTCAGCCGAGATGGTGAGCACGCCATCGCGGTCCATCCCGAGGTCTGCGCCGAGCTCGACCGCGCCGAGCTCCTTCGCGACCTTGGACAGATCCTTGGCGAGGCGACTATCGGATGGCAGCCCGAATAGGGCGGAGGGGTCGAGGTCGTCTGAGGGGATGTTCCAGACCTTGGCGGACAGGCGCCGATCGCCACCGATCTCGCTGCGCAGCTTGGCGGCGCGAGCCATGTCCTCCGGCGAGAACCCGACGTGCAGCTCTTTGCCGGCCTCGCGGAGCATCACAACGATATCGTTGGTCTTGAGTTGCCACACGCCTTCGCCCAGGGGCTGCGGCCGCGATGACTCGGGTATGCCTTGGATAACCTTGACGCCGTCGATCACGGCGATCGACGCGGCGAGGTTGGCGTCGCGCATGCTCGCGCTCGATCCCTGCTTGGGATACGCAAACCACACCGCGTGGGTACCGGCGAGATCGAGATTGTCGAGGAAGGCGGGCGAGAACCCGCTCTGCAGCAAGCTGGCCTGCAGCTCCGCTCGTGGGTCAGAGCTCGAGCCTGAGCCCCAGCGCGTACCAATCTCTTTGACGACGTCGAAGGTGTCAGCGACTCCGCGCAAACTCGCGAGGACCTGGATCTTCTCGACCGCTGCGCTCGGCTTCTCGGAGATCACCGTGCCACCGGGCGCGTTTGGTCCCGACCCGTCGGTCGTGATCGGCCCTTTCGGACCGGGTTGCGAGTGCTTGCGGCAACCGGCACCCGTGACGGCGACGGTCAACGCGAGCGCGGACAGGAACGACCGGGGGCTCAACATCGGCCGCGAGTGTACACGAGATCAGCGGGACGGCTCGCGCTGGACTCGGTCGACCACACTCATCGCCGACCCGTTACCGCCGTGACGGTCGGCCACCAACTCGGCGAGGATGCTGACCGCGATCTCCACGGGCGTCCGGCCGCCCAGGGCCAGTCCGACGGGCGCATGCAGCCGGGACAAATCCGGCGGAGGACGACCCAGCTCACGCTCGCGATGGAGAATACGGCCGAGCACGGCGTGAACCTTGCGTTGGCTGCCGATCATCCCGAGATAGCGATGGGGGCGGCGCAGCAGGGTCGACAGTGCCCGCTCGTCGCGCCCGTGGTCGCGGGTCACGATGATGACGTAGTCGCGCTCGTCGAGGTCGACGATTGCGGCGTCGAGTTCGTCGACGTCAAACGCCTCACGCCGCGCGGCGGTGAAGGATGGATGCGTCAGCATCTCCTCGCGGTCGTCAAACACGGCCGCACGAAAGCCCGCCGTTACCGCGAGCGGCACGAGGGCCTGGGCGACGTGTCCGGCTCCGACGACAAACAACCTCGGTTCGGCCTGCAGGAACTCCACGAATACCTCCATTGCGCCGCCACAGCACATCCCCAGATCGCGCACGAGATGGGCCTCGATACGGCGACTCCGGCCGTCGCGCAGCGCCGCGGCACACGCCGCGAGGACCTCGGCCTCGATGGCCCCGCCGCCGACCGTACCGACTTGTGAACCGTCGGCGCGCAGGAGTAGACGGGCACCGATCGCCTGCGGCGCGGACCCCGAACGGCCGATCACGGTCGCCAGGGCGGCACTGGTTGCCGCCGATCCATCGAGCACGCCGACAATGGCGCGAGCAACGTCAACTGCGGTTGCACTGCCGAAGCTCGGCGCAATCGTCGATTTGTCACACGAATCGCCATTCCGAATGCGATCGTCCACTTCTCACCCAGTCTACACCGCGCGCGTGATCGTGGTACCGTGCTCGGCGTTCGGGGGCGGCTGGCTGGTCGCCGCCCGGAACACGGAGGATCCCATGCGCTCGGTCGTTGTCCTGGGTCTGTTCGCCTGCTGCGCCGTCGTCGCTTGCGACAACGCTAATCGCGTCGAGAAAGACCTCCCACCCCCGGCGAAAAACCTCGCCGATATGAAGCAGAAATCGACCTCGACGGCCTCGAAAGCGGAGCTCGAAGAGGCCCGGCGCAAGGCTGGATTCAAGAGCTACGAGGAGCAACTCGCCGAGGCCAAGGTCGCCAGCGAGGCCGACGCAAAGCTCTACATCAAGGGCAAGCTCGCCGACTACCGCAAGCTGCTCGGATCCGTGCGCAAGAAGCTCGATGAGGTCGAGAAGGCAGCCCAGAAGTGGGCCGATGCCAAGGATGCGCAAAAGCAGTTCGACAAGTTCGTCGAGAAGTACAAGGCGGACACCCGTGAGCTCTATAAAGGCTACGACGAACTCACCGGCAAGGGCCTTGAGGGTGGCGATACCCAAGTCACCTTGGCGGAGGCCATGCGCGGCTGGGATGACCTACGTGAGGATCTCGCACCGGACATCGGCAAACAGGAGGGCTTCGGCCAGGCGCTAGCGACCATCCGCGGCAAGCTGGACGAGGTGAGCAAGGCCCTCGACGCGATCGAGAAGGACGAAGCGCTCGGCGACGCCGCGGCCGGCGACAAGAAGGCCGACGACAAGGCCGACAAGAAGGCCGACGACAAAGCCGACAAGAAGGCCGACGACAAGGCCGACAAGAAGGCCGGCTGAGCCAGGCCTGCGGTTCTCTCCGTGCGCAAGACCGTTCGCTTCATCGCTCGCTACGCGCGGCGCAACGTGCCGCAGTACCTGCTCGGGGGGCTGGCGCTGCTCGCCACCAACTACGCCGTGGTGCGGATCCCCGCGCTTCTCGGGCAGGCCCTCAACGCGCTCGAAGAAGCGGGGGCACACGCGCTTCGCGACAGTCGTGCGCTGGCCATCGAGTTGATGGTGCTCGCCGCCATCGTGATCGTGGTTCGCACCCTGTCCCGCGTGCTGTTTTTCAATCCCGGTCGTGACATCGAGTACCGGCTCGGCCTCGACCTATTTGCCCGGCTGCTCGATCTGCAGCGGCCGTACTTCGCCGCCCACAAAGTGGGCGAGCTCGTCAGTATCGCCAGCAACGACACCACTTCGGTACGCCTCTTGGTCGGCTTCGTCGGCCTTCAGATCTGCAACGTCGCGGTGGCGATACCTATGCACCTTTGGCAGATGTGGACGACGGATGGAGTGCTCACGCTCTGGTGCCTGGCACCGGTCGCACTCGGTGCCGCCTACATGCGATGGACCGTGAAGCGCTTCTTCGCAATGGTGCGTGAGGGGATGCAGCTGCTCGCAAAGCTATCCGAGCGCGTCCTCGAGTCGTACGCCGGAGTGGGTACGATCCGCGCGCACGCGGCGGAGGATGCGGCGTCGCGCCGGTTCGACGAGCGCAACGAGGAGTACCTGCGTCTCCAGCTCCAAGTTTCGGCCATCCGCGCATTTGGAATGCCAGTTCTGACCTTTTCAGGCTTGGTCGGTGCCGGCGTCGTGCTGTGGGTCGGTGGTGATCGAGTCCTCGCCGGCGAACTCGGCGTCGGTGACCTAGCTGCGTTCATGGCGTTGCTCGTGTCGTTGGTCGCAACGTTGACGTCGCTGGCGTGGGTTCTGGCCGCCGTCGGGCGTGGGCTCGTGTCGGCGGATCGCGTCTCCGCCGTGCTCGACACACCAGATGGTTTGCCACCGGTCCGGGCCACCTTGTCGCTCGAACGGGCACCGCGCATTGAACTCCGCGGGCTGACGTTCACCTATCCCAACGCTGACGACCCGGCGCTCGCGGGCGTCGATGCGGTCATCGAGCCGGGCCACACGCTCGGCATCTTTGGGAAGACCGGCTCGGGCAAGACCACGCTCGTCAACTTGATCGCGCGTGTTCATACACCGCCGGCGGGAACCATCTGTTTCGACGGTGTCGACGTGACAACAGTTGATCTCCGCGAACTCCGCGAGCTCATGGCGGTGGTTCCGCAGGCGCCATTTCTGTTTTCGACTCGGCTGCGCGAGAACATCACGCTACCCCGCGACGCGCGTCGCCGAGGGGCGGATGCGGACCCAGCGGCCTCCGATCCTAGGCTTGAGGAAGTACTCGATGCCGCATGCCTGCGTGACGACATCGGCGCGCTGGCAGATGGCCTCGACACAGTCGTGGGCGAGCGCGGCGTGATGTTGTCTGGCGGGCAGCGCCAGCGGGCTGCCCTCGCTCGAGCGCTTTATCGTGCACGCCCCGTGCTGGTGCTCGACGATGTCCTCTCCGCCGTGGATCAAGGCACCGAGACCAAGATGGTCGCGGCGATCCGTGCGCTGCGAGGTGGCGTGGGGCATGAACACCCGCCCACCACGGTTATCGTCTCGCACCGAACCAGCGTGCTCGAGCACGCTGACGAGATCGTCGTACTCGATGGCGGGCGCATCGTCGAAAGGGGCTCGCACGCCGAGCTCGTGGCGCGCGGAGGCATTTACGCCGAGACGCACGCCCATCAAGAGGGTGCGTCGTGAACGACAACGAGCGCACGCCGCCGGCGGGGTCTGTCATCGCGCTCTTGCGCCGGTTCTGGGTATTTGCCCGCGTGCACAGGCGCTGGTTCACGCTGGGCATGGCGATGATCCCTCTCGTCGCGGCGCTATCGACATTGCGGCCGCTTTTGCTCAAACACGCAGTGGACGTGTCGATCCCCAGTCGCGACGTCGTCGGCCTCCGCGTGCTCGGGATCGTATTTCTCGTCGCCGTCATGGGCGAGTTCCTGTGTCAGGCGGTGCAGATCTACGCGTTGCAGCGCGGGGGACACGCAACGATCACCGATCTGCGGCGACTGATCTTCCGCCACGTCCTCCGCCTACCCGCGCGATTCTACGACAACAACGCGATCGGCAGCCTGCTTAGTCGCACGACGTCGGATGTCGAAGCCCTCAGCGAGACTCTCTCGTTCGGCGTGTTCACCATCGTCACAGACGTGGTGATGATCCTGTCGATCCTCACGGCGATGTTGGTGCTCGACCCGACGCTCACCTTGATCACGCTAACGGTTGCGCCGGTGCTGTTCTTGATCATCGGCTACTTCGGCGCCGCGCTGCGGCGGCTGCAGCTCGAAGTGCGCAAGGCTCAAGCCGCTCAGACCGGTTTTCTCGCCGAACAGCTTGCGGGCGTCATCGTGGTCCAGCTGTTTGGCCGCCAGCAGGCCGCACTGACGGAATACGACCGCCTGGGCCAACGTAACCTGCGGGCGACCAAGCACGCCAACCTGCTCGACGCCCTGCTCTACTCGCTCATGGATGGGATCTCGGCGTTCGCCATCGCGCTCATGATTTACTTCGCCACGCCAAGCGTTACAGTTGGCGGCGCGATCACGCTCGGACTCCTCTTTACGTTCGTCGACTATCTGCAGCGCGTGTTCGTTCCGATCAAAGAGTTTTCGGGCAAGCTCGCCACCATCCAGCGCGCCGCGGCCTCACTCGAGCGGATCTATGGCCTGCTCGATGAGCCAACTGAGCAAGAAGGGCGGGACGATCCACGACTCGAGCAGTGGCGCGGGGGCCTCCACGTTCGCGATCTGAGCTTTCGTTATCGGCCCGACGGTCCAGACGTGCTGCGCCGGGTGTCCTTCGATGTCGCGCCCGGTGAAGTGGTCGCCGTCGTCGGTCGCACGGGGTCGGGCAAGAGCAGCCTCGGTCGCGTGCTCACGCGCTTCTACGATGGCTATCGCGGGTCGATTCGCCTCGATACCGGAGGCGATGGCATTGAGCTCTCTAGCGT
>CADEGN010000045.1:0-27942 GCA_902826865.1 uncultured Myxococcales bacterium
CGCTCACTTCGCATGCGCTCGGGCCGTATCCGCGGTGGTCCCGGGGGACCGCTCGCTCTCGCCATGGTTCGGCGCGACGCGGGACACCGGCGTGTCGAGCAATGGCGAGAGGCAGACGCTGCCGAGTGCATGTGAACCGACGCAGCGATCGGCGGCGTGCTCGAGGGCCGAGCGCTCGGCTCGGGTCCCCTGGGCAAGGGCTTCGCAGGCTGCGGTCAGGGCCGCCCGCTCGCGCTCGACAGCCGCGCGGGTGACGTGTCCCACGCGGGGGGCCAGCCGCGCGCCGAGCCAGCGTTCGAACGCGGGTGTCCACCCGCGCAGGCGGGGTGCGGGCGGTCGCTCCGTATCCGCCGTGATCTCGGCGCCCAGGTGCCGACCGAGGGCCGCGACCGCGGCATCGCGGGCAAGCCCACCGGCTCCAAGCACCATGGCGAAGAGTTCCGCCATCGCCCTGTCGGAGGGATCGACCAGGCGACCACGGCGCCAAGCCGCGATCGCGGCAATCGTCGCGTCGTCGGCGTGGGGTTGGGCGAAGATGCTGTCGATCTCGTCGTCGCGCGCGAGGGCGGCCTCGGCAAAGGCGCAGCCATGGCGCACCTCTGGGGTCCGGGACGTGCGCGCCAACTCGCTAATGCGGGTACGCGTCGTCGCGGTGATCGATGGGTCGGGATCGAGGCCGAGCCCAACGCAGGCGAGGCTGACGAGCGTGGGCTCGTTGGTTTCATTGAGCTCACGCGCGAGGGCGCCACGTGCCGCCGCGTCGGGGCGGCCGACAAGCGACCAAAGCGCGGCCTGGCGGGTGGCGATCGTGTGGCTGGCGTCGTCGAGCACCGCGATGAAGATCGGGATCGCTTCGACGTCGTCCTGATTCCCGGCGGCGCGCAGGGCTGCGACCCGCAGCCGCTCGTAGGCGTCGCGCACAGTCGGCGTGGCATCCCGCGGCGCCGCGGCGGTTGTCGCAGCACGGGCCAGCGGAGCCGCCGTTTGGGGCAACCGCAGCCGTGCGAGCTGATCCGCCGCCCGCGCGCGCATGCCCACGGGCCCGCGGGCAAGCGCCGCGAGCAGGGGCGTACGGAGGGCCCGGATGTTGCCATCCGAGCCAGCGGCGCTCAGCCAGCGTGACAGCGCGTCATCGCTCGCGCGGTCGAGGGCATCGAGCACCAGTTCACGGGGCTCCTCGGACGCGGGGTGTTTGCTCGCTCGCTCCACCGCCAGGGACACGAGCGGCAGGACGTCGTGCTCGGCTTCGGCGAGATCGAGCGCCCGTCGTCCCACTTGGCGCATCGCATCGTCGGGCCCGTGCTTGCCAAGCGCCGTATGCAACAGGACCTTCGCCTTGCGCGGCTCCCCACGCGCGAACTCGACGTCGGCCAGCCGAGCGTAGCCGCGTACGTCGTCGGGTCCGGTGGCGATGGCCTGATCGTAGGCGGCGGCTGCGAGATCGGTGTCGCCGCGGCGCTCGTGCAACTCCCCAAGGCGCAAGAGCGCGTCGATCCCATGGCCGGCGGCCACGCTCGCCTCGCGTGCGATCGCCAGGGCGCGGTTCTCATCGCCAGCCTCGAATGCGAGCTCCGAGATCTCCGCGAGTGCTTCGGTTCTGCGCGATGGGTCGAGCTCGAGCAGGGCCTCGAGGGTGGCGATCGCCTCCGCCGGTGCGCCGGCGCGCCGCTGCGCTCCGGCGAGTTCGGCCAGGCGATCCGGTTCGCCAGGTTGCAGGTTGACGAGACCGCGGTGTACGGCCACCGCCGCGCTGTAAAGCTCCCGGCGGGTGTGGAGTTCGGCGAGAAATCGGCCGGCCTCGATCGCTTCCGCCAGCGGCGTGCCGCGCTCGATAGCAACGCGTGCCTCGTGTTCGGCCGTAGCGATTTTCTCGGCCCGGGTGGTCCACGCTCCGTCGACCAAGAGCTCAACGACGCGGGTACGCGCCTCGTCGCGCAACAGGCGGTGCTCGGGGGCCGTAGCGTGCTCGCGCACGAGCTGCCACCGCTGCAGGGCCATCTGTGGCATGCGTCGCTCCTCGGCGAACACGGCGCTGAGGCGCAGGTAGTTAGGTTCATCTGGGGCGAGCTTGAGGGCGGCGGTCAACGAGTTGACCGCATCGCTGACCAGACCGTGTTCGCCGAGGATTTCCGCATGCCGCGCCCAGCCGCGATGTGCCGGGCGGACGAGCTTGGGCAGCAGGGCCCAGTGGGCCAGGGCATCGGGCACGCGGCCCATCTGGAACAGCTGCTCGCCCATGGCGATGCGCGCGTCGGCCGAGCGCGGTGCGCCCTTGACCATCCGCCCCGCGATCGCGAGGGCGAGCTCGTGCTCGTCACCGAGGTTGTAGAACTCGAGCAACGCCGCCAACGCCTGGGGCCGCTTACCAACCCGGGTCGCGATCTCGCGGGCGAGCGCGAGACCACGGGCGCGATCGGGACCCTGAAGCAGGCGCCCCGCCAGCTCGAGCCCACGCTCGTAGTCGTGGCGATGGCGTTCGACGTAGCGCTGGTATTCGGCGATCGCTGTGTCGGTGTCGCCGCGATCGCGGAGGTTGACCAGCAGCGCGCCATGGGCATCGTCGTCGTCGGGATCGAGCGCGAGGGCGCGTCGCCAGCTCGGTTGGGAATCCTGGCCGGCGATGTCCTGCGCCTGCGCAAGGGTGCGCCACGCGGCGGCTTCATTGTCGTGGCTCACCACCCACGGTTGCAGCAACGCGACGAGGGCGTCGGTTGTGCCGGCGCGACGATGCGCCTCGAGCAGCAACTCCCACCGGGCTGCGCGTGGGCCGGATGCGCCACGCTTCGGATCGGACACGAGCGACCACAGCAGTGCGGCCGCGCCTTCGCCGTCACCGGCGTCGAGTCGAGCGCGCCCCCACTCCAGCGAGATCTCGTCCCGCTCGCGCGCCTTCGCCGTTGCGACGGCGGCGGCAAACGCTTCATCGGAGAGCTTGCGATCTCCGCCCCGAGCGGCGAGGCGAGCGAGGCGGATCCGCGCCGCTACGCTCTCGGGGTTGGCCTCGGACAACTCGCGGGCGATGCGAATCGCGTCGCTGAACAGGCCGCCGTGTTCGGCGAGATCGACCGCGCGCTGCAGGTTTGCGGCGCGCGCCTTGCCGGTTTGTCCGGCCGCCTTGGCGCGGAGCGTTGCGACGGCCTCGGCGTGGGCTCCGGCCGCGGCCAGCGCATCGATGCGCAACGCGAACGCGGGGCCTTCCCAGCGACCGGCGCGCCCTTCGAGTGGGGCCAGGGTGTCCGCGGCCACGCGCGCGCTGCCAGCGGCGAGTGCCGCCCGCGCGGACAGGATCTGCAACGCCACGTCCCCGGGAGCCTTGGCCCGCGCGGCTGCGATCCGTCGGGCCAGTCCGCCGGATCCCAGGGCTCTTTCGAGCGCGCGCCACTGCGTGCGATCGAGCGGGTTGCGGCGAAGCTTGGCCATCCGCTGGCCCACCAAGGTCGGGTCGCTATCGTCCCGCTCCAGCGCCCAGTCGTCGGCCGGGGCAGCCGCCGCGGCGGGGGTGGCCGTCCCGATCGCAAGTGCGCACGCCAACACCCGGCCGAGGCCCCAGCGGGTGCGGGCGGCGGATCGGAGCATGGACTGAAAGCTTAGCAGGCGGGTGGCTTGACGCGAGGCCGGCCAAGGCTAAGAGTGCGCACGCGCGTAGCGCCCAGCCTGCCATGCCGATGTATGCGTACCGCTGCACGAAGTGCGGCTCCGAAGAGGAACACATCCAGCGCTTTAGCGATGCCCCCAAGGCCACGTGCGACGCATGTGGGGCGCCACTTGAGCGCCTCCTGTCCGCGACGGCCTTTCACCTCAAGGGCGGCGGCTGGTACAAAGACGGCTACGCGAGCAGCAAGCCGAGCACCGGGGATGGCGGCGGCGGTTCGGGGGGCGACGGCGGCTCGAGTGGTGGCTCGGGGTCCGGTTCCGGTAGCGGGTCGGGTGCGGGATCTGGGTCAGGATCTAGCCCCGGCTCCGGCTCCGGCTCCGGCTCCGGCTCCGGCTCCGGCGCGGCCAGTGGCCCCGCGAAGGGCAAGGCTGCCTCCGAATGAGTGCTACGGTCCTCGATGGCAAGCGGGTTGCGGACGCGCTCTGCGGCGATCTGCGGGCCCGTGCTGCAACGTGCGTCGCTCGCGGCAACCCACCGACCCTCGCGGTGGTGCTCGTCGGCGATGATCCGGCGTCGAGAGTCTATGTCCGGAACAAGGGCCGGCGCGCCGCCGAGGTTGGCATCGTCACCCGCGACCACCATCTTCCCGCCGCGACCACCACGGCGGAGCTCGTCGGCCTCGTGCAGCAGCTCAGCGACGATCCCGCTGTGCACGGGATCCTGGTCCAGCTCCCGCTCCCGGCCGGGATCGATTCCCAGGCGATCTTGCTCGCGATCGATCCGGCCAAGGACGTCGACGGTTTCCACCCCGACAACCTCGGGCGGCTGATGATCGGGCGTCCACGATTCGTGCCCTGCACGCCGGCCGGATGCATGCGTCTGCTCGCGGCGGCCGACGTCGCTATCCGAGGACGGCGCGCACTCGTCATCGGTCGGTCAACGATTGTCGGCAAGCCCATGGCCCAACTGCTGCTCGCCGCCGACGCCACCGTCATCTGTGCCCACTCACGGACCATGGCGCTGGCCGATGAGATCGCCGCCGCGGACATCGTCGTCGCTGCGGTGGGGCGCGCGGAGTTTGTTCGCGGGGCATGGATCAAGCCTGGCGCCGCGGTCATCGATGTCGGCATCAACCGGCGCGCCGATGGGAGCCTGTGCGGTGACGTCGAATTCGCGGCTGCGGCCGAGCGCGCCGCTGTGATCACGCCGGTGCCCGGTGGCGTTGGGCCCATGACGATCGCGTGCCTGCTCGCCAACGTCGTAACGGCCGCCGAGCAGGCTTAGCAGTGGTCAACGCCGAGGGCGCCTAATCCCCTGAGCGCGAAACGCCGCCGGTCAATGCTCGCCGACGCGAGGGCCCGGTGCTTCTTCGACCTGGGCCACGCTCTCGAGGACCGCCGTGCGCAGTTCGCCGGGATCGATCGGCGTGCCGACGATGCGAGCGTAGGCAGCCGCGCGGCCGCGGAGTTCGCTCTGGGCCTCGCACAGCCCGATCCGTGGCGGAGCCGGGTCGAGGCCCGCGAGCGTTCGCACGATGCCCAACGCGGATTCGCCGGAGTCGAGCTCGACCAGGACGAGGTCGGCGCCACGAAAGCCCTGGGGATCGGCGATGGCATCCTCGAGGTCGTAGATCTCCGTTTCGCACGTGACGAGCGAGCGCACCATCCCAGCGAGGTGGTGCAGCGATGACGGGCGCTCGCCGACCAATATGATCCGCAGCGGCATGAACCGCGACACCAACTCATCGATGCGATCCCCGAGTACCTCGTCGATGCCTTCGAAGGCGAGGCCCATCCCCGCAGGACCTTCGGCAGCATCGAAGTGGCGAACCCAGCGGACCTTCGCCGAGAGCGGCGCGGGGGCGCTCTCGCCGGGGACCGAGAGGGACAGCGTGACCCGCGTCCCCGTCGGCACCGGCGAGGCGGTCGGCACGAACAAGCCGCCGCGCGAGAGATTCGTGCAATAGGTGACGAGCAGGTGGCTCGCGCTGCGGAACTCGAGCTGCAACACCACGCCGGCGCGGTTGGCTCGGCGCCTGGGCGTCTCGTCGTCGGGCTCGATTTCGTCGTCCATGGGCCGACCACCGACTATCGGCCGAAAGCGCCGGTGTCGTCGAGAAAGATGTGCAACAGGCGGTCGAGTTCGTCCAGGCTCGCGTAGGGGATCTCGACCACACCGGCACCCCTTTTCTTGGGATCGGTCCGCAGGCGGACGCGCACACCCAGGCGCCGAGCCAGACGATGCTCGAGCTCCGAGACGATGATCTTGCGACGGTCGGCCTCTTCGTCGGTCGGGGCCTTGGCGGTTCCGGCCGCAGTCGCGGCCCGCTGGCGCACAGCGCGCTCCACCGCGCGGACGCTCCATTTTGCCCGCACCGCCTCGCCGGCCAGCTCCGCGATGTCGGACTCATGGGGGAGTGAAAGCAGCGCGCGGGCGTGGCCCATGCTGAGCCGGCCGTCGCGGACCATCTCCTGCACGCGCTCGGGCAACCGCAGCAGTCGCATCGCGTTGGCCACCGTGCTTCGATCTTTGCCCACCCGCTCGGCCAGCTGTTCCTGCGTGTACCCGCGGATCGCCACCAGGTCCTGGAATGCTCGCGCTTCTTCGATGGGGTCGAGGTCCGCGCGCTGGAGGTTCTCGACCAGCGCGAGCTCGAGCCGGTGTTCGTGGTCGGCGTCCCGGACCACGACGGGCACGTCATGCAAGCCGGCCAGCTGAGCCGCCCGCCAGCGTCGCTCTCCCGCGATGATGATGTAGCGCGCTCCGTCGGCGGGGGCGTTGACAATCGGCGCGACGACGATCGGCTGGATGATCCCCTGCGCGCGGATGCTCGCAGCGAGTTGTTCGAGGAGCTCGGGGTCGAAGCGCTTGCGCGGTTGGTCAGGGCTCGGGGCGAGGGCTTCGATCGCGAGTCGCCGCATGCCGTGCCCCACGGTCGCGGTCGCCGGGGCCTCGACGTCTCCCAGCGGATCGCGCGCGGCCGGAGTCGGCAACAGGGCTCCGAGACCACGGCCGAGGGCGGGTCGCTTCGGCGGCCTGTTCACGCGCGCGCCTCGGTGTGGCGGGCGAGCACCTCGCGCGCGAGCTCGAGGTACGCCTGCGCGCCGCGGCTCTCGATGTCGTACAAGAGCGCGGGCTTCCCGTGGCTCGGGCTCTCCGACAACCGCACGTTGACCGGGATCGTCGTGTCGTAGACGAGGCCGCCAAAGTGCGAACGCACCTCTTTCACGACCTGTTGGGCGAGATTCGTCCGCGGATCGTACATGCAAAATACGATGCCCTCGATCCCGAGAGCAGGATTGAAGCCCGCTTTCACCGCGGCGATGGTCCCCTGCAAGGCGCCGAGGCCCTCGAGCGAAAAGTATTTCGCTTGCATCGGGATGAGCACGGTGTCGGCGGCGACGAGCGCATTGATCGTCAACAGGCCCAGGCTTGGGGGGCAGTCGAGCAGCACGTAGTCGAACCGAGCGCCCTTGCCCTGTCGCAGCGGCGCGATCGCGTCGCGGAGCATGGTCTGCGGTTGCTCGAGGCCGGCCAACTCAACCTCGGCGCCCGCGAGATCGGCGGAGGCTGGCACCGCTGCGAGCGTGGGGAGTTCGGTCGTGCGAATGACGTCGCTGATCTTGGCGTTACCGACCAAGAGCTCGTAGGTTCCCTGCTCGACCTCGCCGCGCGAAAACCCGAGCGACGAACTCGCGTTCGCCTGCGGATCCATGTCGAGGAGCAGCACGCGGTTCTCCGCCGCCGCGAGGCTCGCTGCGAGGTTCACGGCGGTGGTCGTCTTGCCTTCGCCGCCCTTCTGGTTGCTGACCGCAACGATGCGGGGGGCAGGAGCTCGGGTGGCCACGGCCGCCATCCTTTACCACCGGGGGTCGGCGCGGGCGATCCCCCGCCCCACGTCGGATTGTTGCTTACATGTAGGATAAACGCGTACGTTCACCAGGACGGTTGCCACGGCTTGGTGGAGCTCGACGGGCCCCAGAAACGCGGCAGACGCGGGCCATGCGCCCAGGCGCCGTCTTCCCACAGGAGGCCAACCCTTGAGCTACTTCCGCCACAGCTACTCGAGCTTTGAAGAGTTCCGCCGCGAGGCCCTTGGCAGCGGCGACGACAGCTCCCTCGGAAAAGAGGAGCTGGAACTGCTGATGGACCTCGAGGACGAGGACCAGTTTCACACGCGGCGCCGTCGCGTCGAGCGTCGCTACGAATGACGCATCAGCGGGACAAATCGTGGTCCTTGAGCTTGCGGTACAGCGTGGTGCGATCGATCCCGAGTAGCGCGGCCGCGCGGGCTTTGTTCCCGCCGGTGGCGGCGAGCGCCGCCGCGATCGCATCGCGCTCGAGCTCGACCAGGGTACGAACGGTCCCTGCGGGCGCTGTGGTGGGCAATGGTGCCGTGGGCGCGGAGTGGAGGAGCTCCGGCGGAAGATCGTCGAGCTCGAGCTCGTTGCCGTCGCCAAGCACGAGCCCTCGCTCCACCACGTTGCGGAGCTCGCGAATGTTGCCCGGCCAGCGGTAGCGCTGCAGCACGGCCAGCGCGTCCGGCGCGATTCGATCGACCCGACGCCCGATCTCCTCGCCAAATTGCCCGAGGAAGTGCATCACCAGGGCCTCGATGTCGTCGACGCGATCACGTAGCGGCGGCAACTCGGTTTGGATCACGCTGAGGCGGTAGAGCAGGTCCTCGCGGAAGCTGCCGGTCTCCACCATCGCGCGCAGATCGCGGTGGGTCGCGGCAATGAGCCGGACGCTCACGCCGATCTCCTTGGAGCCGCCGACGCGGGTAAATCGCCGGGTCTCGAGCACCCGCAGCATCCGTGCCTGGGTGGGGAGGCTCATTTCGCCGATCTCGTCGAGAAACAGCGTGCCCCCATCGGCGCGGGAGAACACGCCGTCGTGGGTGGCGATCGCGCCGGTAAACGAGCCCTTTTCGTGGCCGAACAGCTCGCTCTCGAGCAGTTGCTCGGGGATCGCCGCACAGTTAATCGCCACGAACGGGCCGCCGGCCACGGGCGAGAGCCCATGGATAATCGCAGCAGCGAGCTCCTTTCCGGTTCCGCTCTCGCCGCGCACGAGAATGGTCGCAGGCGATGGGGCGACCCGCTCCATGAACACCTGTAGCCGGTTGATCGCGGCCGAGCGCCCGATCATCCGCGGCACAGGCCGCGCGTTCGCGCGTTGTGACGATGCCGCCGCCTTCAGCTGCGAACGCTCGCTGGCGCTGTCGCCGAGCGCTGACACAAGGTGAGCGGCGCATACGAGCAGCAGCAGCGCCTCCTCGTCATGACGGCCCGAAGCGGCCTCCTTCGCGCCCCACTCGGCGTAGAAGACCAAATTCGCGGCCGGAGCCGCCATGGCCCCCACCAGCCCGCGAACCTGCACCGATCGACGATCCGCGAGATCCGGTTCGTCCTGAACATTGCGAACCAGGAACGCGCGCCGCTCATGACGCACGCGGTCGAGCATGGAGCGTGACATCGCCAGCTCGCCGATCGCACCGTCCGATGCGCCTGATAAAATATCGGTGCCGTCGGGCGAAAGCAGCAGCGCCCGCGACGCTGGCAACGCGTGGACCGCCCAGCTGGACGCCTCACGCAGCACGGCCTGCAGGGAACCGCAGCGGGCCAAGCGATCTCCGAGGGCCGCGAGGGCTGCCAACCGCGACGGCGCCGCGGGTTGGGCGACCACGTCGGCGTCGATCTCCAGCGTGCTGGGATTGCCGGCGGCCGCCGACAGGCTCGCGTCTTCGAGGACGACCTGCAGCGTGGTACTGCCGAGGGTGACCGTTCCCCCGACCGGCAACGCGTGCCCGCGAGCGACGGTGACCCGGTGACCGTCGACGACCGTCCACACCGGGTTCACGCCCGCGACCTCGTCGACCATGACGACCTCGGTGCCCGCCTCTTCGGTGGCGCGCAGCGTGAGATGGTGGCGCGACACGGCGGTGTCTGCGAGTCGAAGCGTCTCGGTCTGCCCGCGGCCGACGGTGACGGGGCCGTGTTGCAACGGCAAGCGCCGACCGAGGTCGGGGCCCGCGACGACGAGCAGGCAGATCGGACGCACGTCGCCAGAGCGTAGCAGGCCGGCGCCCGCGGTCCGCACTGGGCCGGTGCTCCCCCGGATCGCTCGGCTGCGACCTGTCTACGCCGGTCCATGACCCCTTTGACAGCCCCGTACCCGGTGATACGGTTGCCGCCGCTCGCCCATGGCCGACCAGACCCCCGACGAAACGCCGGAATTGCCCGAGATCGTGTCCTTGTTGCCGCTGCGCAACTCGGTGCTGTTCCCCGGCTCGATCATCCCGATCGACGTGGGACGCCCGAAGTCGGTGAAGCTCGTGGAGGAGGCAATCGCCCACGAGCGTCCGATCATCGGCATCGTGACGCAGAAGGAAGCGAGGGTGGAGGATCCGTCCGAGGGCGATATCCATCGCATCGGCTGCGCGGCCCGCATCCTCAAGGTGATCAAGCTCGCACGGGACAACTACTCCGTGATCCTCCAGGGCGTGATGCGGATCCGCATCGACGAGATCACCGGGATCGATCCGTTTCTGCAGGCGCGCGTGAGCGAGCTACGCGACACCACCTCCGCGCGGGCCGAGGTGGAAGCCGAGGCCTTGGTACTCAACATCAAGGAGACGGCCAAGAAGCTCGGCCAGCTGGTGCAGGACTTGCCGCGCGAGGCCGCCGCCCTGCTCGACAGCGTTACCGATCCTGGGCAGGTCGCCGACCTCGTTATCTCCAACCTCGACATCGAGCCGGCGGAGAAGCAAGACGTGCTCGAGGCCATCGATGTGCTCGATCGCCTGCGCAAGGTCCTGACGCTGCTGACGCGTCAGCTCGAGATCCTGAAGGTCCGCGAGCGGATCAACTCGCAGGTCCAAGAGGAGATGGGCCACAGCCAACGCGAGTATGTGTTGCGCCAGCAGCTCAAGGCCATCAAGGGCGAGCTGGGCGAGATCGACGACGAGAGCGGGGACGTCGAGGAGTTTCAGAAGAAGATCGCCGACGCTCGCATGCCGGAGGAGGCCGAGCGCGTCGCTCTCAAGCAGCTCGATCGCCTCAAGCAAATGCAGCCCTCGTCGGCCGAGTACACCGTCACCCGGACGTACCTGGAGTGGCTGGTCGAACTGCCGTGGTCGAAGTCGACCCAGGATCAGATCGACATCAAGACGGTGCGCACCGTGCTTGATGAGGATCACTACGATCTTGAGAAGGTCAAGAAGCGCATCCTCGAGTACATGGCGGTGCTCAAGCTCAACGCCAGCAAGAAGGGGCCGATCCTGTGCTTGCTCGGCCCACCGGGCGTGGGCAAGACCTCGCTCGGCAAGAGCATTGCGCGTGCGATCGGCCGCAAGTTTGTGCGTATCAGCCTCGGCGGCGTCCGCGACGAGGCCGAGATCCGCGGTCACCGGCGCACCTATGTCGGCTCGCTCCCGGGCCGGATCGTCCAGGGGCTCAAGAAGGCGGGCACCAACAACCCGGTCATCATGTTGGACGAGATCGACAAGCTCGGGCACGACTTTCGCGGCGATCCGGCATCGTCGCTATTGGAGGTGCTTGACCCCGAGCAGAACCACACGTTCAGCGACCACTACCTCGAAGTCCCGTTCGATCTTTCGCGCGTGATGTTCATCGCGACCGCGAACTACATCGACCCGATCCCGCCCGCGCTCAAGGACCGGCTCGAGATCCTCGAGTTGCCGGGCTACACGCGCCAGGAAAAGCTCGCGATCGCGCGCCGCTTCCTGATCCCCAAGCAAGTTGGCGAGCACGGGCTCGACACGGCCGGCGTCGCCGTGGAGTTCACCGAGAACGCGGTATTTGAGCTGATCGACAGCTACACGCGCGAGGCGGGCGTCCGCAACCTCGAGCGCGAGGTATCGGCGGTCATCCGAGCCATCGCGGTCAAGGTGGTCGAAAGCGAGCTCGCAGGTCCGGCTCAGGTGGACGTTGGACAGGTCCACGAGTTTCTCGGGCCGCAGAAGTACATGCCGGAGATGTCGGAGCGCACGTCGGAGCCGGGCGTGGCGACGGGCCTCGCGTGGACGCCGGTCGGGGGCGAGATCATGTTCGTGGAGGCGACGCGGATGCCGGGCAAAGGTGGGCTGATGCTCACCGGCCAGCTCGGCGACGTGATGAAGGAGTCCGCCCAGGCGGCGCTCAGCTACGTCAAGAGCCACTTCGACAAGCTCGCCATCGACAAGGCGGTGATGGAGGGCCACGACATCCACATTCACGTGCCGGCCGGTGCGATTCCAAAGGATGGCCCGTCAGCGGGTGTGGCGATGCTGGCTGCGCTGGTGTCGCTGCTGCGGCGCACTTGCGTCCGTGCCGACGTCGCGATGACCGGCGAGATCACCTTGCGCGGTTTGGTGCTGGCTGTGGGCGGGATCAAGGAGAAGATGCTCGCAGCCCACCGCGCGGGTATCTCGCGCATCGTGTTGCCGGAGCGCAACGAGAAGGACGTCGTCGACGTGCCCGAGGAGATTCGCCAGGAGATGTCGATCACCTACGCCCGCACCGTCGAGGACGTGCTTGCCGCGGTCCTGGCCACCGAGGCCACTGAGGCCACCGAGGCCCCCGCCGCCGAAGCCACGGGCTAGCCCGGCTCGTCGGTTGCCGGGCCGGACCATGACAACACACACGGGGCGGCACCATGTTTGATCGGTGCCGAAGCCCCGGTGCGGCGTCGTCTTTGTGCGCCCGCGACCAGGGGTTGACACCCCTGCGCCTCGGCTTAGGTTTGCAGCCGGCGCGCGGCCATGGATTTGGCCCGCGCCCTCCCGGCCGGACCCTCCGAGGGCCGACCGCCCCGGAGGGTTCGACCCTCCTCGCTCGCGCGGGCCCTGGGCTCGCGCACCCAAGAAAGGCCTCGTTGCGAACATGGCAAAGATCATCGGAATCGACCTGGGTACGACGAACTCCTGCGTGGCAGTGATGGAAGGTGCCGAACCCAAGGTCATTGCCAACGAAGAGGGGGGACGCACAACGCCGTCGGTGGTCGCGTTTGAGCAGTCGGGCAACGTGCTCGTCGGCCAGCAGGCGCGCCGCCAGGCGATCACCAACCCTGAGAACACGATTTTCTCGGCCAAGCGCTTCATCGGCCGTCGCTTCGACGAAACGGCCGATGAGCGCAAGCGCATGCCGTTCAAGGTTGTGCGCGCGGGCAACGGCGACGCCAACATCGAGGTTCGCGGCAAGGCCTACCCGCCGCCGGAGATCAGCGCGCGCGTCCTGATGAAGCTCAAGAAGGCCGCCGAGGATTACCTCGGCGAGCCGGTTCACGCCGCGGTGATCACGGTACCGGCGTACTTCAACGACGCCCAGCGCCAGGCCACCAAGGATGCTGGCCGGATTGCCGGGCTGGATGTCAAACGCATCGTCAACGAGCCCACCGCCGCTGCGCTGGCCTACGGGCTCAGCAAGGGTGCGCAGCCGGAAAAGGTCATCGCGGTCTACGACCTCGGCGGCGGTACGTTCGACATCTCGATCCTCGAGGTCGCAGACAACGTGGTGGAGGTCATCTCGACCAACGGCGACACGATGCTCGGCGGCGACGACTTCGACGAGCGGATCATTCGCTGGCTGCTCGAGGAGTTCCGCAAGGACACCGGAATCGACGTCAGCAACGACAAGCTCGTGATGCAGCGGCTCAAGGACGCAGCGGAGAAGGCGAAGATCGAGCTGTCGCAGTCCCCCGAGACGGAGGTCAACCTGCCGTTTTTGACGGCCGACGCGAGCGGCCCCAAGCACATGCAGGTCAAGCTGTCGCGCGCGAAGTTCGAAAGCTTGGTCGGAGACCTGGTGGAGAAGACGCTCGGGCCGTGCAAGAAGGCGCTCGAGGACGCCAAGAAGTCGATCAAGGAGATCAGCGAGGTCCTGCTCGTCGGCGGTTCCACCCGGATTCCGATGGTGCAGGCCAAGGTGCGCGAGTTCTTCGGCAAGGAGCCGAGCAAGGGCGTCAACCCCGACGAGGTCGTGGCGGCAGGCGCGGCTGTCCAAGCCGGTGTGCTCGGCGGCGAGGTGACGGACATCGTGCTCGTCGATGTCACGCCGCTTTCGCTGGGCATCGAAACCCTGGGCGGCGTGTCGACCACGCTCATCCCGCGTAACACGACCATCCCGACCCGCAAGTCGGAGACGTTCACGACCGCGGCCGACAACCAGAGCTCGGTCGAAGTCCACGTGCTGCAGGGGGAGCGCGCGATGGCGGCGGACAACCGTACGCTCGGAAAGTTCAGCCTGGTGGGAATCCCGCCGGCCCCCCGCGGTGTGCCGCAGATCGAGGTGACCTTCGACATCGACGCCAACGGCATCGTCAACGTCTCCGCCCGCGACAAGGCAACCGGTCGCGAGCAGAAGATCACCATCACAGCGTCGTCGGGGTTGTCCGAGGACGAGATCAAGCGGATGGTCGATGACGCCAAGAGCTTCGAAGCCGAGGACAAGAAGCGCAAGGAGAAGGTCGAGCACCGCAACGCGCTCGAGGCGATGGTCCTACAGACGGAGAAACTCCTGTCGGAGTCGGGCGACAAGATCCCTGGCGATGCCAAGGCTGAAGTCGAGGTCGCCGTGAAAGAAGCGAAGGAAGCCCTCGAATCCGACGACGGCGATCGCGTGAGCGCCGCCAAGGAGAAGCTCACGCAGGCCTCCCACAAGATGGCCACGGCGATGTACGGACAGGGGCAGCCGGGGCCCGGAGCGCCGGGTGGACCTGGACCTGGGCCTGGCCCGGAGGCCGGACCGACGGCCGGAGAAGCCGGCGGTGCCAAGAAGGACGAGGGCGAGGTCATCGACGCCGAGTTCGAAGAGAAGAACTAGGCGAGTTGCTCGCGCCTGTGCGCCCCGACGCGGTTCGCCCGCGCCGGGGCGTTCCGATTTGTGGCGGCAGCCCGGGCCCGCCGGACATACTAGCGTCATGCGGCCCGTGCTCGCGGTGGTGTTGGCGCTCAGCGGGTGCGCCGGTCCCAACCTCTTCACCGACCTTGGCAGCGTTTCGACCGGTCGCACCAACGCCGGCCGCTTGCGCTTCGGCGCGCGACTGCCACTGCGCGGCAGCGGCTTCCGGGTGCCGGCGAGGTGGAAAGAGCGAGGCTTTCAGTACGGCACCGACGAACTGGTCGCCGCGGTCGGTCGCGCGGCCGGCCGGGTCCACGCCCAAGATCGACGCGCGGTCCTCGGGGTCGCCGACTTCAGCCGCGATAGGGGCGGGGGCTCAAAGTGGCACAATAGCCACGAGAGCGGGCGCGACGTCGACCTCCTGTTTTTCACGACCGACGGGGCTGGCAAACCGCTGCCTGCTCCCGAGCACGACATGATCACGTTCGGCGACGACCGCAAGCCCTACGTCGGCAAGCGCAACGCTGCCGGCTACCTCGATCCAAGGTGGGCCGAGCGGCGCTTTGACGTGCGACGCAATTGGGAGCTGATCGAGGCGCTGATCGTCGATCCATCGATCCGTTTGCAGTTTGTGTTTGTGTCGAACGGACTCGAGGCCGACATGCTCGCGTGGGCGCGCAAGCGAGGTCGTCCCCGTTGGATCATCGAGTACGCCGACGTGGTCATGCGACAGCCCGGCGATGGGCTGCCCCATGACAACCATTTCCACGTGCGCGTCTACTGTTCGCGCAGCGATCGCTTCCACGGATGCGAGGACCGCGGCCCGGTGTGGCAGCACGAGAAGAAGTCCTTCAAGTACGCGGGGTCCGAGCGATATGACCCGATCACCTGGCGACGCCTCGCCGACTATGATGGCGGCTGGCCGTAGCGCGCGACCGCGTGAATCGCACGGTGGGCGGCGTCGACGGTGGGATGCTGCCCACCTGTCGAGGTGTTCAGGGCACTGTGTCCACCACCGACGTCGCATCGCGGTGATCATGTTGGGCACGCGGCCGAGACTCTGATCGCGTAGCACCTGCGAGATTGCGGGCGAACGCAGCGATTTGCCCGGCTTTTCGCCAGGTCACGTGCTCGATCGCCCTCGCATTCGCGCCTGCGAGCGCTCGAGATGCTTCGTGCGAAGAAGCGTCGTGCGAGCGCATCTCACTGAACAGTCCGGCAGTCATAAGCATGCAAAAAGTTTTGATCATCGATTATAAAATGCTTCCTAAGTTCCACTGAGTGGAATACATTGAAATGGTCAACGCGAGTCGGATCGCCCGACGCGAAACACCGCAAGGACCTCCGCTCCCTCGCCCCGTTCCACGCCTCGCCCTTCGAACCGTCATGCCCGCCGCGCTCACCGAGACCCAGCTCCGCGAGATCGAGGCCGCCACGCCCGACGGGTTGAGCTCGCAAGAACTCGTCGCCGCGTTCGCGACCCGCGAGGTCAAGTTCACCGAAGCGACCTTGCGCAAGTACGTGCAGCTCGGCCTGGTCCCACGTTCGCGTCGGGTGGGGCGAAAGGGCAAGCACCTCGGCTCGCGCGGGATCTACCCGGTCCGCGCCGTTCGTCGGATCAACGCCATCAAGAAGCTGATGGCGGACCACTACACCATTGAGGAGATCCAGGCCCGCTTTCTCACCTTCAAGGACCGCATCGAGGCGCTCGACGAGGCCATCGTCGAACTCGTGCGCGTGTTCGATGAGAAGATCGCTGAGAAGGGTCCCAGCGAGCGCGAACGTCTCGCCAGTGAGCTCCTCGCGATCCGGGCCAGTTCAGCATCACTGCTCGAGGCAGTGAACCGCCTCGAAAAACTGATCGCTGGCCACACCGATACAGCACGTCCCCGCTCCAGCGGTGTCGCCCGTCCGACCGAACTCCTCTGAGTGACCTCTCCCGCTCGCCTCGCGTTCCCAAGCCCCAACGCCCACGGATCCACCACCATGCTCAAGCACGCGACCACCACCCGCATCGAGGATGACGACCTGCCGCTGCTCGACGGCGCCGACGAGGCCGACGAAGCCGACGAGGCCGACGAAGCCGACGAGGCCGACGAGGCCGACGAGGTCGACGAGGAAGCCGACGCGGACGACAGCCAGGCCGTTGTCGGCGATCCACAACCGATCGTCCGGCGCGTTCGCGCCAAGACCATCGCGATGAAGCGCCTCACAAAGGAAGAGTTGCGCATCGGCGCGCTGCTCTACCCCGAGCGGAGTTACTGGCGACCCAAGGCCCGGGGCGAGTGCGCCAACGTGGCGCGTCCGTGCCCCTACGTCAGTTGCAAGTACCACCTCTACATCGACGTCAACCCGGCGACCGGCAGCATCAAGATCAACTTCCCGGACCTCGAGGTGTGGGAGCTGCGACACAGCTGTGCCTTAGACGTGGCCGGGCAGGGTGGCATCACCCTTGAGGAGGTCGGCGAGATCCTCAACCTGACGCGCGAGCGCATCCGGCAGGTGGAGGTCCGCGGCCTCATGAAGCTCAAGGAGCGCGGAGGCGAGGAGCTCTTGAACTACCTCGCCCAGGCCGCCGAGTGAGCGGCGCGCGCGCGCCGACCGGTGGCACACGCGTTTGGGTCCGGCGCCGCGCTGCTTGGCGCCGCCGCGCTTGACCCGGGGACCGGGCCGGGTGTACGCGCGCCAGGTGAACCGCACCATCTCGCTCCGCCGCGCCCTCGTCAGCGTTAGCGACAAGACCGATCTCGGCCGGCTCGCCCGCCTGCTCGTCGACACCAAGGTGGAGGTGCTCTCGACGGGCGGCACGGCCAAGGCCCTGGCCGAGCTCGGCGTCGCGGTCGTTAAGGTCTCCGAGTACACAGGGGCACCGGAGATCCTCGGCGGTCGCGTCAAGACGCTGCATCCCAAGATCCATGGTGGCATCCTCGCCAAGTCCAGCGCGGACCACGAAGCCGAGCTCTCCCGCCATGGCATCCCGCCGATCGATCTCGTGGTCGTGAACCTCTATCCGTTCCGTGAGGCGATCGCCAAGCCCGGCTGCACGCTGGCTGAAGCGGTCGAGCAGATCGACATCGGCGGGCCGACGATGGTGCGTGCGGCGGCGAAGAACTGGGAGCGCGTGGTCGTGGTCGTGGATCCGTCCGACTACGCAGCGGTCGCGGAATGCGTCGCCAACGAGGGCGGCGTGAGCGAGGCCGTGCGACGCCGGCTCGCGCGCAAGGCGTTCGCCCACACCGCGGCCTACGACGCGGCGATCGCCGAGTACCTATCGCGCTTCGACGAACACGGCGCGGCGATCCCTGAGGATGCGCTGCCGGCCTTCCTCCTCGTCGGAGGCAATAGCGCGGGGGAGCAGCTCCGCTACGGCGAGAATCCCCACCAGGCGGCGGCGTTCTACCCCCAGCGGGCTGTGGGCGAGCCGCCCGGTCTCGGCGACGCCACCGTGTTGCAGGGCAAGGCTCTCAGCTTCAACAACCTGCTCGACGCCGACGCTGCCGTCGGGCTGGTGCGTGAGCTGGCTGCGCTCGGCCCGGCTGCTGCGGTGATCAAGCATGCGACGCCCTGTGGCGCGGCCATCGGCGCGGCCGAGGAGTCCCTTGCGTCCGTCGTCGAACGGGCGCTGGCGGCGGACGTTGAGAGCGCATTCGGAGGGATCGTTGCGCTGTCGCGCACGTGTGACGTCGCCACCGCCGAGCGGTTGGCCGCGTTATTCCTTGAGGTGGTGATTGCCCCCGCCGTCACCGACGAAGCCCGGGCAGTGTTCGCTCGCAAGCCCAACCTGCGCGTCCTCGAACTCGCGCTCGGGGCGTCGGTGGGCGACGCACCGATCCGCGTGCGCTCGATCGCGGGTGGAATCTTGGCGCAGCGCGACGATCGCATGGGCACGACGCCGGCGCGGGCTGAGCACGTCGCCGGGCCCGCGCCGACGGCCGCCATCGCCACCGCGCTCGAGTTGGCTTGGCGCGTGGTCAAGCACGTGCGGTCCAACGCAATCGCGATCACGGACGCGCGCACCACCCTCGGACTCGGGGGCGGGCAGACTTCGCGCGTCGAAGCCGTGCGGCAGGCGCTCGCCCGGGCCGGGGCGCGGGCCCAACGGGCGGTCCTCGCGTCCGATGCGTTTTTCCCGTTCCGCGACAGCATCGACACCCTCGCCAAGGCCGGAATCGCCGCGATCGTTCAGCCGGGTGGCTCCGTTCGCGACGCCGAGGTGGTCGCAGCCGCCAACGAGCACGGAATCACGATGATGTTCACCCACGAGCGTCACTTCAAACACTGAGGAAACGCGATGAGAGTTCTGCTAATCGGTGGCGGTGGCCGGGAGCATGCGCTCGCCTGGCGACTCGTGCGCGACGGCGCCGATGTGATTGCAGCACCCGGCAGCGACGCGATCGCCGAACTCGCGCGTACCGCTGCGATCGACCCCGCAGGCACCGGCGAGTTGATCGAGTTGGCCCGGCGCGAACGCGTCGAACTCGCGGTCGTCGGCCCGGAGCAGCCGCTTGTCGATGGACTCGCGGATGCCCTGCGGGCAGCCGGCATCCCCACCTTCGGTCCGAGCGCCGCGGCCGCACGACTCGAAGGCAGCAAGGCCGACGCCAAGGCGTTCATGCGACGTCACGAGATCCCGACCGCGGCTGCCGAGCTTGTCCGGGATCCGGCGGACTTGTCCGCGGCCCTGCGGCGTTTTTCCCAACCCCCGGTGGTGAAGGCCGACGGCCTCGCCGCCGGCAAGGGCGTGACTGTGGCGAGCAGCTTCGCCGAAGCCGAGCAGGCCGCGCGCGCGTGCCTCGAGCGCGATCGCTTTGGCGCGGCCGGCCGTCAGGTGGTGCTCGAACAGCGGCTCACCGGCCAGGAGGTCAGCCTCTTCGCCATCACCGACGGCACTCGCTTCGCTTTGCTCGCGCCGGCCCAGGATCACAAGCGGCTCGGTGACGGTGACGCGGGTCCCAACACCGGCGGTATGGGGGCGTACGCACCCGCGCCGGTGTTCGACAGCGATGTCCGTGAGCGCGCACTCGCGTCGATCGTTGCGCCCACCCTTGCTGGTCTACGCGCGGAGGGGCGCCCGTTCGTGGGCGTGCTGTTCGTTGGCCTGATGATCGACGCCGACGGACTGCCGCAGGTGATCGAGTACAACTGCCGTTTCGGCGACCCCGAGACCCAGGCGCAAATGTTCGGCCTCCGCACGCCGCTGCTCGGTACGTTGGTGGACGCTGCGCACGGTCAGCTCCGCGATGACGAGCTCGTCGGAGACCCCGCAGCGGTGGTGGGGATGGCGGCGGCTGGGTATCCCGACACCCCGGGGCGCGGCGATGTGATCCCGGACCTCGCCGAGGTCACCGGCTTGCTGTGGTGTTTCTGCTCGCCGTGGCTTTCCCTGCCCCTCCTTGGCCCGGTGATGTGATCACCGGCCTCGACGATGTCACCGCGTTGCCCGACACGATCGTTTTCCACGCGGGCACGCGTCGCAACGAATCTGGTTACGTTACGGCCGGCGGCCGGGTTCTCGGCGTGTGCGCACGCGCGGCGAAACTCGGTGATGCGATCGCGCGCGCCTACGCGGGGGTTGAACGCGTCGAGTTCGCCGGCATGCAGGTGCGCCGCGACGTCGGTGCGCGCGCCGTGGGGCGCTGAACCGCCCCTCCGCCCTGGCCACGCGCCGGCATTCGGGGGCCCGGCCGCGGTCTGCCGGCGTGGCGGGGCCTGTGGTATGGCTGGGCGCGCATGGCGAAGATCCGAGCGTTCCGCGGTCTGCGATACGACAAGAGCCGCGCGGGTGATCCATCGACGTTGCTCGCGCCGCCATACGATGTCGTAGACGCGACAGGCCGCCTCGAGTTGGCGGCACGCTCGCCCAACAACGCCATCCACTTCATTTTGCCCGAGGGGGATGGCGCGGCCAAGTACGCCCGCGGGGCAGCGGAGTTTCGCGCACAACTCGAGCGCGCGATGGTCCGCGACGGGCGACCGGCGATCTACGTCTACCACCAGCACTACCGGGTCGAAGGCGCCGATCGGGTGCGGCGCGGATTCATCTGCACGATTGAGCTCACACGCTTCGGTGCGGGCCCCGTGCTGGCCCACGAACGCACGCTCGCCGGACCCAAGCTCGATCGGCTCGAGCTCATGCGCACGACGATGGCCCATATCGAGCTCGTATTCGGGTTGTTCTCCGATCCCGCGCGACGCTGGGAGCAGCTGGCCGGACCGGCGCTCGGCGAGCCTGTGCTGGAGGCGAGCTTCGATGGGATCTTGCATCGCCTCTGGCGTGTCGATCAGCCCAGGGTAATCGCCGCGATCGCGGAGCACCTCGCGGACCGCCACATCTACATCGCGGACGGCCATCATCGCTACGAGACGATGTGCACCTTCGCCGATGAGCTCGAAGGGCGCGGCCATGCCGATCCACGCTTCGGGATGATCTACCTCGCCAACCTCGACGACCCGGAACTCACGGTGTTGCCGACGCATCGGCTGGTCCACGGGCTCCCGCCGTTCGCGCTCGATCGTGTGCTCGAGTCCGTTGCGCCGTGGTTCGATCGCGTCGACGAACCGCTGCCGGCGGACGCGGCCACCCTGCGCGCGCGTCTGCAGGCGGCGGCGGCCACGGGTGCGGCCCTCGGCTTGGCCGTGCCCGGCGCCGGGCGCTGGACGGTGCTTTCCCTGCGGCGCGACTACGATCCAGTCGAGGCCGGACTCGGTGGTCTCGCCGAGGCCTTACGTCGCCTCGATGTTGTGGTGCTGCACGAGCTCGTGCTCGAGCGTGCGCTGGGCATCGACAAGCCTGCCCAGGCCGCAAAGACCAACCTGCGCTACGACAAATCGACCGACGCGGCGCTCGCGGTTGCCCAGAGCTCGGCCACCGACGTGCAACTGTGTTGTTTCATGAACGCAACCCCAGTGTCCGACGTGCGCGCTGTGTGCGATAGCGGTGAGGTGATGCCGCAGAAGAGCACGTTTTTCCACCCGAAGATTCCAGGCGGCCTCGTCTTCTACGACCTCGACGCTGCCGGCGAGGACGCGACGCGTGGGTGAACGCGGTGGTGGTCTCGGTTTGCCGCGCGGCGCCCGAGATCTGTTGCCCCAGGCCGCCCGCCGCCGACGCGAGCTCGTGGCGGCCTTGCTCGGGGAGCTCGAACGCTGGGGTTACGCCCAGGTCGAGACACCACTCGTCGAGTACGATGCGATTCACGGTCGCGGACTCGGCGAGCACGAGCGCGCGCGATCGGTTCGGTTCATTGAGCCCGGCAGTGGCGAAGTCGTGGTGCTGCGTTCGGACGTAACCCCGCAGATCGCTCGCGTGCTTGGTCGCAGGGCCGGGGGCGAGCTTGCCGAACACGGGCCGGTGCGCTTGGCCTACGCGGCGAGCATTGTCCAGCAGCCGCGCGATCCAGGCGAGCAACTCGAGACCCACCAGGTCGGCGTCGAGCTGGTCGGCGAACCCCCACCGTGGGGCGATGGCGAACTCGTGGCGTTGTGCGCGGCACTGCTGCGTCGCGTCGGGCTCGTTGGCGCCCGCATCGACCTTGCCCACGGTCAGTTCGCGCGCCAGCTGTTGCGGCGCCTGGGAACCACGTCCGCAGTTCGCATCGCCGCCCGCGATGCGTTGGCTCGAAAAGACAGTGCCGCGGTCGTTGCCACCCTCGTCGGTGGCGGTGTCCCGGCCGAGGACGCCGCGCGGGCCGCTTCGCTGTGCGAGCGTTTCGGCGGGCCTGAGGTCCTTGTTGCGGCGGCGACAGAACTCGGCGGCATGGCGCCGGTCGAGCCCCTCGCACATCTCGAGCAAACGATCGCGGTGGTGGCGGCGATCGATCAAGATGCGGCCGCTGCGATCCTCGTCGACCTCGGTGAGGTCCGCGGATTCGACTACTACACGGGGGTGCGTCTGCGGGTGTGGGGCGAGGGCGTGCCACGTCCGATCGTCCGCGGCGGGCGCTACGACGACCTATTGGGGCGCTACGGTTCGCCGCGTGCGGCGACCGGCTTCGCGATCGATCTCGACGCGCTCGAACTTGCCCTCGACCACGCCGGGTCGCCGGCACGCGAGAGTTACAGCGTTGGCGGGCTCGCCGTCGCCTGTTTAGCCACCGCCGGCGCAGAGCTTCGCCACGAAGCGGCCATCTTGGCTGCCGCAGCGCGCGGCCGGGGCCTGCGCGCGTTTGTGCTCGTCGCCGACGATCGCGATGCAGCGATGGAGCGCGCACGGAGGGCCGACGCAGACCGTCTGACGTGGCGGAGCGCCGGGGCATCCGAACATTTCTCTTTCCACCATGGCCGCTGGCACGCCGAGGCCCGCGGCTGGGGACGAGACGAGGACGCGACGTCATGAGCACGCTGGTGGTCGTGGGCGCCCAGTGGGGCGACGAGGGCAAGGGCAAGGTTGTCGACGCGATCGCGGCCGACGCCGATCTGGTCGTGCGCTACGCCGGGGGCAACAATGCCGGTCACACCCTTGTGGTGGACGGACGCAAGGTCGTCACGCACTTGGTGCCCTCCGGCTGCCTGTACCCGCACACGCGCTGCGTGCTCGCGGCGGGCATGGTGATCGATCCTGATGTACTCGCCGCCGAGATCGCCGAATTGCGTGCGATCGCGCGCCTCGAGCACGATGAGTTGCGGGTTTCGCTGCACGCCCATGTCATCTTCCCCTACCACCGTGAGCTCGATGGGTTGCGCGAGGACCGTGCGGCCGGTGGCGCGGCCGCGATCGGTACGACCCGTCGCGGGGTCGGTCCGGCGTACGAGGCGAAGGCCGCGCGGCGCGGGATTCAGATCCGAGATCTGTTCGACGAGGTCCGCCTTCGCGCGCGCATCGAGCACAACCTAGACGCGATTGGCCCCGAGCTTGCGCGCGATGGACGCGCGGCTGCTTTCATGGTCGACGACCTCTTGGCGCGGGCGTCCGGCTGGGCAGGCTGGCTCAAGCCGATGGTCTGCGACGCGAGCCAGCTGTGTCACGACGCGATCCGCCGAGGTCAGCGGGTGCTCTTCGAGGGTGCCCAAGGTGCGATGCTCGACCTCGATCACGGCACGTACCCGTACGTGACCTCGTCCAGCACCACCGCCGGTGGTGTTTGCACCGGCGTCGGGATTGGACCCACGCTGGTGGACGCGGTGTGGGGGATCAGCAAGGCGTACACCACGCGGGTGGGCGCAGGGCCGTTTCCCACCCGATTGGACGATGCGATCGGCCAACGGCTTCGCGAGCTTGGCGGCGAGTTTGGGGCCACCACCGGGCGCGCGCGCGATTGCGGGTGGCTCGACCTTCCCGCGCTTCGCATGGCGGCGCGCCTGTCGGGGATGACCGGAATCTGCATCACCAAGCTCGACGTCTTGGCCGCGCTGGGCATGGTGCGGGTGTGCGTCGCCTACGAGGACGGGCACGATCCGGGGCGCGACGGGCTCGCGGCTGCCCGACCGATCCTCCAGGACGTCGCAGGCTTCGACGATCCGGAGGTCCCCGGACAGCTGGCGCGAGCGCGTCGCTGGGCGGAGCTCCCCGGCTGCGCCCGCGCCTACCTCGACCTGATCGCCGAGGCGATCGAGGTCCCGGTCGCGCTGGTCTCCGTCGGGCCAGGCCGGGACGAGACCATCCTGATGTGCCGTCCGTTCGATCCCCCGGTTCATGCGCCGTAGTGCGAATGCGAAAATCGTCACGCAACCGGGTCGGGAACAAACCCTGCCTGGCCCGCGTGCAACCCGAGCCTGCTGCGTCGACGGTGCGGCCCGCAATCCCGGCCGCAATCCCGCCCGTGTGGGCCCCCAAGCCGCAGACGCACGGGCTGCGCCCACCGTTCCACCCACGGTTCTGTCGGCCGCTTCGCCCACAGTTCGGGCCGCCGTTGTGATTGCCGCGCCTCGTTGGTCGCCCGGGTGGCGTTCGTGCCCCCCGGCGATCCACCTCTGCGCGCGGCCATTGTATGCCGGCGCAGCATTCCCCTATACTGCGGTTCGCTCCGAGATCCCCGCGAGCCCCCTGGGGCGAGCGCCCATTTGCCCGTCGCGTCGACGGCTCGAGGCCAGCGCATGAAGATCGAATGCGACAAGTGCAGTGCGAAGTACTCCATCGCGGATGAGAAGGTTCGCGGGAAGACCTTCAAGATCCGCTGCAAGAAGTGCAGCAACGTGATCATCGTCCGCGACAAGGCCGGCGGGGCGAGCCTCGCGGTCGAGGCGGAAGCGCCCGCCGCTGGTTGGCACCTCGCGATCAACGGCGAGACCGTCGGACCGATGCCGGAAGATGAGGTGCGGATGCGCTTCCGCGCCGGCGAGATCGATCGGGAAACCGCCGTGTGGCAGGAGGGCTTTGAGGATTGGCTCCCCCTTAGCGAAGTCGACGTATTCGCCGACCTCGCCGGAGGTGCCGACCCGTTCGCGAGCGCAAATCAGGAGGAGTACGCCGCCGCCCAGGCCCAAGCCGAGCTTCAGGCGAGGGCGGTCGCCGCGGCCCCGGTTGCACGCGCCGCGGGCGGTGGGGTTGCAGTTTCGGATTCCGGCTCCCCTCGGGTCTCGCGCCTGACGGGCCAACGCAACGAGAACTCGGTCCTGTTCTCCCTCGATAGCTTGCAGGCGCTCGCCACCGGGGGTGCGGCCAACCAGCGCGCCGCCGGGGGCTCAAGCCCCGCCGCCGCTGCCCCGCGCACGGGCCCGAAGGGCTTGGCCACCGTGGCACCGTCGTCGGAGGGCTCTGGCCTCATCGACATCCGCGCGCTCGGTGCCATGGTCGGCAGTGACGCGGCCCCGCATCCCGTGTCCGCTGCGCCGAAGGCCGAGGACGGTGCGCTGCCAAGTTTCGGCGGCGCGAGCCTCGGTGGCCTCGCATCGACCCCCTTGGTGCCTGCCATGACGCACGCGGATGTCCAGCCCGCCGCGATGGCTGCCGCGCCGCAGCGCTCCACCGCGCCCCTTTACATCATGATGGGCGTTCTGCTCATCGCGGTCGTCGGCCTGGGTGCCTACATCGTGCTCCGCCCGTCGGAGCCGCCTGTCGTCGTCGAGAAGACCGTACCGGTCGAAGCTCCCACCGTCAAAGACGCGGCAGCGAAGGACGACGACGACAAGGACAAAGACAAGGACAAGGACAAGGACAAGGACAAGGACGAGGACAAGGACGACGACGACGACGCGAAGGACGAGGGTGACAAGGACGACGAAAAGGCGGCCGACGACGGGGCAGAGGCGAAAGGTACGGCGAAGCCGGATAAATCGCCGGGATCCAAGCCGTCCAGCGGTAAGCCCTCGAGCAAGCCGTCGGGCAGCTCGACCAGCCCCGCGAAGCCGTCCGGTGATACCCCGCCTAAGCCCACGTCGTCGAGCAGCGGCGATGTTTCGGTCGAGTGCATCCTCGACCCCAACAGCCCCAAGTGCAAGTCCAAGCCGGGCGGCGGCACGAAGCCCTCCGGCGGACCGCCTGCCCCGACCGATCCGAACCTGCCGGACATGCTGTCGAGCTCCGACATCAAGGCCGGGGTGGGCCCGGTGAAAGACAACGCAAAGGCGTGCGGGTCCAAGCACGGCGCGCAACCCGGCGAAAAGGTCAAGGTCAAGCTCTCGATCGCGGGCGCGACCGGGGCGGTGACCTCGGCGGCCGCAGAGCCACCGCACCAAGGCACGCCCCTGGGCAACTGCGTCGCGGCTGCGCTCAAGAAGGCGACCTTCAAGAAGTTCAAGAAGCCGTCGCTCGGCGCGGTCTATCCCGTCACGATGTGATCGGCGCGAATCGGCCCGGGTCGCTGCCCAGGGTGTGATGCACCCGCTCGATCACCGCGTCGATCGCGGTGTCGTCGAGGTCGAGGTGCACCGCGAGTCGGACCTCGCGGGCGATGTTGGGGTTGCAGCGGATTCCGGCCGCTCGCAGGGCGACGCATAGGAGCTCGGCGCGCTCGATCGGCGCACGCACGCGGCAACAGATCAGATTCGTCTCGGGCTCGGGGACGTCCCAGTGCGGAAGGTCGGCGATCCCCGCCGCCAGCCGGCGTGCGCGTCGGTGATCGTCGGCGAGTCGGTCGATGTGGTGGGCGAGGGCGTAGCGCCCCGCGGCCGCCAGCATCGCCGGAGCTTGCCGCATCGCGCCGCCGAGTCCGTGGGCCAGCCGTCGCGCGCGCGCGATGATCTCGGTGCTTCCGGCCAAGAGCGAACCGGCCGGTGCGCCGAGGCCCTTGCTCAGCGAAACGCTCACGGTGTCGCCTGCCTGCGCCCACCGGTCCATCCCGATCCCAGTCGCCACATGGGCGTTCCACAACCGTGCGCCGTCGAGGTGGACCGCGCATCCCTGGGCGCGGGCGAATGCGGCGACTTCGGACAGGCCATCGCGTCCGTCGTGGCAACCAGTGAGCGGCCAGATCGCCCCGCCGGCCTCACCCAGCGTGTTCTCGAGCCACACCAAGCCGATCGGGGGCCAACCGCAGGCCACCTCGTCGAGCAACGCTGCGAGCGCGTGGACCGTGAAGCCGCGGCGGTCACCGATCGGCATCGCCTGCACGCCCCAGAGCGCGGCCGCGGACGCGTCTTCGTGGATGCGGACATGGGCGCCCGGCACACAGGCCAAGGTGTCGCCACGGCGCGTGTGCACGGCCACGCCGATTTGATTGGCCATGGTTCCGGTCGGCACCCAGATCGCGGCGGGTTTTCCGAGGAGCGCGGCGACCTCCGCCTCGAGCGCGCAAACCACCGGATCGTCGCCGTAGGCGGCGTCATCAACTTCCGCGGCGAGCATCGCGGCGCGCATGGCCGGCGTCGGGCGCGTGACCGTATCGCTGCGGAGGTCGTAGATCGGGTGCGCGTCCACGGCCGCCTCAGGGATCGAGGCCGGGGTCGATCACGAGATCGGAATCGTCTGGCGCCAAGCCCTCGGGCGGACCGTCCTCGGGCGGTGGCGGATCTTTCGGCTTTGCCTTGGGCTTCTTGTCGCTGTCAGGGGGCTTGCTCGGCGGCTCCGCGGGCGGGCCGTGCTCGGTGCGGAGTTTGGCCGCAAGTCCGTCGAGCAGGGCGTTGGGCAGGTGAAGTGCGCCCCCATCGGTGGCGACTTCCACACGGGTGCTGGGACGACCGCTCGCGTCCTTGGTCGCGAATACCTGAAAGCTCCCGCGTACCGTAGGCGCGTCGGTGCGCGCGTTGCTGACGGGGATCTCGAACAGGATGAATCCCGCTTCTGCGTCGCGATCCAGGATCGCGTAGCCGCGATCGACCCGAAGGTGCCGGATCGTTGCAGGCCACACCTGCTCGAGGGGATACGAAAGCACCCTTGTCTGCCCCATCGTTGCCGCGGCGGCCGGGGCCGCGCGCCCGTGCGCATCGGGCTCGTGTGTAAGCGAGACGACGAGGAGGGCAGCGAGCGCGAGGGACGCTGGACCCCGGCGGCAGTAACGCGGTGTGTTTCCGACCGCAGGCACGCGCCCACGCAGGATGCCACGCGGCATGCCATCGGGCACCCGTTCAGGCATCCCTTCAGGCATCCCTTCAGGCATCCCTTCAGGCATCCCTTCAGGCATCCCTTCAGGC
>CADEGN010000045.1:28042-38386 GCA_902826865.1 uncultured Myxococcales bacterium
ATCCCTTCAGGATAGCCACGTGGGAAAGGAGCTTCGTGCGCGGTGGCCCTATCCAAACACGTCATCGGGGTGCCCACGCTACCGCGGGGCCTTTGCGACACCCAACTTTTCAGGCATCCTCCAGGGCCTGGTGTGGCCTGCCCACACCCCGTTCAGCGGCGCACGTGAGCGCGCCACCGGGCGGCCGAACGCGGTGGTCGAGTCGGGAACGATTCGGCGGCCCGTACGTGTGAGTGCAGGAGGAGGACCGCCCGTCGATGAATTCCGAGAACTCCGCGCTGACCGCTCTGTCCGAGCTGAGAAACCTCGAAGCGTCCCGCGTCGCGACCGAGGAAGCTGACCGCGCGGCGAAGGAGGAGTCCGAGCGGCGTGCTCGGGAGGAGGCCGAACGGCGCGCACGCGAGGATGCGGAGCGTCTTGCGCGCCAGCAGGCGGAGGAGCATGCGCGTCTGCACGCGGAGCAAGAGGCGCGCGAACGCGAAGAGCGGATCCGGGTTCAGGAGGCGGAGGCAAGGGCGCGCGCGGAGCAGGAAGCGCGGCTGCGCGAGGAGCAGATGCGGCTCGACGCGCAGATGAAGCTCGCCGAGAGCAAGGCCAAGCCGAAGTGGCCGCTCGTCGTGGTGCCGGCCCTGCTGATCACCCTCGCCGGCGGTGGCTACTTCGCGTACCACAGCTATAAGGAGGCGCAGCGGCAGGCCGCCGAGCAGCTCGAAGCCCAACGCCAAGCCCATGACGAGCAGTTGGCTGCGATCACCTCGAAGCTCAACAGCCTCGATGCTGAGAAGCAGCGCCTCGTCGACGAGCAGGCTCAGCTCGACGAGCGACTCAAGAAAGCCACCAGCGACGCGGAGCGCGCTGCACTGCTGGCCGAGCAGCAAGAGAACGAGCGCAAGCAGAAGGAGACAGACGCGGCCTTGGCCGTCGCCGAGAAGTCGGCGGAGAGTTCCGGGGTCAAGCGCCAGCGCAAGCCGAAGGGCCCGGCGAAGTCCTCCTCGGACTCCGATGGGTCCACGGCCGAGCCGAGCAGCGGGCGCAAGCCGATCAAGGTCGGCGACGAAAACGATCCGCTCTCGGGGCTCAAGTAGTCGGCGCCCTCGGTCGGTGTTTGCCGCGGCAGGGATGCTGCCGCGGCGGACCGCGCGGGACGGCGCGCGTTCCCGCTTGCGGCGGTGGTGATCGACATGGTAAGCACCCGAGCCCCGGCCTGGTAGCCAAGTGGTAAGGCAGAGGTCTGCAAAACCTCTATTCGCCGGTTCGATTCCGGCCCAGGCCTCCCGCGGGACTAGCGCTGCGCCATGGGCATCCGGGCGCGCGTCGGCACCTCGTCCCAGGCAAGGTACGCCTGGGCCATGTCGTACTCGAAGAACCCCATCATCCCGGTCTGGATGACCTTGCGCAGGAGCTCGCGCGAGCTGTCGCGCTGCCCTGCCCGCCAGCGTCGCAGGGCTTCGTAGAAGTACGCCTCCGCCAGGTGCCCGCGATCGTGCGCGGCTTGCTCGAGTTTGCCAAACCCGATCCGTCCTTGCGCGTGTTGTGCGAGCAATTCGAGCCATGCATCGCCGTGGTAGCTCGCGATGTACTGCTCTGCCTCAGGCTCGAGCGCGTGGCCCTGGCGATGGCCGAGCTCGTTGAGCCACAGCGAGTAATACAGCTTGAGCATCGGACTCAGATCGCTGCGGGCCATGGCCCGGCGGTAGATCGTCCGGGCTTGGTCGTAGTAACCGTGCGACACCACGGCGATGAGCGGGTCTGTGTACACCTTGACATCGCCGGGCGCGAGCTCGGTTGCGCGGGCGAAATCCGCCATCGCCAGCTCTGTGTCGCCGAGATAGAAGAGCAGCTTGCCGCGTTCGATGAGGCGCGCCGCCCGGTCGCCCATGTCCTCGCCCGGTCGCGCGAGCAGCTCGTTGGTGTGGCGAAGCGCCATGCGGATGTGTCGCATCGACTCCGCGGCATCACCCCGCCGCAGCGCGATCTCACCCAGCTGCTGACGCGCTCGCGCTTCCCACTGCAGCTGCGTGACCGGGTTGTCGTACGCGAGGTTGGCGAGGTCCTCATACCGGTTCTGGGCTTCGCGTAAGTTCGATTGCTTGAGCGCAATCGTGCCGAGGAGGTCGAGTGACGTCGGTGCGGGTTCGATCTTGACGCTGCGCTGAAGGAGCGTAACAGCGCGGCTGGCCTCGCCGGCCTCGTACAGCCCCTCCGCGACGGTGAAGAAGGCTTCCGGCATCCCCGGTTGGATCGGTCGATCGCTCCACAGCTGGGTGGCGCGCCCATGCATGCGTTCGATGTCGGGTAAGCGCAGGGCAGCGGCCTTGGGATCGCGGGCGGCGAGGCGCTCGAGCTCCCGCTGTTCGAGCCGTGCCAGCTCCTGCCAAGCCGCGAACACGTCCTCCTTGAGCTCGATGCAGCGTCGCAGGTGGGCGATCGCCGCCCGGCCGAGCCCAGCGTGTCGCAGCGATCGCGCACGCAGGAGGTGGGCGTAGGCGTCCTTGGGGTGCTGCGACAGCGCGCGCCGCGACAGAACGTCGACGATTCCCCAGCCCTGGATGGTGTAGGGGTCGTCGGTATTGGCGCCCGGCTCCGGAGCGAACTGCTCGGCGAATGCGAGCAAGGCGGTTGGCGTTCGACGGGTCTTGAACGCGTCCTCCATCAACGTGCGCAGCTTGGCCGCCAGGATGTCGAGTTCGATCCGCGCCATCGCTGCCCGCGCGCCGTCGACGTCGTCGGCCCGCAGATACAAGCGCATGAGCAACACGCCCGTGAACTCGAGTCGGCGACGGGTGGCGTTGCCGGCGTCGAACTCGCGCAGCTTCAGGGCACTTTGGTAGCGAGCGATGTAGAGATCCGCGAGGCGCTTGACGACGAACGGGGAGGGGAACACGGCCGCGACGTCGCCGAGCGCGTGCTCGAGTTCCTCATGTCGCAGCAGCGGATCCGCCGCGTACGGACCGTTGCGGACGACCCAATCCTCGAGGATGCGCCACTCCTCGAGTGCACGCTTTCGTGCCGACTCGTCGCCGAAGCGCTGCAATACCGCGAGGGCGAGGAGCGAGGGTGTCTCCGCCCCGCGGCGCGCGGTGAGGCGATAGAGCCCAGCGGCCACCGGGGCGAGGGGGGCGGCGCCGATGCGATCGTCGCGCAGCTCGCTCGGTGCGAACAGTGTTGCGCCGTAGCGCAGGGCTTGGATCGCTTCACCTTCGTCGCCCGCGGTCAGCCGCGCGCCGGCGTAGCGCGACAAGAACGCCAATAGCTGCGCCCGCTGATCGCCCCGCTCCGCCGAGCCTGGCGCGAGCTCGCTATAACGGTTGAGCGCAAACTCGAAGTCATCCAGGTTCTCGACGTCGACGCGCGGCCCGGGCGCGATGAGGCCGGTCTCCCCGCGGCTTCGGCAGCCCGCGGTGCCCAGGGAGGTGATCCCGGGGACCAGCGTGGTGCACAGGGCGAACGCAGCGGCCCGGAGGTTCACCCGAGCGAGCATACCGCAGCCGCCTGGATCGACCACGTTGCGGGCGAGGACCGGCTTACTCGGCGTGGGCATCGCCCCACAGCACCGCGAGGGAAAACGTATGGAGCATACCGAACGCGCTGCCGGCGTTGCTCGGCCGCGCTCGCCCGGCCAGCACCGCCGCGGCGCCGGGGGAGTTGATGTCCCCTCCGCTGGCCACGAAATCCGCCGCAGCGCTCGGCGAAAAGGCCGCGTGACTCGGGCGGATCCGGTGGGGTAGGGCGAGGTCGATTGCGTAGCCTGGCACAAGCAGGAGCGCGGCCCGCGAACGACCGCGCTCGCGCACGCGGATGCGTGCCCCTGCCGAGAGGCCCAGGCGAGCGCCGCCGGGATTGGCCGGCGTGGACGCGGAACTCCGGACAGCCGCCGTGCTGCCGTGGGCGCCCAGCACGACGGTCGCCCGGGAGCGTGCGCGGTAGCTTGCCCAGGCGTCGATACCGTAGACATCCTGCGCGCCGCTGTACCGGCGCAACTCGGGGAGCACGAATGCGCGGCGGTCGAGCCCGACGAGCCGCAGCGTCTGACCCTGACTATGCGGGCATCGATCGCGCAGGGCACCGCCTTGGCAGAGGTCCCGCCAAAACAGATTGAGATCGACGCGCCACAGGCGAGCGCGGCCCAGGACAAAACTGCCGCCCACCGCGAGCTCCTGGGGCAGTCGCTCGCGAAGGCTCGCGCGGATCGGTTGGGCGGAGCTACATCCGGCGACCGCGCTGGCTCCGTCGGCGCTGGTGGGGTCTGGGCGGCACACGAGGGCGATCCCGCTAAGCGCCACCTCGCCTGCGCGCCGCAGCGGGAAGGTCCGATAGCGGGCGCCGAGGGTGACGTTGCCGCCCGCAAGCTCGACCGCACCGCCGAAGCTCAGGGCCGCGTCGAACCCCGGTGGATTCCCGCCACGTGGGATCCACTGCGTCCAGCCCTTGAACCCGACCCGTTCGGCACACGCCGGGTCCTCGTTGCGGGTACACGCCGATTGCTCGCTCGATGCCGCCGACAGAGCGCTGTCCTCATCAAATGCGAATCGCTCGCGGACCATCGGCAAGTGCACACCGATCCCGAGCTGGAAGACGCCGCCGTCGTACGCCAGGGCGAAGGTGACGTCGTGCCGATAACGGATCGCCCCGCTGCGAGGGGGGCAAGCGTCACCGACGCGCAGGCATGGCCGGCCCCGGGCCGGGGCAAGGTGATAGCGGAGCGCCGTCGTGCTGTCGGTGCGAAAGTCGCTGCCCAGATCGTAGATCCCGACGCCGACGGCGATCGGATCGAAGTAAAACGAAGCCCCGAGGAAATAGTGGACCCCGCCGTTGACCAGCGTGGCCGCGGGGCCGAGGCCGCCGGTCGGCTCGCCTGTGCGCGCGTCGATCGCGTTTCGGCGCCAGGTATCGTGGCCCAGGGTACCGTCGAGCGAGGCGTGGAATGCCGAGCTGCGCATGCCTCCGAGCATGGCCGGGTTGTGGTGCAATGCCGTCACGCCCGTCGTTGCCGGGCCCTGCGGGACGATCCCGCCCAGCCGAAGCGGGTCTGCCCCCCCAGCGCGCGCGCTCGTCGGATCCCCCAACCATAGCCCAGCGATGACGCAGGCGCCCCGCAACCCGCGACAGGGCCACAACGAGCGCCTTGCGCTCCGGCTCCGAGCGCCGCGCACGATTGCGCGAGGGCGAGCAGACGACACCGGCCGGAGCATACCCCCGAGGGCGTGCCCCCGTGCGTCAGGGTTGACCGGCTCCGCCCGCGCTTCTACGATGCCTGCGGCGGCTCGTGCCGGAAGCGCGCGCCTACGTTGCACCGGCTGCATCGACCGCCGCGGACCTCGAACCAATGGGACGAACGCTGCGTCAGTTCACGTGTCGAGATGACCTTTGGGTCCGCGTCGAGACCCTGGCGGATCGCCGCGGCATCTCCCCCGACGAGGTGATCCAAGCCGCGCTCGTCCAGCTGTTCTCGCGCAAGGCCGATGGCGCGGCGGCGCGGCCCACCCCGCTGAACGTCCCGCCCACCCGGCCTGGCCCGCGGGCGCCCACGCCGGTACCTGCGCCCCCGGGTCCCCGCTCGCAAGCGGCGGCGCTGCCGCGGCCGTCGGCGGCCAATCGCCTTCCGCCGCCGTCGGGCCGAGTGCTCACGGCGACCGCGGTTCAGGCGGTTCGTCCGCTCTATCTCTATTTCGAAGGCCAGGTTTACGAGGTCAATCAAGACCAATTCGTGATCGGTCGCGGTTCGAAATACAGCGACCTGCCGATCAAGGACGCCAACATTTCGCGGCGCCACTGCGCAATCGTGCGGCGCAACGGGCAGTACTACATCAAGGACCTCGAGAGCACCAACGGCGTCGAGTTCAACGGCCAACGCGTCGACAACCACCTCATCCAAGAGGGGACGAGCTACCGGCTGTGTGATCACGAGCTGCGGTTCTCATTCATTCCCCCGTCGTGAGGGCCCCGACGTGGGCAGCGAATCAGGGTGATGTGGCCGATCGCAGCGAGCATCTGCTTCGGGTGGTGCGGCGGGCGATGGCCGACGACTTCGCGCGTGTGATGGATCTTCGCGTCGGTCCGGTCTTGCGCGCCGCCTGGGACGCTGCGCAGGAGGTTGTCACCGATCCACCTTCGCGCACGCATATCGATGGGCGCGTGCGGGCCTGGGATGACCTGGGCGTTCACGATCGCAAAGAGGTGCTGGCGCGGTTGAGCCGGTGGTGTCGGACCGCGCTGGCTGGGATCGGCGAATCGAATCGTGCGACACCGCCTGGTCCTCGTCCCACCCGTGTTCGGAAGCCCGCGCCCGCACGCCGATCCGCCGAAGTCGCCGCGCCAGCCACGGGCGATGTGCGCGACCAATCCATTCGAACCCTGCCCGGATGTGGCCCGGCGACGGCGGCGCGGCTGGAGGAGCGGGCGTGGGTCACCCTCGAGGACCTCGCGCTCGTCTCACCGTCTGGCTACATCGATCACCGGCGCCGCGCGCCGCCGTCGGCCTGGCGAGATGGCGAGCACGTCACGTTCGAGGCTCGACCCCGGGGCCTGCGCCAGGGGTACTTTGGTGGCCGCTACCTCGCGAGCCTTGAACTGGAGCTGTCCGACGGGGATTCGATCGCCAACGTCACGGCGCGGTGGTTCTCGCCGATGGGTGGCCTTGCGCAGTGGACCAAGGTCGAGTCGCTGTGCGTTTCCGGCAAGGTCCAGCTGATCAACGGGCGCACGTTTGTGGTGCATCCGCAGTTGCGTGCCGACGCGTCGGGCCTGCCGGCGATCGCGGTGAAGTACCCCGCGGTTGAGGGGGTCGCGGCCGCCGTGGTGGCGAAGCTCGTGCGCGAGGCGGCGCGGCGGATCGCCGCCGCCGATCTACCCGACGTCTTGCCGCCGGAGCTGCGGGCGGAACACGACCTCATCCCCCGGACAAGCGCGCTCAGGCTGCTCCATGATCCTCCGGCTGACCTCGACGAGGATGCGCTCGGCGCCTGCGTCGAAGGCCGCTCCCCGGCCCATCGGCGGCTGGCGTTCGAGGAGTTCCTATTTCTGCAGCTATCGGTCTTGCAGCAGCGCGCGCTCTATCGTGACCAAGCCTGCGCGGTCGCGGTGGATCGTGCGGCGTGGGATCAGCAGCGACTGCGAACCGCCGTTCCCTTCCCGCCGACCGGCGCGCAAACGCGCGTCATCTCCGAGCTCGCCACTGCGATGGCCGGACCGCTGCCGATGATGCGGCTTCTGCAAGGCGATGTCGGGGCGGGCAAAACGTTCGTCGCGTTCGCGGCCGCCCTGGCGACGGCCGCCGCGGGCGGGCAGGCCGCGATCATGGCACCGACCGAGATCCTCGCGGCGCAACACCACCGCACGCTCGCGCCGTGGTGCGAACGGGCCGGCCTGCGTGTCGGGTTGGTGACGGGCGCGCTGCGCAGCGGCGTGCGCGAGAGCGTGGTTGCCCTCGCGGGTGCGGGGGCGATCGATATCCTCGTCGGCACCCATGCGCTGCTCACGGCCGACGTCGGTTTCCAGCGGCTTGGCCTCGTCGTTGTCGACGAACAACATCGTTTCGGTGTCGAGCAGCGGGCACGGTTGCGCGCCAAGGGGGACCGCCCGCACTTGCTCGTCATGACGGCGACGCCGATCCCGCGCACGATGGCGCTCGTGGCCTATGGCGAGCTCGATGTGTCGATCCTCGACGAACTACCGCCGGGCCGCGAGCCGGCGGCCACCGAGGTGTTTGCGGGCGCAGGCGGACTCACGGACGCCCGCGCCCGGATCGTCGCGCGCGTGCGGGAGGGCGGCCAAGCCTTCGTGGTGTGCCCCCTGGTCGAGGCCAGCGAAGCGATGGCGGTGAGTGATGTCGAGGCCACCGCGGCTGCGTTTCGTCGCGAGCTCCCCGATCAGGCGGTGGCCGTCGTGCATGGGCGCATGCCCAGCCGCGAAAAGGACGCGGCGATGGAGAGCCTGCGGCGCGGCGAAGTCCGCGTGCTGGTTGCGACCACGGTGATCGAGGTGGGCGTCGACGTCCCCTCGGTTCGCACCATCCTCGTCGAGCACGCGGAACGGTTCGGGCTCGCCCAGCTGCACCAGCTCCGCGGCCGCGTCGGGCGCGATGGCGGCGCTTCGCTTTGCGTGTTGCATACCGCGAGCGCGCCCGGCAGCGAGGCGGCCGAGCGCCTCGGCGTGCTGGTCCGCGAGCACGACGGATTCACGGTGGCGGAGCACGATCTCGCGCTGCGCGGACCTGGCGAGGTGTTCGGCCTGCGCCAGGCCGGTGCGCCGCGCATACCCGTCGGTGGCGCAACTACGACGGTGCTGTTGGACCAGGCGCGGCGAGCCGCCGAAACTCTGCTGGCAGGCGGTAGTGCGCCCGATCTGCCCTGGATGATTGAGTTGCAGCGCCGACGAGCCGGCCGGACGGTGGTGGGCGAAGCCTGAAACGGGACCACCGGGGCTCGTGACAGTGGCCGGACCTGCCGCTTCGCGCTATCTCAGGATCGACGTGCGTCGACTGCTCTGCCACTGCATGGTCGTCGAGGAGGCCGAGGTCCGGCGGGCGATCCGAGCCGGGGCGCGCACCGTCGATGACGTGGGCGCGGCGTGTGAAGCGGGGACCGGCTGTGGGAGTTGCCGCGGCCCGATCGGGGTGCTGCTCGAGGAAGAGGCCAGTCGGCGTACCCGCCGGGGCGCAGAAGCGGCCGATGCGCTCGCCCAGCTGGGGCTGTTCGGCGGGTCGCCACGCAAGCCGTGAGGGTGCAATGCGCTGCCCCGGCCGGTCGATGGACGACCGACGGTGTTTGTCCCCGAGCCAGCAACGCGCCGGGCGCTGGCCGCCCTGGCGATCTCTGCCGCAGTCCTCGCCGCCTTCGCGCGCGCGCTCGCGGGCGACGCCATCGCGCGCGCGCCGGATCTGCCGTGTACGCGCGCGGTGCTCGTGGATCAGATGCTGCGCTGCGACGCGGCCGCACCACGCCGCGTGGGCGAAGTCTGCGGCGACGCCGATTCCACGCCGATCCGAATCGGCGACGCGATCACCACCACGCTGCGATGCGGGGGGGATCCCGCGGGGCATGGCCGCATGTCGCCGGCGGAGCTGCGTGCGCTGGCCTTGCCCGTCGACATCAATGCGGCGGGTGTGGACGAGCTGGAGAGCTTGCCGGGGATCGGGTCGGCCCTCGCGGCGCGCTGGGTCGCTGGTCGGCCGTATCGATCGATCGAAGAGCTTCTGCGGGTGCGGGGGATCGGCCCCAAGACCCTCGCCAAGCTGCGCCCGCGCCTGGTGCTCGAGCCCTGATCCGCGCCTGACGACGGCTTCGAGTTCGTCGAGCGTTGGCACCTGAGCGTGGCCGAGCTTTCGGTGGGCGTCTTGGACGTGGAGGATCGACTTGATGCGGACCTCGTGCGCACGCGGTAGGCTGGCCACGATGGTGGTGCTCGCGCTGGTGGCAACCGCAGCGTTCGCCGGCGCGCCCGCAGTGGCCGAGCGACCGCGCTACCAGCTGACGTGGTCGGCCCCAGAGGCGTGTCCCGATGCCGCCGCGGTAGAAGCTGCGATCGCGGACTCGCTGGGCGCAGCGCTGGCTGAATCGACGCCGACGGACACACTCGTCGCCGACGCCCTCGTCGAGCGCGCGGGCGAGCGCTATCGGTTGCGCCTGAAGATCGGCGAGCGCAGCCGCGAGCTCGAGGCCGCGGCGTGCGACGAGCTCGCCGCGACCGCGGCGTTCATCGTCGCGATCGCCGTCGATCCAAGGGTGCTCGAGCACGGTCCGCCGCCACTCGTGCCGCGGCCGCCGGTGGAGCCCGAGCCCGATGCGACGCCGCCCAGGGCGACGGATGGCCCGCGCGAGCTGGCGATCCGACCCCCGAGCACACCCGTCGCGCAGCCGTCACGACCGAGCCGGCAAGCTCGTCGAAACGGCGCCCGGGGATCGGTGACACGATCCCGGCGCATGCCGTTGACGGTCGGCGGCCGCGTGCACGGCGGGCTCGGCCTCGGCCCCTCCCCGGCGCCGACCGGCGTGCTGGGCGTGAGCGTCGCCGCGCTCGGGCGCCATCTGCGGATCGAGCTCGAAGGCAGCTGGTGGATCCCGCGTCGCGTGCCTTCACCGATCCGTCCGGCCCTCGGGCTGACCGCACAGCTGTGGACGGTCGGCCTGCGTGGCTGTGGTGTGCCAGTGCGCGGCCGCTTCGGCGTACCGCTGTGCCTGCTGGTCGAGACAGGCATGATCCACGCCAAGGGGACCGGCCAGCAGCGAAGCATGCGCGCGCGTCAGTCGTGGGTCGGCCTGGGCGGCGGCGCGATGCTCGTCGTGCGGATCATCCCGCGGCTGGCGGCGACCGTCGGCGCGGACGTGCTGTGGTCGGCGGTCCGGG
>CADEGN010000046.1 GCA_902826865.1 uncultured Myxococcales bacterium
TCTGTTAATCCTCCTACGTTACGAACAAGAGTCGTCGGGCATCAAGGTCCCGGGCCCCAGGCAGTTCCCCGAGCCGCGAGCGGAGTTAAGTGTCCAACGAGTCGCCCAGCCTGATCGAACGCCGCGAGTACAAGTACTTGATCGACGTCGAGACTGCAGCCCGCGTTCGACACGCCGTCGCACCGTTTTGCGCCCTCGATCCATTCGCGGCCAGCTCCCCGACAAGATCGTACACGATCGACACGCTCTACTTCGATACCTCGGCCCTGTCGTTGTTTTGGGCCAACGATGCCGAGCTGGTCGACCGGATCAAGATGCGCGTGCGGACGTACCCCGATGCCCCGAACAGCCCGGTGTTTTTCGAGGTCAAGCGGCGGATCAATGACGTGATCTCCAAGAGCCGCGGCAGAGTCCCCGCATCGCAGTGGGCGGCCCTCCTTGCCAACCCCGCTGCGCCGATCCCGCCAAACGTCGAGGGGAAGGATCGCGCGGCCGTCGAGCGCTTCGTGTCCCTCGCGCGCACCCTCCACATCCGTCCAGTTACGCTGGTTCGCTACTGCCGGGAACCCTATGTGAGCACGGTCGACGACTACGCTCGGGTCACCTTCGACACGAACATTCGCGCACGACCGGTGGACTGTCTCACATTCACGCCTGCCGGCGCGCCATGGCGCGCCCTTGATGACGCCGTATTGCAGCGGTCCATTACGTCACTCGTCGTGCTCGAGCTCAAGTTCACCAACCACGTGCCACTGTGGCTGGTCGGCGTGGCGAAGCGACTTGGGCTGGTTCGGCGGGCGTACTCCAAGTACGGTTGTTCGGTGCGGGCCTTCTATGAGCCCATGGCTGGGCGGGTTCCGCGGGTGCGAGGCTGGGAATGAGCGAGCTCTGGATCTCCGGACCCCCCACGGTGGCGTCGCCGCAGCACGCGGCACTCTCGTTGCTCCTGGCTTTCGGCCTCGCCCAGCTGATCGGCGCTGTCTACGTCTGGACGTTCCGTGGGATGTCGTACTCGACCGGCCTCGTCCACGCGATGGTGCTGGGGTCGACCATCGCCGCCGCGCTGATGCTTGCCATCGGCAACAGCGTGGCCGCGGGCCTCGGGATCGCCGGCGGGCTGGCGCTGGTCCGGTTTCGCACCGCACTTCGCGATCCGCGGGACATGATCTTCGTCTTTGCCGCGCTCGGGGTCGGGATCGCGTCTGGTCTTGGTGCCCATATGGTCGCGGTGTTCGCAAGCGTGGTTTTCTGCGCCGCCGTGTTCACGCTTACGGTGAGTGAGTTCGGAAGCCAGCGCCGCTTCGATGGCCTGCTGCGCTTTCAGCTCCCGATCACCGCCAATGAGACCGAAGTCATGTCGCTCCTGCGGCGTCACAGCGCATTCGTAGCGTTGGTGACGCTGCGTGAGGTGGCCCAAGGTCAGGCGATGGAGCACGCGTACCAGGTCCGCCTCGCGGACTCGAAGCACCGCGTCGCTTTGGTCCAGGACCTTGAGCGAGTGCCGGGGATCCAGGACGTGTCACTTCTCCTTCAGGAACCGACGGTGGAGTTGTGATCGCGGCGGTCTTCCGACGACATGTGTTGCCTTGGACGGTCTGGCTCTCGGCCATGGGGATCGCTGGCTGGCTTTGGTACGGGATCCACATCGGGACCGCGCGCGGGTATGTCGAGGGGATCTCCTACGGGGTTGTCGCGGTCGAGCCGGGGCGCTTGGCCGAGGTGCTGGTGGCACCGGGCCAGCACGTACGCGCCGGTGAGGTCGTTGCGCGGCTTGATTCGCGAGCCATCGACGCCGAGCTGGTCACGCTTGCCGCTGAGCGACGAAAGATCGAGGCCGAACTCGAGGCCGTCACCACGAAGACGGAGATGCTGGTCGGCGAGAACAGCCGCAACGTCGAGGAATCGGTGGATTCCGCCGAAGTGGCGCGCCAGCAAGCCCGCGCCAATCGCAACGTCGTGGCTGCCGAGCTCAAGGCGCTCGACGACTTCATTTCACTCGAGAAGGATCTGGTCGAAAAGCGGATGGCCGATCGGCGGGAGCTGTCTGCGCTGCTCGTGAAGAAGGCCGCCCTCGCCAAGGAGCTCCAGGCGGCCGACGGGTTGATCAAGGAGCTCGATGCAGTCGCGAGCTCAGCGCGCCGCCGCCGTGGCAACGTCCCAGCGGACGCGACCACCGCCATGACCGACCCGCTCCGCGCAGAGCTCGTGGTGATCGAGGCCCGCCAGGCGTTGCTCGAGCTGCGCAAAGAGATGATGTCACTGCGTTCCCCGGGCGATGGCGAAGTCGCGGAGGTGTTGTTGCGCGGGGGGGAAAGTGTGACCACCGGATCGGTCGTCGCCGAGATCATCGGAGCGGCGAGCATGACCAAAGACGGTACGCCGATCGTTTTCGCGTGCATGAACGAGGCCGACGCCGCGAACGTACGGGTGGGCGAGGATGTAGTGTTCGCCCCGCCCGAAGGTGGGTCGGCCGTGTTGCATGGGCATGTGCAGCGAATGGCCCCGGGCGTGGTCGAGCTGCCGCCCCGTTGCTGGCGCGACCCGAAAATCCCGTTGTGGGGCCGCCCGGTGTACATCGCAGTGGACGACGCGAAGTCCCTTCTGCCGGGCCAGGGGTTCTCGATCCGATTCACCCACGAGCTGTCCACGCACGCGAACGACGGTGCAATCGCCGTCGCCGAACCGCCCGCTCCCACCATGTCCACACCATCCCTGGCCAACGAACCGGCCCCGACGAACGCGCCGACGGCGATCGACGTGCCGCCGAACTTGCTTGCCCACACGCGATTCGAGCCGTCGGCGATCCTGTGGTCGGCCACGCGTCGGCGCTATCTCGTGGTTAGTGACGACACCGGGCTCGACAACTCCACGGAGCACACTCCGTGGCTCTTCACGATGGATGAGCGCGGGCGAGTGGATCCCGAGCCACTCGTGATCGAAGGTGTTACCGAGCTCACCGATCTCGAGTCGATCGCACCCGCGCCCGACGGCGGGTTCTATCTGTTGGCGTCGCAAAGCCGCAGCCGCAAAGGCAAGCGCGGCAAGCCGCGGGAGTTTTTCGGCCACGTGGCGTTCGATGGTCACCGCGCCCACGTCACCCGGTCGGTTGCGTTGGCCAGCCTGCTCGACAACGCGTCGCCTTCGGAGCGCGCCGCGCTCGGGCTCGAGACCACCGACGCGCTCGACATCGAGGGTCTGACGGTTGCGCCCGAAGGCGGATTGCTGCTTGGGCTCAAGGCTCCGGCCGATGCCGAGGGCCGCGTGGCGATCTGGCGAGTCGCCAAACCGGACGCGTTGTTCGCACAGGGTCGACTTGCTGCCGGCGAGCTAAGCCTCTGGGGGCGGATCGCGCTCGAGGTCGTTGCCGACGGCGGGCCACGCATCGCCGGTATCTCAGAGTTGCTCGCGATGCCCGACGGCAGCCTGCTGGTCGCCGCGACGGCATCTGGGGATCCCGAGCCTTCGAGCCAAGATGGTGCGATCTATTCCGTGGCCGGGCGTTCGAGCCTTGGTAGCCCAACGCTGATCCGTCGCTTCGCCGGCCTCAAGCCCGAGGGCATGTCGCTCGATCCGTCCGGGGCCGGCGTCACGGTAGTGTTTGACGCGGGCAACGCCACGCCGATGTGGGCGGAGTTGCAGTGGCCCGCACGCTGAGCTGGCCTGCAGTGGCCGTGCTTTCGGGATGCTTCCACGCTGCGCAGTATTCCGAGTCAGCGACGGCGCAGACGTGGCGACAGATCCGTGATCGCGGCGAGGCGCCGGCTGGCAAATCCGCCTCGCCGGTGCCGGCCCCGGGCGCCGCCCTCTCCGCCGAGCAGGCCTATGCGCTCGCGCTCGAACACAACGCCGACGTCGCGCGGGCAGTGGCCGAGGCCGAGGTCGCCGCTGCATCGGTGAAGGTCGCGCGCCAGCTCGAGAATCCCCAGCTTCGTATCACGAACTTCCATGTCGATAATGCCATCGCCAATAACCCCGGCGCGGACGTCGGGTTGCGCGTTCCGATCCCGCGGCCCGGGTCGCGTCGTGCCGCCACGGCGGGCGCCAACCACGCGGCCGAAGCCGGTCGGGCGAGCACGGAAGACGCGAAGCGCCTGCTGCGGGCGCAGATCTACAAGCTCTACGCCCAGCTCGCGATGCTGCGTGCGGACCTGGCACAGACCACCTCGGCGATCGAGGTGCAGTCCGAGCGGCGGGAACAGATCGGCGCGCGGATGGATCGCGCGGTCGCCACGCAACTCGACCTCGCCATGGCGGATGTTCGCTTGGCCGAAGCACGCCGCGAGCAAGCCAGCGTGCGGGATGCGATCGCCACCATCGAAGGCGAATTGACCCGGCTCGTCGGCCTGCCAAATCCGGTCACGTTCGCGACCGACACGGACGACCTGCGCCCGGTCGGGCTCACGCTCGATCGCGACGCGCTGCTCGATCGCGCGTTGGCGTCACGTCCCGAGCTTCGCGCCGCCCAGGCCCGCGTGGTGGAGGCAAAGGCGAGTTCGCACGTGGCCAAGGGCGATGCCTACCCATGGTTCAGTTGGGCAGAGGTGCAATATCGTGCCAGCCGCAACGCGGTTCCGTCGGCGTGGAGCTTCGGGGTCGCGCTAACGGTTCCGATCTTCAGCGGGAACCGGGGCAGGATCCGCGAGAGCGAGGCGATCGTTCGCCAGAGGACCATCGAGGAGCGGTCCACGATTGTGTCCGTCGCCAGGGAGGTCGACGATGCGGTGCGTCGCGTCCAACGGACCGGCGAGGCCGTCTCGGAGGTCGAGCGTGACCTTCTGCCGAAGATCGAGGCGGCGCGACGCGAGGCCGAAGCCGCCATCGCGAGCGGCACTCTCGACCCGGTGGCGGCCACCGCGATCGACCGCAAGATCGTCGATGCGCGCCGGCTTCACCTCGCGGTGTTGCTGGCGCACCGTGAGGCGGTGATCGAGCTCGAAGCGGCGGTCGCTGGACCCTTGGGTGGCGAGCGGCCCGCTGCGCAGGGGGACCCATGAATCTCGCCCGGCAGTCGTTTGTGATGATCTCGGTGGCCGTCGGTTGCGCCGATCCGATACCGTGCCCCGATTGCGCTGCGCCAACCAACGTGGGTGCAGTGACCAACGTCGAGTTGGCTGAGATCTCAGGCGTCGCCGCGAGCGGGAAGTTCGGCGACGTCGTTTACGCGCACAACGACTCCGGCGATAGCGCGCGGTTCTTTGCCCTCTCCACAGCTGGCGCCGACTTGGCCACCTACGAGGTGCAGAACGCCAGCAACAAGGACTGGGAGGATATCGCGCTCGCGGACTGTGCGTCGGGTAGTTGCCTCTACATCGCCGACATCGGCGACAACGATCTCACGCGAACCAAGCTCACCATCTACCTCGTTGCCGAGCCCGCCATGATCGAACCGGGGCTCCATAGCCTGCCGAGTGACGAGGTCGAGTTCAGCTACCCCGACGGACCGCATGACGCCGAGGTTCTGCTGGTTCATCCGCGCACCGGAGTCGTCACGTTGGTCACCAAGGCCGAGAGCGGACCGGCCGCGATCTACCAGCTGCCCACGCTGACGCCTGGTGGTCAACTCATGGCCGAGCGGGTCGGCGAGCTCGAGCCGCCCGACGGCAAGGCGAAGTTCACCGGTGGCTCAGTCCGACCCGATGGTACCGGCATCCTGCTGCGCACCAACTCGCGGCTCTTCCACTACGAGATGACTCCCGAGCAAACGGTCGCCGACGTACTCGCCGGCGACGCGTGCCAACTCGAACTGGCCGACGAGGTCCAGGGCGAAGCCGTTACTTGGTTAAGCGACGGCAGCTTTGTCACCCTCGGCGAGGGCCAGCACGCCGCTGTAAACCTTGCCCGCTGTACTTCACATTGAACTGGAGATGACGCCCATGACACACCCTCGATTGTCTGCGCTCGCCCTGCTCGTAACCGCTTGCCCATCGGATTCCGGTGGCGCGGAAGGCACCAGCTCGGGGCCTTCGTCGTCCACGGCGGCTGACACGGCCGACTCGACCGGCGGCGGCGCTGATTGTGGCAATGGCACCCGCAACGGCAGCGAGGAGTGCGACGGCTCTGACCTCGGCGGACTCGAGTGCAAGGACGTGAGTCCCTCATACAACGGCGGGACCTTGGCGTGTGGCGCCACTTGCACGTTTGATGCGTCGGCCTGCACGATCGCGCCGGACGCTGCGTTGGTGAGGCTCAACGAGCTGACGTCCGATTCGGTGCTCATGGGCACCTACGCCGGGCCAAACGATGCGATCGAGCTGTACAACGCCGGGTCGGTGGACGCCGATCTCGCGGGCTGGAAGCTGTCCGACGATCCGACGTTCCTCGCCAGCAAGACCTACGTATTCCCGCCGGGGACGACCCTCGCCGCCGGCGAGTTCCTCGTGCTGCTGTCGTTGGATGCCGCCGCGATGACGGGGGATTTCCCGTTCGGCGTCAGTGACTCGATGGTCGAGACGATTGTGCTCGCCGATGGCGGAGGGGCCATGATCGACGCCGTCACCGTCGATGGCTACCTGGCGCGCGTATCGTATTGTCGCGTGCCTGATGGTACCGGTGCGTGGGCCCAATGCGACCAGACCTTCGGTGCGGCCAACGAGGCCGCGCTCACCGCTTGCGGCAACGGCGTGATCGAGGACGCCGAGGTGTGCGACGGTTCCGATCTCGCTGGAAATACCTGCACCGGTCTCGCACTCGGCTTCACCGGCGGAATGCTGGCGTGTGCTCCGACCTGCAAGTTCGACACCAGCGACTGCACGACGACGAGCGACTTGGTGATAAACGAAGTCGAGTCGACGACCGATGCGATCGAGCTGTTCAACGGCGGCGACGTGGTGGTCAACCTTTCGGGTTTGATCCTCACCGACGCCAGGGTGGACGCAGCGTATGACGCGACCGTCGACGACGCTGAGCTTGTCTTCGCGTCGGGCACGATGCTCGCACCGGGAGGCTACTTGGTCGTGCCCCTGGGCCTCGGGCCCGGACAGCACCCGTTCGGGCTCGACGCCCAGGGTGACACGATCACGTTGCTGAACCCGCAGCCGACGCTGACGGTCATCGATCATGTGACCTACGGCGATGGCGAAGCGGCGATGTCGTATTGCCGGCAGCCCAACGGACCCGGTGGGGCGTGGACGGCCGACTGCACGCCGAGCATGGACGCCGAGAACTGAGCCCGACGCTTCTGCGTCGCACCGATGTGGCCGGCGGCAAGCGACCGGCCGCGCGCGCAGGGTGCGGGGACGCCCGCGACGCCGGGCTCCGCGTTCCGAGCTCGTTCGTGTTGGCCCCCGCTGTTGTAGGATCGCTCTTGGCGCGGAGCGGCCGGCGAAAAACGGGGGCACCCGCCCGGGGCCACCCTGGCCGTGCGCAGCGCCCGGATTGGTGGCAGTCTTGCCGGCCCATGGCCGACAGCAAGCTCAACCTCGGCGCGCTCGAGAAGCAAGTCGCCTACTCAGGCGAGGGCATCTCGGTCCGCTCGCTCGAAGAGGACATCGCCAAGGAGCGGACGACGCAGAACACCAAGGTCGAGGAGCTGAAGGTCCTGCGTGAGCGGAATGTGGAGATCCAGAGTGCGTTGGCCGAAGAGGTCGGGAAGCTGCGCAAGTTTAGTGACTACCTCGACGGCACGGCCACCACGGGCGGCTTCTGGGCCGGGTTCAAGGAAATCGTCAGCCATATCCCGGGTTTCCGAAACATTGCGATCAGCAAGCGCTCGATTGAGGAGCTGTTGAAGCAGCAGTATCAAATCAGCTCGCGGCGGGTGAAAGAGGCCGCTGAGTACGTCGATACGCTCAAACGCAGCGAGCAGGATCTCTACAAGGAGATCGATCGGATCAACGGCAAGATCATCGAAATGGCCAAGAACGAAGCCATGGCCGTCGACTATGTGCTGGAGCTGAAGGGTCTGGTCGATGCCATGGAAGCCGAGAAGCAAGCTGCCGAGGCCGGCAGCGTCGCCTATCGCGACCTCGAGGCGAAGCAAGACAAGGCCCGCGCGTTGCTTGCCCAGCACTCCGGCAATCTCCAGCTCTATAGTGCGGCCGAGGACCGTTACGTCAGTCTCAAGGACAACACGAGGAAGTTGGTCGAGACCATCCGTAACCTCGGTCAAGATATCCAGCTGTACACGACGGCTGCGGCGATCAAACTCGATATGGCCTCGGGGCAGATCCAGGCCATCGGCACCGCCGCCGACGCGTCGGTGGTGATGCTCGAGCTCAAGAGGAGCCTCGACGTGATGACCGAGTCGATGAATGCGACGACCCAGTTCGTCAGCGATACCCAGGTGTTCTTTCGCCGCAACCTCGATGGATTGATCAAAGAGCTCGAGACGTTCGACGAGAACACGACGAAGATGCTCGACGCGAATCTGGCCGAGTCGCGCAAGATCGAAGATGAGAGGATCGCCGCGGCAATCGCCAAGGCGCAGAAGCACAAGGCTGAGCACCCGAGCGCGGAGAAATCCCCGGCGGTTTAGTGCCGGGGATCGGAAGTTCGTGCCGGCAACGCGGTGGCGACATGAGCGAGCTTGTCGCGTTGCACACCCAGGCGCTCGCCGAGCCACTCGCGAGCATGCATTTGCGCCTCCTCGGCCGCGCCCTCGAAGCGGGTCGGCTGAACAAGGGCTTCCCCGACCGTCGTGCGCTCGCCGGCACGCTCAAGGCACTGGCCGGCGACGCGCACCACGGCCTGTACGAGCAGGTGTTTGTCGACTCACGAACGGGCCTCCCCAACCTTGCGAGCTTGACGCGCGTGCTTGCCGACCGTGAGGTGGGCGTAGAGACACTGCGTGCGCTTGACGATCAGGCGGCTCTCGACGAGCGCCGGGGAGAGGCCGAGGTGTTCGAGCGGTTGGCGCGCAAGCGTCGGTACTATGAGCTTCTCAGCACCATGGAGCTCGCGCCGGTGGATCGGCACCGGGTATGGCTAAGGCGGCACGAGCCGGGACAATCGCGCGCCTCGTTTCGGGTCGAGCTCACCAAGTTGTCCGCCTCGGGCTGCTATGTCCATCTTGTGGTCGAACTGACGCAGACGGCGAGTCTATGGGCGCAGACGCTTGTCTCGGTCGACGCGGCCGGCGAGGTTGCCCAGGGTACGGAGGCACTGCGCGGCATCGTGTACCGCTTCGCCGATTTCGACGCCGAGACCCTGTTCATCCGCTTGCACGAGCTCGAGGGCGTCAGCGTCGAGCGGGTCCAACGCGGCGTCATCGGGCCGGCGCTTTGGGCGATTCCGGTCGGCGGCCGCCTGCATCATGTGGCGGAGCCCGGCGACGATGCACTGGCCAGAACATGGTCTGCGTGGCTGCCAGGAGCCGCTGGCGCGGCTCCGCACCTCGTTGTTGGGTTGGCCAGCGATACGGCCGCCAACGACGTGCGCGAAGAGAGCAGCAACGACCCGCTGATGCCTTTGCTGGCCGACAATCTGACGGAGGCTGAGCGTGCCCGCTACAGCATCCTGCGGGCTCGTCATCCGTTCCGCGTCTACAAGGATCGCAAGTTTGTCGTCACCGGCAGCGCTCGCCCCCTCGTCGAGGGTGTCTGCAGCGCGGCTGGCACCCGCAATCTGATCTACGAGCTCACCTCGTAGGCTCGAGCACGCCCGCTTTACTCAGCGCGGCGCCAGGTCTGGGTCCGATAGAACGGGCCCGCGTACCCACGGACGACAAGCTCGTTGCCTTCGAGCCAGAGCTTGGCGCGGTAGGTCTTGCCCTTCTTGGGGTCGAAGATCTTGCCGCCACTCCATTCGCCGTCGTTCTCCTCGAGGCCCCAGAGGATCACCATGCCGTTGATGGGAGCGCCCTTGTCCTCGCCTTCGCACGCGTCACACGTCGCGTCGGGATCCTTGAAGAGCTTGACGATGCGGCCGTAGAGCACACCGTCTTTCTCGTAGAGCTTCACTAGGCTCTTCGCTTCGCCGGTCTCGTCGTCGATCGTCTTCCATACGCCGACGGGGCTCTCGAAGGCATCGGCGTGCTGGGGCTGCGCCAACAACCCGATGCCGACAAACGCCGAAACCAGGGCGAACGAGCGGGTGCCTGACATGGTCATCGTCGAAACTCCGTTGGCGTGTTAGTGCGCCGAGGCGCCGCCAGGTTCACGTTCGGCCGTCGTCTACGGGGCCTTGGGGCGGCGGGGCGCGGTCGGTTTCTTGCCCTTGGGCGGGCGTGGTGCCGCGCCGGCGGGACGGACCCTGCCGGCCCCGGGCCGGGGCGGGAGCACTCCCGCCGTCGGCGTGGGCGTGGGGGCCGCAGCGGCTTCGAGCCCTGGCTTCGCCCCCGCCGGAGCGGTTTCGCCCGGCGCCGCACCTGCGGGTTGTGCCGGGCCTGCGGTGGCGCCCGGTGGAACGACCGGCAAGCCGCGGGGGCCCGTGCCGGCGCGAGCGCCCTGCATCAGCGCTGCGCGTATCGCCGCCGGGTCGGGTGGGGGTGCCGGGGCAGCCGGGGCGCTGGCGCCTTCCTTCGTCTCGCGCTTGGTCTGCGCCACCGTGGTCTTCTCCGTCGGCTTTTCGGCCTCGCCACCGGCGGTCTTCTCGGTGTTCCTCGGCTTGACGGTCCCCTTGCGCGCGACCTTCTCCATCTCGGCAGCGTCGAGGTGCTTCCCCAGAACCTCCGTAGGATCGCGGCCCTCGTCGCTGACGCGTTGGGCGACCTTCTGCACCACCTCCGGGTTGGCGCGGCTCTGCGCCGACATCTCGGACTTCACGAGCTCGAGCAATTCGGGGTTTTCCGTCTCGCTCGCGAGCTTGTCCATCGTGGTGAGCAACCTCGCCATGTCTTCTTTGATCTGATCTTGCTCCCCCTTGTCGAGGAACGACTGCATGAGGCTGACAAGCGTCGCCAGCACGATGAGCGCCGACAAGGCGTACGCGTATCGCGGTGGCTTTCGCTCGTCGCGCTCCATCCAAATGCCGAGCACGGCAGCTAGACCGGCGACAAACACCGCCGTGAGCGTCACGAGCAGGCCCGTGTCCATGGTCTCGAACATGTTTGTCTTCCGTCCTCTCTCGCTAGGCCCGAAGCCTCGTCTCGCCACGCTATTCCGCCGCTGGTGCGCCTGTCAAATGCGCGGCCCAGCGTGTTTGCATCAGCTTCAGCGGGGTCGTGGGCGGCTTGATATCCTCGGGCCTGCGACTCGCCAACAGCGGGACGGACGAGGAGAACTGCGTGATGAGTGCACACGACGAAGCCATCGCGGGATTGAGGGTCTTGATCGGCATGGCCAAGGCCGATGGCGTGCTGCGCGATGAGGAGCGTGTGGTGCTCGAGCAGGCATTCCACGACGTGCAGCTGCCGGATGGTGTCGATTTACAGTGGCTGCTTGACGAGCCAGTCGACCTCGACTCAGTCCTAAAGCAACTGACGAGCGAGCACGCGCGAGCGCACGCCTACGCGGCTGCCTATGCCCTAGCGTGCGCCGACGGCGACTGTTCGACCGCCGAGCGCGATCTACTGATCCGAGTGCGCGATACCCTGGGCATCGACCCCACACACGACGAGCATCTCTCACGGCTGTTCCTGCCGCCTCATCAACAACGCGGCACGTCCCAGACGCCCACACTGGACGCCATGGCGCGGCAGGCTCGCATCGATGCCGAGACACGCAAGTGCGCGATCGTGTCCGCGCTCCTCGGCGCGTTCCCGCTACCGGGGGTCGCCATCGCGACCGATCTGCTGGTGGTAACGCTGCAGGTCGGCCTTGCCCGCGATATCGGCAAGCTGTGGGGATCGGAGTTGGACCACGGTGAGGCCAAGGCCATCCTCGCCGGATTCGGCGTCGGGACCGGGGCTCGAATCGCTGTCTCCAATCTCCTCAAGCTGTTGCCGTATTGGGGTATCGCATTCGGAGCCGCATCGGCGTATGCGTCGTCGTATGCGGTTGGCCGCGTGATGAACGCCTACTTCGAGGAGGGCCGAGGGTTGTCTCCCGAGGAGCTCACCCGGCGGTTCAAGGAAGCGCATAGCCAGGGCAAGCAGGCGTATGCCTCCGACAAGGAGCACGTCGAACGCCGGACGCAGGACCACGGGGCCGAGATCGCCGCTTTGCAGGGGCAGCTGTCGACTGGGAAGATCACGCACGCGGAGTTCGAACAGCGCATGGCGGCGCTGGTGCACTAAGCAGGGCGCCATACGCGAGCCCGGCGCGTTGCGCCCGCGCCCCCTGCTCGGACTCCGCCGCGCACCGACCACCGGGCGGTTTTTCGCGAGGTCCAACCACTTGACCGCGCTCGGCCTGCGCGAGGTAGACGACGGGGCAGCATGTCAGTACCCCTCCGCTCCACCGTCGTGGCCGACGAGTGCCGCGACAGCTCCTCGCCATGACCCGTCAGGTTGGCGCGCGAGCACAACGCCGTGTCCAGTATCGATCTCCCCGGTCTGCACGAACTCCAGACCGCGCCCGTGCAGCGTCGTGACGATCGCGGGATCGTAGGCCGGGTCGAGCCACGGTCGCGTTGGATCGGTTTCAGACTCGTCATCGGTCCAGGCCATCATTCCGAACCGGGGTCGTCCCGTCGCTTCCGCAGGCGAGAGCCGGTGGGCGATCGCGTTGACGACGAATTGCAGGCCTGCCTCGAGGAGCGACGCGTGGAACGTCCCGGCGGCGGGGGACACCTGCCCACGTTGGAGGCCGAGATGCGCGCACAGGCCGCTCAGCCTCCTCTCTCCAGGGGCGGTGGCGAACTCGGTTGCGGTCCCTGCGTTCGTGAGCGGCACGCCCTCGACGAAGAGGCCGTCGCCCCATGGATCCGACGCGATGGTGTGGGTGCCCGCGACGGCATTTCCCAACTTGTCGACGACGATCAGGTGATAGCTGTGATGGCCAGCCGGCCCGCGCGGCCGAGGGTGTGCTCGCTGCGCGCGGTGCCACAGCTCTCGCGCATAGTCCGCTGCCAACTTTGATCGCACCCATTGCGCATCATCGAGGCGACGAAAGTTGAACAGCCATTCTTCGGCCGCGACTTCCTGGGAAACTCTGACCATGACTTCGAGGGTATCTGCCGACGCTGTCGCGTGAGGCCGCGCTTGCAGGTCCGCGGGCTCGAGAGCTCTCAGCGCGACGAAGTTTGACAGACCCCCGAATGTGCGCCCGCCGAACGTATGGAGGTCGTACTCACGATAGTGCAGGGTTCGCGGCGGAATCCAGTTGGCTCGGTACTTGGTGAGGTCCTCCGAGGTGATCAGACCGCCCTGCGCTCTCACGGCCGCGACCATCGCATCGCCCCACGCACCACCGTAGACGTAGCTCGTTCCGTGGGCGGCAAGCTGGGCAAGGAAACGTGCGACTTCCGGCTGCCGCAACTCGACGCCTGGCTGCACGGGTCCGTCGTTGTGCAGCAGAGTCGACCGCGCGTACGCGCTCGGTTCCAGGACGTGCCGCCGGCTCTCCACGATGGCCGCGTAGGCGTCGTTGATCACGAGGCCACGCTCTGCCACCTCGATAGCGGGTCCTACGGCCTCCGTCAGAGTGATGGACCCATAGCGCTGCAGGAGGGCATCAAGACCTGCGACGATTCCCGGGACCAGCGCGGCGCGCCCACACGGGGCGCCGGGGGACCACGCGCCGGCCGCATCGCGAGGATCGTTGAAGTCTGCGTCCAAGTGATGGACGGTCTCTTCGTTCGCGTCGAACACGAGTGCGGCCAGTGACCCGGCCAAGCTGGTGGTGCCAGGGGCCGAAACGCACTCGACGAACGTCGCGACGACGAACGCGTCGAACGCGTTTCCCCCGGCGCGCAAGGTCTGCAGGGCATGCCTGCGGGCGGTCGGGTTGTACGAGCCGACGATACCGTTGCGCCATCTATCCGCCTCGGTCGGCATTAGCGATCCGCGACGGATGATACACGACTGAACCGCGCGTGGCCTCGTAGCAGCTGCGACGCTGCCAGGCGACGTTCGAGTGCCGCGAGCAGCGGCTCCTGTCCGGGCCCGGCGACGAATAGTTGGAGCCGGCGTAAACGGCCGCCAAACTCCCGATGCATAGCGCAGGATACCGACGCTGTCGCGCGCGTCTATGTGGTAGATGCGCTCAAGCGATGGGAACCGCGCGTCGCCGTGACTTCGGTAAAGGTGACCCGCGAACGGGAGCAAGCCGAGAAGCCCCCCGTTCGTCTTCGCCACAACGTGGAACAGGTAATCAGGACGTAGCAGAGACCGGCCTTCTCGCTATCCACCGTACAACCCGTTCCAACGGCCCTTGGCCACCACGGCTAACAACCCTGTGAGCCACAAATACGGCACCTGAGGAGAAGAGCCCCGTGAACAAGGCCGCGATCCAAGAAGGCGCCCGTCCTTCGGCAAAGAAGAGCAACAAGACCAAACCTACCGCGACGTGCGAGAAGTACACGGTGAGCGCGAGGCGTCCAAGACTTCTGACTGGCTCAAGCCACGTCACGGATCTTGGATAGCGATCCAACAGTAGGCCGGCTCCAATCAATGACACGGCCACACCCGTTGCGAAAGCCATATACAGTGGTCCCGGCGGAATGCTCTCGATCCCCCACAGCGCCTTAAGATCAGGATCTGCCGTGCGCTGCTGTGCCCAGCGTGAAAGCACCGCAGCGAGGACAGACAGCCCAGCTCCTCCCGCAAGGGCATGGGGAGCTCGACGGGCAAGATCTACGCCCCTGCCAATAGCAATGCCCACCCAAAGAAATGCGATCCACGGAAGAACCGGGTGGAATCCATTGAAGAGGATCCGGCGCGCATGCCCAGTCACTGTGGTGTCGTGATACGTCAGCGTTCGAAAATTCCAGCCAGCCTCATAGTCAAGAACGCCAAGTAGGATTACGAATCCAATGACCGCGACCACACCAAGCGAGAACATCGACAGCGGTCGCCGCACGTGGAGTACGGGCCACGATAGGAGCATCATTACGCCATAGAGATGGATGATATCCGGCGGCCATACCAGAAAGTGCACGGTCCCGAGGGCTACGAGCGCCAAGGCTCGTCGCACGAGTTCGGCGTGGAGAGCACGCTGCCTTAACAGGTCCTTTTCCGAAGACCGAAGTCGAAGTCCGATACCGACGCCTGCCAGAACAACAAACGTCGCTGACGCATCGCCGGCAGGGACAGAAAGGAGCTTCGCCCAGACGTCTTGCGTGGCGGACTTGAGAGCTTCTCCGGACAGGAGCAGGCCGAAGTTGACGGCGACCATGCCAATAACTGCGAGGCCACGCGCGAGATCTAGCCCTCCGAGCCTGCGGCCGTTCGAACCCGACATGGGCGGGAGTTTACGGAAACTCCTGCCTGCTCACACCAACCGTGTTGCTTCATGCAGGGTCGATGCGTCGATCGACCCGGCTAGAGGTTTCTTCGGAGAGTGGAGTTGCCCCGGCAAAACCGGTCACGTTCAGCTCGCGTGAAGGCGGCGGAATTGCCACGGTGAGAGCATGCTGAGCCCCCGGTGTGGGTGATTTTTATTGTAGTCGTCGAACCAGGCTTGGACCTGTGCGATGACGGTGGAAGCATCGCGAAGGTCGCCGGCGGCGGGTGATGGGGGCGCTGCGGGCTGCGGCGGCACCCGAAGCGCCGGCCGCTCCGGCCGAAACACCCACCCCTTAGGCCAGCGCGTCAGCGGCTTTCCGAATCGCGGAGTCGTGCCGCCAGCCGAGCGAGGATGTCTTCGATCTCTAAGCTGTCCGCCCCGTGCCGATCGGTGATCTCGACGATCCGTACGTCGCCCTCCTGCTCGGCGAACTCGATGCCGCGCCGATGGTAGGCGAGCCCAGTCCGCCGGGTGGGCGGACTCGTACGCGCTGCATTCGGCTTCGCTGAGGAAGCAACGCGGTACGCCGAAGCCGAGGCGGGTGCCAAGTTCGTCGTTCCGGTTCCGGTCTCGGGGCAGGATTCTTCGCGTTCGAATTCACAGAGAGTTGCGGCACGACCGCAGCCGTTCCCACGGGGTGCCCTCCGGACTCCCAGCGTGCGAGCCCTCCGCGCTGTCACCCCCTCCCTCGTTGTCGCAGTTCGACGAGTAGTACGACTCGTCATCGTTCTCCCTCTCGATCTCCTCGCACCAATGCGACTTGGTGCTGCACGCGGGTCTCGTGGTAGGCGGCCTCGCCCGGGGACGCAAATCGTCGGGCCTAGCCACACACCCAAGGCCGAAGATTTGGTCGAACGGCTGGCCGAATGGGCGGTCGAACGCCAGTCCCGTCGCGATTCCCTCGCCCCGGGTCGCGGGCAGCTGGGCCTGCGCGAACCCAAGTCGTTCGTTGGCGGGTGAGGGGCCGTGGAACGCGATCGAGAAGTCCCTGGTCGAGTCATCGGGCGATCCCGGTCAGGGCCAGCAGGGGCAGCGCCAGGGCTGGCCGAGGCAAGCCTCGGCGGGTTGGGATCGACCGGGTAGAATCGCGGCCATGCAGCCCCCGGATCTCGACCTCCTGCGGCAATGGCAAGAGGGCGACAACGTCGCTGGCACGAGTCTGTTCCGCCGCTACTTCCCGACGATGCGGCGCTTCTTCGGCAACAAGATCGGCCCGAGCGAGGTCGAGGATCTCGTCCAGCGGACGTTCATGGGACTCGTCGAGGGCATCGGTCAGTTCCGCGGAGAAGCGAGCTTCCGCGTGTTCCTGTTCTCGGTCGCGCGTCTCCAGCTCTACAAGTTCCTGCGTGATCGTGGACGCCGCGAAGGACGTCACGATCCCGACCTCAGGATGTCGTCGATCCGGGGCCTCGGCCAGTCGCCGAGCTCGATCCTGCACGCCGACGAGATCCAGACCATCGTGCAGCAAGCGCTCCAGGAGATCTCGGTCGAGCACCAAGTCGTGATCGAGCTGTTCTACTGGGAACGAATCACCGGACCCGAGATCGCCGAGGTGCTCGGCGTCGCACCGGCGACCGTGCGCACGCGACTGTTCCGTGCCCGCGCGGAGCTCGAGGAGAGGCTCGCGCCGCTGCTTGCCGGGCGCAGCGCGGCGTTCGATCTCGAGGCGGCCGTCCGGGACGTCGGCTCACGGATCTGACGCCGCGCCAGGGAGTTGCTTCGCCAGCTCGGCGATGCCGTCGCGCACGTCGGGCTTCACCTTCACGCCGGCGGTGAGCAGATGGTTTCCCTCCTGCGTGTGGGAGCGCGCGGCGGCCGGATCGCCGTTGGCGAGCGCGGCGCGGGCGAGTTGGAGGCGCAACGCGACGTGCAAGGCCCCCTCGGCGGGATCGAGCTTCGTTCGGGCGGCCTCGAGCAGCGCGATGGCCTCGCCCGGGCGACCGACTCTGGTCAGGACGTCCCCGAGCGCGTAGGCCGCCCCGGCACCCTGCGCCGTCGCGGGATCATGAAGCTCGCGCGAGCGCGCAAGCGCGTCGGCGATCGCGAGGCTCGCTTCGTCACGCATCTCCGCGTCCGCAAAGATCTTCCCGCGTAGAATCGCCACCTCGTACTCGGTGATCGGATCGGGACCATCGCGCGCCGCCAGCGCGACGTCGCATGCATGCAGCGCATCGTCGTGGCGCCCGAGAAGACGCGATGCGGACGCGACGCCGAGCCAGGCGTCGGTCACCGAGGGGCCAGTGGTTCGCCCCAGCTCGCGCATGATCTCGATTGCTGCGCGGAAGTCGGCGAGCGCCTCCTCCTCGCGGCCCAGGTGCGTGCGCGAGATGCCGAGCGACAAGCGCGCCCCGGCGTGGTTAATCCCCTCGAATCCGGGGTGCGCTGAGTAGATGGCCAGCGCGCGCTCGAAGAACGTCGCAGCGGTCTCCTCGTCGAGCACGAAGCCATGTGCGTCGCCGAGGGCACCGTAGAACGCGGCGACCTCGGGATGATCCGGCGCGTAGCGGGCTTGCGCCGCGGCGAGTGCACGTTCGAGCGTCGCGATGCCGATACTGGGGGTGTCGACCATGACCTCGCACATCCCAAGCTGCAGGAGGGCCGTCGGCGCCATTGGGGAGTCGTGGGCGGCGAGAGTTGCGACCGCGCGCTCGAACAGCGGTTTTGCCTCCGCGCAACGACCCCGACGCTGAAGATACCCGGCCTCTTTCCAGTCGAGATCGGCCCGCACGAGCTCGTCGTTCCCGCGCGACTGGTGCCGACGCGCGCGCTCGAATACGAAGCGCAGTTGCTCGTCGGGCGCACCGGTGTTGTCGAGTGTCGCGGCGAGCATCGCCCACCGCCGTGCGATGAAATCGGGATCGCTCGTGCGCTCGGCATCATCGAGGGCGGCTATCGCATGCTCCGCCGCCAAGTCCCACTTGCCGCTCAGGTTCGCGATGGCCGTGAGTTCGGTGCTCGCCTCGGCGCGCAGTCGCGGGAACTCGCCGTCCGTGGTCGCGCCGAGGATCGCGGTAAACGCCGGCCGTGCATCGTCGAAGTGCGTGAGCCTCGATGCGACGCGGCCGCGTTGGAGCAACGCAACGAGTTCGCGACCTCGCTCGGTCGCATGATCTGCAACGGATTCTCCGTCACAGGCCACGATGTCGCCGAGCAGATCCGCGACGTCGATCGCGTGCACGACCAGATCCTCGGCACCACGTGTGAGCTCGGCCGAGAGTTCCGCGAACGTTGTCCGTGCGACGTCGAGACAGGCAAGACGTGCGTCGGCTCCCGGCTCCGAGCGCTGCGCTGCTTCGCAGCTCGCTACGCGCGCGCTGGCCCACGACTGTGCTGCGCGATCGATCTTTGCTTCGACCCGCTCGAGCGTGGCGGCACCGGCCGGGCTCGTGCTCGCCGCGAACGCGTCGCGCAGCTCGGTGCGGCGCGCGTCGGACCACGCATCGCCGAGTTCATCCGTGCCGAACCCGCAGTCTTGCCCACGGGCGGCGGCCAGCGTCGCGATCGCGACCCCACCGGCGAGCACGGCGGCACCGAGCACGATCGACCGTTTGCGTGCCCCGTCGCGAAGCGCGTCGCGTAGTGCGTCGATGTCTGGGAAACGCCGGCTCGGATCCGGCGCGAGCCCGCGGAGCAGCGCACGTGCCACGAAATCAGGTGCCGCCGACGAAGCAGGCCTCTTCGGGCCGTGCGCGAGGCTCTCTCGCATCGCCGCGATCGTGCTGCCTTCGTACGGGCGCGTGCCGAAGAACGCCTCGAAGAAGGCTGCGCAGAGGCCGAACTGATCGCTCTTGGCGTCGGCCTCGCCGTCGAGCTGCTCGGGCGCCATGTATGCGACCGTACCGACCGCCTCGCCGTCGACGGTGAGTGTCTGCGGTACGGACGGCGCATCGCTGACCGTCGCGGGTGCCTCGGGCCGCGCCGAGTCCATCGCCGCCAGTCCGAAGTCCGCGACGCGCACGCGCTCGTCCACGCCGACGAGGATGTTCGCGGGCTTGAGGTCCCTGTGCACGAGCCCCGCGCGATGCGCGGCCGCGAGGCCGTGACAGGCCTGCACCGCGAACTCCACGAGCTTACGCCACCGCTGGCGACCCACGGGCGCCCGCGAGCGACACCAATCCGCGAGCGTGCCGCCCTCGACGAGCTCCATCGCGACGAACACACCGTTCGCGGCGTCGCCCACCTCATGGATCGTTACCACGTTGGGATGGTTGAGCCGCGCGAGCGCCTGGGCCTCGCGCTCGAGCCGAACCATCGATGCACCTCGACCCGCGTGAAGCACTTTCACGGCGACGCGGCGATCGAGCCGCGGATCGTAGGCGCGATAGACCGTCGCCATGCCGCCGCGCCCGATCACGTCGATCACTACGAAGCGCCCGATGCGGACCGGCACGACCTCCGCGTGGAAGATCCGCGCCTCGATCGCGGAGCGCATGCGCGCGGCCTCGAAGCTCAGCGCTTCGTCGGCCGCTCCGCCGGTGGGCTCGCGTTCGTCGGTCTGCACCACGCCTCGCAGGTGAGAGGGTACCCGGCGGCGCTCAGGCGTTCCCACAGAACGCTCACAGACGCGGCAAATGCGGGTCGACACGGCGGCTAGAACACGCCCGGCCAACCCAGTGGAGTACCCCCAAGGGGCGATCCGTTCCCTGGGAACGGTCGACCCGGTCGGGGAACAAGTGGCCCCGTGCCGCGAACGCGTGGCGCGAAGGAGACTCCAATGCCGAACAAGTTCCTGTCCTCCATCCTACTTTCCGCCCTCGGTCTCACGATGCTGCCGCCGGTGGCTCACGCCGCGCCGACGACCCGCGACGTCGCCCTCACGAACATCATGGAACAGCTCGTTCCGACCAGGGTGTTCAAGGGCGACCGCGAGTTCGACGGGCACGGTCCGCTCATCAAGACGACCGTCAACGTGCGGATCTCCGACGATGGTCGGAAGTTGCTCGCAAAGGTCTACTTCCGGGCCGAGGAGGACGGAGGGGACGGCAGCCTCACGAAGGGCGAGTGGGAGCGCACGGTCTATACGGCCCCCTCGGGTAGCAGGATCAAGCGGATCCAGGGTGCGCTGCTCGATGGCCAGCTCACCGACAGCCCCGCCTGCGTCGGTTTGCCTGCCGGGCGGTGCATCTCGTCGACGACGGAGTTCAAGAGCGTCAAGGCCGGCTTCCAGTTCATCGCGCCCACCGAGGACTGGACCGCGTTCATCGATGCGATCGTCGATCTCGTCGAGCAATGCATGCGGGCCGAACAACAGATGAACGATCGCGACGAGCCGACGCCCGAGGAGCGCCAGGCCACCGAGATCTTGCGGCTCGTCCGAGAAGGGAAGCAGTTCATCCCCTCGGCGCAGAACCACGTGCACGTCGAACTCTCCGACAACGGCGGCCCGGTTCACGTGTTCGCGATCGTCGGCGACACCGGTGGTCCCGACATCAGCACCGACAGCAATGGACGGGACGACACGCGCATCAACTCGATCATGTTCCGCAGCGTGCGGATCGAACTCGAGTAGCGGCGACCCGGCGCGCGCGTCGACGACGCGCGCTGGCCCGCCGACGCTCGCATCGCCTGTCAGTCTCTCAGCAGCTGTGGGCGGCTTCGACGATGCACTGACCGGCGGGGCCGCACTTGGGCGCGGCCTCGCCGTCGGCGCACCACCGTCTGTCGCCGCTGCGGCGGCATAGCTTCGCGTCGTTGCGGCCATCACCGACGCCGACGAGATCGCGCGACTGCTCCACGACGCTCGCCCTCCGCCGCGGCCACAGCCGCAAGGTCAACAACTCCTGTTGCATGAACTGCTGACCTCCCACTTCCGAGCCGGCCAGTTCGGACCCGGCCGGCTCGGTCCCCTACGCGCCCCAGCTCCGCGTGAACCTTCACCACGACGCTCGCCTGCCGGGGGGCTCTCCTCCCCCGCGCCCAAGTCCTACATCCCCCATCAATCGTTGGCGTGCGCGTGGTGACTCTTACGTGCACGCCATCGACTGCCTCGACTGCATCGACCACGCGCAAGACGACAGAATCGAACCCAGAGACGGGGATCGAATCGCCACGTCGACGCACTTCACTCGCGTGCCTGCTCTCCCCACGTCCATCTCGCGCTTGCCGGCCCTGTTCATCCTCACCGGCTCGGTCGCCTGCTACTCCACGTCCGACATCCATGGCGATGGCACCAGCAGCGATTCGAGCTTCGCGCTGCAGTCGCGCGTGTTCGAGATCCTCCGACGTCTTGATGTCGAGGCACGGACGCGGGCGCGCGTTCTCGGAAGATGTGCACGCCGCGGCAGCGCCGGTGTCCGAGCTCGAATCGCCGTCCGAGAGTGCAGCGTCGCTGGTACAGGCGTGAGCGCACAGCAAGAGCGCGCACGTCCGCGTCGCATTGATGCGCATGCCCCAGGAGACGGTCGAGCGTGGGAAGCGATCACGGCTCCTCCACGGATACGGCGGCGGCCACGCCGGACGCCGATCAAGGAACTTCGATCAGCGAGTGCGAGAGCTGGCCGAAGAACCGCGAGACCGTCGACGTCATCGAAATCTCCTCGAGACCCATCGCCACCAGCTGACCCGCCTCGCGAGCAAGGCGATCGCTGAACTCTCCGGCCGCTTCAGACGCGAGATCGGCGCTGCCGGAGAGATGGTTCAGTTTGATCTTGCCGGTTGGGACGTTGTGCCCGTCGACGGCTACTTCGATCGCCAGGTGTGCCGCCTCGCCGGTTCGTGGGTTGCGAACCCAGAACGTGACCATCTGCCCCTCAGCCGCCTGGCCGAACTCCCACACAAGGTGCTTGAGCCGAGCGCCATCCCGCGTCGTCATGCGGGCGATGGCGACCAGTCTGTCGTAGATCCTCCAGACAGCCTCCCCCCCGGTTCGCGATTGGAAGATGATCAGCCGGGAGACGAAGGCGGAGCCGACGAACAGACCGGTTCCTGCGGAAATCGATCGGAGCTGAATGCCACGCGCCATGAGCTGGGCAATCCAATAGGGCCACATGGTTGGTCGTCGCCTCCGTCGCCGCAGGGTAAGGGCGCGGCGTATACGACGCGGTGCTAGCCAATATTCAGGCCCCTGCGACGGCAGCCCGCCGCCCGAGAGGTGCCCGGGCGGATTCGGGCCCAGAGGCGCCCGTTGTCCCGCCTGCAGCTGCCCATGTAGGGTCGTATCCGCGCGATTGCGCGGGCAATACTCCCTCGGTGAGCGACGACGAGTCGTCCCTCGACGACAGCAACGGCGCGCCGACGGTGTGCGTCAGCGCGTCGAAGCTCGCGCCAGTTGTGGCGGTCCCGTCCGGATCGACGGTTTCGCGCTACGTCGTCCTCGAGGAGATCGGTCACGGGGGCATGGGTCGGGTGCTGCGTGCGTACGACCCCAAGCTCCAGCGGGAGGTCGCGCTCAAGGAGGTCCGCAGCGACATCCTCGATCGCGACGCGACGGGGCGATTGGTTGCGGAAGCGAGGGCGATGGCCCAGCTGTCGCATCCCAACGTTGTTGCGGTCTACGACGTGGAGCCGGTCTCGGCGACCCGTGTCGTGCTGGCGATGGAGTACGTGAACGGGCAGACGCTCAAGCACTGGTTGCGGGAGCAGCCGCGAAGTTGGCGCGAGGTGCTCCAGCGATTCGCCGCCGCGGGCCGCGGGCTGGCGGCCGCGCACGAAGCCGGGCTGCTGCACCGCGATTTCAAGCCCGCAAACGTGCTGGTTGCGGATCTCGGCGCGGAGCGCTCGGCCCAGACGGCGGCAGAACGATGGGCGGTCAAGGTGACCGACTTCGGGCTCGCCAAGACATCCACAGGGCCGGCGTCGGGGCGGTTCCGTTCGTCGGGTGATTTCTCCCCCGACGAGTTGACGAAGGCTGGAACGGTGATGGGGACGCCGCGCTACATGGCGCCCGAGCAGCGTCAGGGTCGCGAGCTCACCGCGGCCGCCGACCAATACGCATTCTGCGTGGCCTTGTGGGAGGCGCTTTGCGGCGCTCCCCCATTTCCCGACGAGGGGACGGTGGCGGCGAAACAGGCTGGCCCACCGGCGTGGCGCGATTCCAAGACACCGCGGGCGATTGTCGCGGCGCTCCTCCGCGGACTCTCGCCAAACCCTGTGGATCGATGGCCGTCGATGGCGGAGCTGTTGGCCGAGCTCGACCGCGTCCCCAATCGTCCGAGTCGTTTGCTGGCGGCGTTGGGCGCGGTCGCAGCGTCGAGCCTTGCCATCGTATCCTACCAAGCGTGGGCGCAGGCGCGAGCGCAACGGTGTAGCGGGGCCCCGGAACAGCTGGCGGATATCTGGGACGATGCGACGCGCATGCGGGCTCACGCCGCATTCGCCGCGGTCGACAAGCCGTTCGTTGCGAACGCATGGCGCCGCGTCGAGGACGCGCTCGGTAGTTACGCGAGCGACTGGTCGGCGGCGTACACCGACGCGTGCGAGGCAACGAACGTGCGTGGGGAACAGTCGCCCCATCTAATGGATCTACGAATGGCATGTCTTCATCGCGCGGCCGAGGACTTGCGTTCGGTAGTTGAGGTGCTCACCGACGCGGATGCGTCCGTAGTTGCCCATGCTCACGACCTTACTGATGGCCTTCGATCGCTCGCGCGATGCTCGGATACCGAAGCGCTCGTTGCCGACGTCGAGCCCCCGAGCTCGCAGGATGCCGAGGCAGTCGAGGCCGCGCGGCGAAATCTAGCCCAGGCCCGTGCTCGCATCAAAGCCCATCGGTACAATCCGGCGAAGGAAGCGGTCGAACAGGCGCGGATCGCCTTGCTTGCCACTGAGTACGGACCGGTCCAAACCGAGCTCGCGGCGGTCGACGGCGAGGTACTAGAGAAGCTTGGCGAATACAAGGCATCGGAGACGAGGCTCGAGGACGCGTTCCGCCTCGCTGCGCGTTGGCGGCAATGGACACTGATGGGGCAGGTGAACACGCTGTTGTTGGCGGTCGTAGGGGAGCGGCAGAGGCGTTCGGACGAGGCGCTTCGCTATCGCCCATTGGGTGAAGAACTCGTGCGTGGTACCGGCGATGAAGGTGCGTTTCGCTTGACCCTGGGTTCCATCTTGTCCGGGATGGGTAGGCACGAGGACGCAGAGACGGAGCTGCGCGCGGCGGTCGCGTTGCTGATGGCGCAACTCGGTTCCGAGCACCCGAGGGTCGCAAAGGCGCGCAGCGGCCTGGCGAACGCCTTGTTCGCCGCGGGAAAGCAGGTGGATGCCGAGCAAGAACATCGCACCGCGCTGGCGTTGAAACTCGCCGCGTTTGGCCCGGACCACCCGGACATCGCCACGTCGCGCAGCAACCTTGCGAACGCCCTTGCGGCCCAGGGCAAATCCGAAGCGGCGGAAACAGAGCTGCGTGCGGCCCTCGAGATCTTGGATGCGTCGTCTGGCCCGGACCACCCCGACTACAGCGTGTTTCGTAGCAGTCTCGGGGCGGTTCTGTTTGACCAGGGCAAGTACGCGGCCGCCGAGGCGGAGCAGCGCAAGACGCTCACGGCGAGCGAGGCGTCGTTCGGCCCGAATCATGTCGCCGTCGCCACCGCCCGCCTCAACCTCGGCGTCGCGCTTTCCGCCCAGGGCAAGCATGATGCCGCCGTGCCCGAGCTTCGCGCAGCGCTGGCAATTCTCGAGGCCGCACTTGGTGCCGAGCACAGCGACGTAGCCGCGGCCCGGCTGGCGCTCGCCGACATCATGCTTGAACTCCAGCGGCCGGCCGAGGCGTTGCCGCTGGCGGAAGTGGCGTGGACACGCCGTACACAGGAGGGCGTCACGCCAGCGAGTCGCGGTTTTGCTGCCTTTACGTTGGCCCGGGCTCTGTGGGCAATGGCAGCGTCGGCCGAGGAGCGTGCTCGCGCGCGGAGTCTTGCAGAGGACGCGCTGCGGTCGCTCCGCGCGGCCGGAGACGTACAGCTCAAGTCGGTCGCTAAGGTCCGCGCTTGGCTTGAGGCGCGCCGCTAGTAGTTATTCACCAAACGGTTGTCGTCAGACTTCCCCGATGCCGAGCTATGTTCCCGGTAGTGTCGCTCGTCGCTGCGATCGCCCCGCTATTCGACGCGGTGGGCCCAGTCGTTCGGGGTTCGCCGCCGCCGCCGCCCCCATCGTTGCCGCCGGGGATCGCGGGACTCGTGGTCGCGTTAACGATCGTCGGGATCGTGTGGTCGATTGCCAAACGACTGGCGGGGCGGAGGGCGGCTCGGTTCCTGCGCGTTTCGGCGTTTGGCGCCGTCATCGGCAACGCGCTGATGGATCTCGCGTCGGTCCTCCAGCCCGATCGGCCCGCAGTCGTCGAGGTGCAGCGCGAAGATGGTGCCCGCCGGGTACGTCTCCGGGGCGCGGCATACTCGGCCGGGGAGGATGAGCGCCGGAGCTGAGACGCGATCGGCGGTGCCGAACGGTTTTCCCGTGTCGAGCGTTGGTGTTCGCGGGGAGCTGACTACTGGATGTACTCGACGATCAGGCGGGGCCGCGCCGACAAGTCCATTCCTTCGCTCGACGTAAACGTGCGAGCGGCGTCCGCGGGTGCGGTGACGTCTGGGTTGACCGCGAGGACCACAGGATTGCCGCTGAGCACGGCGGCCGAAACAGCGGCAGTCACGTCCCATGCCACCACAGTGGCCGCGTCGAGACCGATGGTTGCCGAATCGAGTGCCGGCCCCAGGTTGGCCTGGGCCATTGGGATGCCTTCGTAGCAACACGCACTGGGTGTCCATGGGGCGTTGGCGTCGTAGTTGTACCCGTCGGCGAGCGTGATGTTTGGCTGCACGCCAACGATCTCATGCACCATCGCGGTGTATTCGGGGACAATGGCCCCCTCCTCAAGGTGGAGGGTCAGCGTTGCGGATTCGACAGTGGCCCCCAGGATCTCTGATACGTCCCACTGGAGCAGCACCACGTTGGCAGCCATTTGGGCGGGCCAGGTATAGAGGATGAGAATGGGCTCGGCGGCGTTGTGCGTGGTGTCCAGATTAATGAACGTATCGCGCACAGTGCCAGGGTGGTCGCTGTCGTTCGCGTCACCCCAGATCTCGATCGCCGTCGAACTCGCCGTCGAACTCGCCGTCGAACTCGCCGTCGAGCCCGCCTCAGACGAAGATCCTGATGAGCTCGAGACGGGGCCCGAAGTGCCCGACCCTGAACTCGATCCGATGGCGACCGACGTGGTTTCGGTTGTACTGCTAGAACCCCCGGTTGAATCGCCCGAAGCCTGCTGCGGCGGCACACATGCTTCCGCCAGCTCCGCTGGCGCGTGGGCTCCGTATTTCCACCCGGACGGGCAGTCTTCGGCCGGGAAACTGCAGTATCCAGTGGACTCGCACCGGCCCGCGAGATCGGCGGTGGCGCATTCGGTCGCTTCGGTGCAGGCGAACCGCGGGCTAGCGCAGCTCGGTGTCGCGGCGAGCGCGGCCGCTAGCGCGGCACCGCGGAAAACCACACCGCACGTGAACGCACGCATCGTTGCGATTCTCAGCGTATCATCCCGACGTCCCGTTCGTCCGTGCAGCGGCGCCGCGTTGCACGCCGGGAACGGTGGTGCTGACACTGCGCGTCTTTTCGATGGGGCGCGCGGATTCGCGGGGTCGAGGGAAAGCCTGACGCGCGTCCTCGAGCATTCATCCGGTTTTTCTATCTGCCGCAGTTGTCAGGAAGTGGCGGTGGCCAGCCGACGTACCGACACTCCGAGCGGGTGAATTGCCCACGCCGAGGGGTGCGCGAGGTTCCAAGGATTCTCGGCGGCTTTAGCTGGCCGCCACCGACCTGGCGGAGCGCTTCCTCGATCCGAACCCACCCGGTTCTGGTCGTGCCGCCGCCGCGTCCGTCAACCGAACAACCCGGGGATCGGGCCCGTTGAGGGCGCCTCGAGGTCGTCGAGCTCGACGCCCATCACCGGGCCGATCGAGCGCCAAACGTCGGTGCTGTTTCGGCCACCGCCGTCAAACGCAGCCCCGCGCCCGTTGAGGGCCACGCCGTCGCCGCCGAACAGCACGAACGGCATGTTCGTATGGCGGTGATCCCAGCCCTGCGCGATCTCGCTGATGTACCAAACTAGGCTGGTATCGATGAGCTTGCCGCCGACGACGGGGTCGTCGGCGGCAGCGAGCGCCGCGATTAGGCCCGCCGTCTGCTCGGAGTACCAGCGATCGATGGTCGCCAGTCCATTGCGGTCGTCTTGGTGCGACAGATTGTGATGGTTGGCGTTGTTCACCGGCGAGAGGTGGTTGTCGGCGGCATTGCCGGCCCACATGAACGTCACAGTTCGAGTCAGATCGCACTGAAACGCTGCAACAATGATGGCGAACATCGCCTCGCCGATTGCCGCCAGTGCAGAGGCAGAGTTTGTGGCGTCCGCGAAGTCCTGCGGGATGGTCGGCGGCTCGCAGCTCGGAAGAGCACCTTCGAGCGCCATCTCGAGCTCGCGCACCGCTGTCTCGTGGGCATCGAGATCCGGCCGCCGCTCGGCGGGGACTTGGGCCCGTACGCGGTTGAGGTCCCCGCGCACGAAGTCGAGGACGCTGCGACGCGAACGCACCCTCGCGCTCGGTTGTCCGGTCTGATCCGGATCGAGATCGGCGAAGAGGCGGTCAAACGCCTCACTTGGGTCCGTTTCCGGGTATACCGGGCTCTCGGGGCCGATGAACGTGAGCGCCCGCGACGGTTCGTCGCCCGCCGGCCCAGAGTTCCAGCCACCCAGCTGCAGCGACGCAATCGGTCGACCCGAGAGCGCCGGTGCCTCGCGGGACAACCTCTGATCGAGCGACTCTTTGGTGTTCCAGAAGCTATCGTTACCGGGCAGCATCTCCCCGCCGCGCGGCGCGGCGGTCATGATGGTGATCGATCCATCCCCGTGTGGATCGCCCTCCGTCATGCTCGACTCCATGTGCACATTCCGCAGGGGGACGGCGTAGTCCCACACCGGAGAAAAGGGCTCGAGGATCGATCCGGGCTCCCCGTTGACCAACCATCGTTCATCGATGGAACCGTTTGGCCGCGACACGACGATCAGACGCTTGGCGCCCGACGGGATCTCGGCGCGGCCGATCGTCTGGGCCAGCCAATACGCCAGGATTCCCGAGCCTCCGGCCATTTGGAGGAACCACCGGCGATCGCGACGGAAGCCGGGCAGCCGGTCTTTGAGAGTTGTCACTGTGCACCTCCCTTACGTTCGCGGAGGCCGGGCCACAGGGCGATGGCGCGGATCAGGCCGGCGAGGTTGCCCCCGGACGCCTCAAACTCGGTTGCGATCGACTCTGCGGCGCATCGATCGTCGGGCAGTAGGCCGTGCCCAACCGCATAGCCGACGAGTTTCTCGCCCACGCAGGCATGCACGGCCGGGCTCTCCGCGAGGAGTGCGGAAAGCCCGATGGCATCGTCCACATGGCCCTCGATCCCGGTGGTTGCGAAGTCCCACGATGCGTCCACGGGTACAGCTCCCATGGAAGTTTCGATCTCGGTGCGGAAGCGCCCGACGTTGTCGTAGTGCTCGAATGTCACGCCAAATGGGTCGAACCCCTGGTGGCACGTCGAGCACACTCCGAGCTCGGCACGCGCAAGCATCCGTTCGCGCTCGGTCTCGTACATGCCGTTGATTTCCTCGCCTTCGGCCACGTTCTGCGGACTTGGAGGCGGTGGCGAGATGCAGAGCAGATTTCGCGCCACCAGGAGCCCGCGGTGGATCACGGACGAATCATCGCTCGTCGACTTGAGCGCCATGACTCCGGCGCGCGTGAGAATACCGGAACGCTCGTCCTCCGGTAACAGGACAGACTCGCCGTCTGCCGGCGCCGGTACGCCGTAGAACTCCGCCAGGGCCGGATCAACCCGAGCCTCTCGCGACAGCAAGAGATCGGCGAGCGAACCTGCAGGGACCGACAGGACCTGATCGACAAGCCCCTCCGCCTCGGCGCGCATCGCCGCGAACAACGCTGGGTCGACACCCTCGCGGGAAAGCTCAGAGACGCGGTGCACATCGAAGAATCGCGTCCACGTCCGGCGCAGCTGTGTTTGGCCGTCTGGGGTTGCGAGGATCCGATCGACCTGGGCGGCGAGCTGCTCCTGGGTTTCGAGTTCACCGTCTCGAGCAGCCCGCCAAAGTTCTGCATCGGCGATGCTATCGGTCAAGAGCAGCGCGATGCGGGCGGCCAACTGCTCGGACGAAAGCGCGTACCGATCCTCGCCCTGCGGTGATGCTTCGATCTCGTAGATGAACGCGGGCGCCTGCAAGATCGCTTCGATTACCAGGCGGAGGCCGGCGGCGTGGTCGCCTCCGATCTCAACCCCTTCGTCGTAGACGGCCCGCAAGCCGGTCAGTTCTTCGGATGTGGCGGCGCGCCGGAACGCCCGCGATGCGAGCTCATCGATCCATCCATCGGCACAGACCGACTCGTCGCCGCTGTCGCACGCAACGATGGGCTGACCGGGTGCGGTGGCCTCGGCGGCCGCGGCCTCCGCCATGGCCTGGAACTTCACAGCGATGGCGCCGGTTACGACTGCGGCCTGATCGGGGATGAAGCGCTCAGGGTCCGCGGGGCTCGTGGTGAAGACGGGCGGTGCCAGCCCGAGGAGGGTTGCAACGGTTGAGGCAACGTGTCGGTCGGGGATGCGCGTGATGAACCGGGGCATCACCGCTTCGCAGGACGGGTTTCCCGCGCCGCTCTCGTCGCCTCCGCCGCTTTCGTCGTCCGCGCCGTCGACACTGCCCGCGCCATCGGTCGCGGACGCCCCCGCGTCTTCACCTGCTCCCGCGCCAGCCAGTCCTCGATAGCAACCACCCAACGCGAGGGCTGCAAGGCAGGCCGATACGATGTACCGCGTCATGGCCAGCGACACCTTTCGGGGACGACGTCGATCTGGTCGTGCCCCATGCCTGATGCGCACCGCGGCGGTAGTGCTGGGGACGCGCGTCGGTTGAGTCTCGTCGTAGAGTCGGGCGCCATTTTTACCAACGTCCAGAGCGGAGCGCGGAAGTCGAGGCGTACGGAAGGATTAGTTGCTCCCATCAGAGCGCGTCTTTCCTCGCCCGGCAATCCGTCAACGCCAAGGGCTGGGAAGAAATTGCAGTAACGCTTCAGACGCTCAGGACACCAAAACGTGGCCGTCGGCCCGGCTTTGCCCTCACGTCGGCGGCATCGCCTTGTATCGCCGGGTTGCAGCAGGTCGTGCGCGGTCTGCGGCGGCAGCGCTGACGATTGCGTCGTGCGATCAAGGGTCGGCGTTACAGATCCCTCGCATCCGCGTCGCCAGCGGCGAGGACGGGCGCGCGGTCACAAACGCGTCGCGCAACGCCCGGGACTCCTTGTGACGGCCCGCCTCGCAGAGCGCACGCGCCTCAAGCAACGTACGCTCGTCGACGAATCGGCCGCTGCCAAAGCGGCGCTTCCATACCTCGATCGACGCCAGCGCTTCGCTCGGCGAACCGGCTGCCAGGTGCGATTGCACGGCTCTCCACAGCCGTGTCTCTTCGGCCAGCGTAGTGTCGGGCGCGTCGTCGGCCACCGAATCGGGCGCCGCAGGGGCCTTCGCGCGTTTGGCTCGAGTCCCGGTGTCGGAGCTCGCGTCGACGGATCTCGAGGTCGTCGGTGTGGTCGCAGGAGACGGCGGCGTTGGTGGTGCAGCCAGGGCGCGCGGAGGCTCAGCCGGCGTGGGTGTCACGGCCTGGTGGGTGGATGGCGGGCGCGCGAACGGTGCCTGTTCGCCCTCTGCCCCGTGGCGCGCAAGCACGGCTGTCTGTGCGCTGCCGACAAACCACGCTGCCGCGCCTGCTGCAGCCAAGGCGGCGCCCCCGACGACCCACGGTAGCCACCGACGAGACGCCCGTCGACCCAACGTCGACCGCAACGCGGCGAGGTTCCGCGCCGCGGTTGCCGGCGTAGGCTGCTCGACCGCGCGGAATGCCTCGACGTAACGGGCAAGCTCGGGATCGAGTTCATCGTGATGCTCGGACACGATCCCCCTCCTCCCGTGCGCGGTGGCGCGCAACGGCACGTTCGAGTAAGAGCCTCGCCGATCGCAGGCGTGCGTACGCGGTGTTGAGGTTGACCTCCATGCAGTCCGCGACCTCGGGCATCGTCATCCCTTCGACGTCGGCCAGCAAGAACGTCATTCGCTTGTCCTCATCCATCGAGGCGAGGGCTTCACGCACAACGGTGGCTGCTTCGTCGAGCGCGAGGGTCTGTTCGGCATCTCGTCCACACCCCGGCATGTTATCGGGGTCGAGCACCGAGAGCGTGGATCGCCGGGTGTCGCGATGTCGCGACGCGACCCGCCGTGCGATTCCATACAACAAACCACGCACGCTGGAGCGCTGCACGAGTTCGTCGCGCCGACGTAGCATGACCACAAAGACCTCCTGCACCGCGTCGTCGATCGACCGGTCGCTCACGCCCAGGCGCCGCACGACACGCCACACAAACGTGTGATGCTCGCGAAACAAAGCCTCGAGGTCGAAGGTGTTCGACCCGGCGGAAGGTGGCGTTGGAGTGGCCCGCAACACGATCAGGGACTTCACATCCGGTCCGGCGGCTCCGGGCTCCAAGGATAGGATGCTACGGGTACATGCATCAGTATCTGGGCTTCCGTGACCCGAAAATCGGGCCGCGGTTCCGCGCCCGCCGCATCGACCGTGCCGGCCTAAGGTGCCCGCAACTCAAGCACAAACACGGCGCGCAAGCCTGCTGGCGTGGGCCGAAATACCGTGCCAAGGCCGTCGATCTTGAAGCGGTAGGCCGCAAACGGGACCGTGGCGTCGACGCGGATGCCGGTGGCGAAGCGCCGGACGGGCGCGATGATGGCGCCTGCTCCAAATCGAGCTCCCGCGTAGGGCACCCGCGCGCGCGATGCCGTCGTCACGCCAAATCCGCGGCCGGAGAACGCCACCACATCCACGTCCGCGCATAGTGGGAACTCGATCCGCCACACACCCAACCGCGCGCACGCGCCGACCGACGCGTGGGTGAGGGCGAGGTCTCCGCCTTTCGGTGGATCCGCCTGGACCTCCGCTCGGCGGCGAAACATGTGCGTTGCCCCAAGGTGCAGCGCGAATCGCCGCCAGGCGACGCCGATGCGCCCGCCGAGCGTAGGCCCGACCGCCGGCAACGTGAACGCTTGGATCCCAGTGTCGAGCCCGAGCGTTGCACACGGCACGCGCGTGCGAACGCGGGACGCCGGGCTTGGAGCGCAACGCACACGCTTCGGTGTTCGGTCCCTCGGTGCTACGGTGCGCCGTCGTGCGTCACTGCGCTCGACGTCGGGTCGCCGTACAGGTCTCGGTTCAGACTCCGCGCGCGGCACGGCCTGCGGGACGGCCTGTGGCGTGGCCTGCGGCACGGCTCGCGAGCCCGTTGCGCGCTCGACTGCATCTGGGTCGATCGTGATGGCGATGGTGAGGGCTGCGGCGTCGCTGAGCACGGTGCAGTCGCGGTCGACAAGGCGTCGTCCTAGCGGCGCGCCGTCATGGGCCTCGACGCGGAGCTGCAGCTCGAAGGCAGTCGCGCCGCCAAGTTCATCCGCGCTCGGCGTGATGGAGCCGCGCGCACGGACGCGTTCGTCCGCGAGGGGACGCCCGATGTAGTGCTCCACGGCGCGCATCATTTCATCCCGCGAGGGACACTCTGCTGGCGCCTGCCACGAAATCGTTTCGTCGATCGCGGGCATCCCTAGGAGCGCGGTGAAGAGCAACACCTGTGCCCGTAGATAGCACAGGCGCCCGCGCAGCCAGAGCCGGAGCGTCGAGGTGACGCGGTGGGCTCTCGCGGCGTCCTCGGGTGTTGGTCGCAGTGTGGTGCCTCACCCGACCAGTGGCCGATCGAGTCGCGGAAGGTGAGCGACCGTGCATGTTCACGACTCGTTCCGAACGAGCACCGATTGCGTCGGCGCGATCGATGACTGGATACCGTCGACGACGCCGCGTTCGCCCCTCCAGGCCGCTGGTTTTCCGTCGCGCGCGCGGCGGCCGCGTTGTTCTTCTGGGATCGATGGACAACTTCAGTGGCCCAACGAGGCGTCCACCCGCTGGACGACCGTCCCAGCTTCGGCTCGCCGAGCCTAAAGCCGGACTCAGATGGGTCGATGGACGCAGCGATGGATGCCATCCGAGCGTCTTGGAGACTCGCCTTCGCCGTGGAATCGGCGCGCCGTCCGATCGCGACCGACCATGCGGTCGATCCGAACCGCGCGGTGATCAACTCTCGCGCCGACCAGGGCGAGCGAATTGCACGGCCGGTGGGTGCCAGTGACGGTAGCGCGCGCGCAAGCTCCGAAGGCGAACGTGGTGCACTGCGCGCGAAGAACAGAGGCGCAAGCCACGGACCCGAACCGCCCGCAACAGATTTCGCGGCCGACCGAGCGCGCGAGCGCGAGCGTTGGGCCGAGGATATGGCCTTGCGGCTGTCGCTCGCGAAGTTGCGGGAGCCCGATGGGTTGTTCCACGGTCCGCCGACGTTTGACTGGAAAGTCGGTTCAGACGGCCAACCCTACCCCGAAAGCCCGCTCACCCTCGATCCGCGCCTAAGCGCGGCCGGGGCCGCGGTGGAAGCGGAGGCCGAGGGTGACGAACCTGCACCGCCGGCGGCGGACGCTGAGCCGGAGTACGAGTTGCTCCCCGCGCAGGGCGGGAGGGATCCGCCGGACGTGAGCCCACGTGCTGGTCCCGCGGGTCTGGCCCCGGGCACGACGGTCGACGCCTGGGCGTAGACCGATGCGATCGGTCAATGCTCTGCGCTCCACATAGCCTTGGGCGTGGATGGCCTCGGATACGGGGCCACCACGCCCTGCTTGCGACTGGGGCCGGGAGGATTGTCGTCACTCTGCTCGCAAGCGCTGCTGCAGCGTGCTTGCATCATACTCGCGGCGGAGAAGCTCGGTCGCGCCTTGCGTAACGCCGACGCCGTATTCGTCGTAGTTGGCAAACCGAGCCACCACGATCTCCACGCGCGTGAGCACGCGGCCGACGGGATCGGAGAAGATCGCCTGGCTAAGGCAAGCCAGCTCCAGAGCAGCAAGCTGTGTTGGATCGTCGACGAGCTCCGGATCGGGGAGTTTTGCCGCGTCGATCCAGAGCGTCAACGTTCTTCCCGAGATCGAGCGCTCGATCGCTCCAAGCGGGGCGGTGCGCGCGAGCTCGGACCAAGCGCCAGGGACCTCGCTGAACGCCTGAACCAGGGGCGTAGGTGCCTGCTCGGGAGGCACGTCGCCCCTCGGCCAGCGAGCGAAGGCCGGAACGCGCTTGCGTAGGTGTGCCGCGATCGCCGGGTAGCTGCCCAACGCGAACGCGCGACCGGTGAGGTCCATCGCCCAGGTTGATCCATGCGGCCCGGCGAAAGGCGGGTTTCCCCACGGTGCTACGCCCAGGCTATCGCGCAGCAACGTGTCGGATGGATCGACAACCAAGATTCCAGCCTCGCGCGCCAGTGCGAGGAAGCGCCGCTGTCGGAGTCCCGACGCGCGCAGGCCATCGCGCCCGTCGGAGCTCATCGCGTCGTTGTCGAGCAGAATCACCAGGGTGTCATAGCGGGCGGCAAGGTCCTGGATCCGGGCGATCGTCTCGAGCATGGCCGCGTCGTCGGCAAGACCCGAGTACATCCGACCTGAGTGGACCTCGATCATCACAACATCCGGAACGATCTCGAGCTCGAGCACCGTCTCGAACCCTCGCACGAGCGCCGCGATGGTGGGCCCGCGATAGGCGCGCTGGACCACGTCGAGGCGCACGCCCTCGCGGATGCCGAGTTCGGGTTGCAAGACATTCTCGATCACGCGTGCGAGTGAATACTGTCCGATCGTGTCGCTCACACTGGTCATCGATGAGCCAAGAACCAGGAGGAAATACGGACCGCGCCGCGGGAGCGGTTCGAGGCGCCGCGTCGCCCATAGCTCAGGGTGACGCGACTGCGCGGTTGTTCGCCCGGCCTCGAGGCCAAATACGTCGCGGATCCCGGCGTAGGCGCGCGGCGTGACATGGTTGCCGAGCTTTGCCACCCCGAGCAACCCATCCGAGAGCGCAACGAGCCGAGAGCGGTGACGTTCAAGGTGAAATAACGTGGCAGTCTCCGCGTGGATCGCCATGCTCCCGGTGTGCACGTTGCTCATCAGCGCTTCGGCGCGCTCGTTGTTGAACATGTAGCCGCCGCCGTGCACGAGCGGCTTGAGCCACGGAAACACCAGGTGTTGCTTGAAGTCCAAGAAGCGGAGGTGCACGCGTTCGGTCATCAGTTCGGGCTTGCGCCGAGGTGATGACTCGTCCGCGACGAGGACGCCGTCGTAACGAGAGACATAGCGGAGGCTCACGGCCTTGCCCAAGCGGATCTCGTCGAACCCGAACGGAAAGAACGCGCCCGCGCCCTGGGGGAGGACTTCGTCGGCGGTGTTTGCGAAGCGTAGGAGCAGGCCGCGCGGGGTAGCGCCAAGGTGTGCCGGCGTGTCGATGTGGGCCTCCCAGACGGCCGAACTTCCGTCGGTGAAGAAGATGCGACCGTCGGGTGCGACGTCGAACGCGGTGATGCGCGCGTCCTCGTCGGTGTCCACCAAGATCCGGGCGCGGTTCGTCTTTGGATCGTAGGCGTGAATCCTTCGTTTGCGATCGAGGACATACAACTCGCCTCCGGCGCTGCGCAGGTCCTCGGCGCGGTTCCACTTTTCGCCCTCGATCTTGCGAGCCGTGACCACGCGTTCCTCCGTCACGCGGCGGAGGGCCCGTCGTCGGCCATCGAGAAACCAAACCTCGTCCCCTAAGAATACCGGCGCGCGTGGTCGATCGAGCGTGGCGAGTGCGGCGATGTTGTCCTGCTTGCCGGCCACCCCGGGGATTCCCGCCAGCGTTCGCACCACGCTGCCGCCAGCGGCGATCTCGCGCAGGCAGTGGTTGCCGGTGTCGGCGATCACGACGCGGCCATCGCCATCGACCGCGATTCCCTCGGGCCCCTCGAGCCGTGCCTGCCAGGGCGCGCCCTCGCTGTCGCCACGGGCGATCGCAGCGATCGGCGAACGATCGACACCCTCGGGGTAGACCAGGTCATCGCCAGTGCTGCGCAAGCTGAGGCCAAGCTGATGGAGGAGGTTGCGGGCGAGCCGATGGTTGCCGGCGGGCCACAGGTGTGCGTGGTCGACGAACTCATCGTCGGCGAAGTCTGGATGATCGAAGCTGACGAACCGGATCTGCGGGTGCGCCGGGTCCACGATCAACCGATCGAGTGCGGCGGTGTATTCGCCGTATCCACGGCCGTCGAGTTCGCCGCGGAAAAAGGCGTCGGCCAGCGGGGTCGCGAACAGGAGCGCCTGACGCCCGCGATTTTTGAGCCGTTCGAGAATCTCGGCGAGCGCGACGTACTGGGCCGATCCGGTGTGCATCTGCGGCGTGCGGTAGTGCTCGAGGATCCGTAGGCGGCCCTCAAGTGTGTCTGTCGGTGCACGGTCGTCGCGGGTTTCGATCGCCTTGGCCAGCAGCGAAGCGATCTCGGTCCGGCGCAGAACACTCGCGTGGCGCACGAGTGGAAGCCATCGGCGCAGCTGCGCACCGGCCGCGTCCCAGCTCGCAGCCAACGCTCCCCAGGGACCCGCGAGGTCTGGACCGAGGGCTGCGAGCCACGGCCGGCTCGGCTCGTCTTGACGAGCATAGTGTGGTGAAAAAAAGCGGGGATTGATCTCGATCACCACGCCAACACGGGCGGTCGGATCGACTGCGTCGAGCTCGCGAATCACCCGGAGCATGTCGATGGGTAGCATGCCGTCGAGCGCTACCTGTTCGAACGTCGCTCGCTCGTGCCCCGCGAGCTCCATCCGCAGGTGATCGACAACGCGCTGGCTCGACCAGCCGCCGACCTTGTCGCGCAGAACATCGCCAGCCAAGACAGAGTCGCCGAGTAGGAGCCAGTTCGGCGGCCGCGCACGCGCAATGGCCAAGATCTCTCGCACTTCGCCGGCGGATTCAGGGAGCAGCTCGGCCCGCGGCAGGGGGCGCACCGCCGCGATCAACAGGTCGATGACGAGCAACAGGCCGACCCATCCCCACCACGTCGCGCGGCCGAGTCGACGCGCCGGCACCGTGGGTAAAGATGGTGGTTCGAACGGGGTCATGGGGCTCAGAACTGGAAATAGATGAACTGCGGGCCGCTTTCGGCCCCCAGCACGAGGGCCGCGAGGATAATCGTCGAATAACCGATCACCGACGCGATGGGCCGGGCATCGAGGCGCTCGCGCCAGCGTAGCCGCCGGGCAAGCGCCGAAAGCACGAGGAACGCCGCGACGCCGGCAAAGAACGCGAGCTGTGACGCGCGTGGTGGCCCTGACGAAGGCGCGCGGACAATCGATCCGAGGATCGCGGCAGCACCTGAAAGCGTGTCAGCGCGGAACAACACCCAGCCGACCACGATGGCGTGGAACGTGATCAAGACCGCGGTGATGGACCATAGTCGACCGAGGTTGCGGCGCAGCGCGACCACCGGGGCGCGGTGCTCGAGCAACCCATGCACCAGCAAGAGCCCACCGTGGTACAGGCCCCACACCACGAAGGTCCACGCCGCCCCGTGCCACAGTCCCGATAGGAACATTGTCACGACGAGGTTGATGAGTGTCCGCGCGGGACCGCGGCGATTTCCCCCCAGGGGGCGATAGACGTAATCGCGGAACCATGTCGACAGCGAGATGTGCCAATGCCGCCAAAACTCCCGTACGTTGCCGACGAGGTACGGCTGGTCGAAGTTCTGCATCAGCTCGATGCCGAAGATGCGCGCCGAGCCCTGCGCAATCTCGGAGTAGGCGGAGAAATCGCAGTAAATCTGCAGCGTGAATGCGTAAGTGGCGACGAGCGCCGCCCAGCCATCGGGGGGCGTGCCGCCGTCGACGAAGCCCGAATATACCGGCTCGACGAGTGCGGCACAGTGATCAGCGATCACCAGTTTCTTGAAGAGGCCCCAGAAGATCATCTGCGAGCCGCTCACCAGGTTTGCGAACGAAGCCCTGGCCGCAAATGCGTACTGGAACTGCGAGAGCAGGTGGCCCGCGCGCTCAATC
>CADEGN010000047.1:0-5473 GCA_902826865.1 uncultured Myxococcales bacterium
CGTCGTACCGGGGGAGATGACCGGCGGCGGGATCACGGTCGTCGACGGTGCGTTCTACATTGGCCACGGCCTTGGGTTTTTCGACGAGCCGCCGATCGGGGGCGTCGTCGCCTACGCGCTGGCGAACCCCGGATGAGCACCTGTACCCCCGTGGAGCTCGCGTCGGCGCGCAGTTTGCGTAGCGGCTGGCGGCACCCCCAGAAGCGAGGCCAGCGGCGGCCGCAACGCCGCGAATCACCACACGGTTGCAGGGCGCGACACCTTCCCGTCGTGGCATTTCAATCACTTGCGGTTGGTAAGCTTCCTGCGATCGGGGACCGGTCATGCGCCAGGCCACCCCTTTCGTCCTCGTCGCTGTCTTGTTGTCCGCCTGCCAGAGCTCCGAGCCAACCACCGACCGCGGAACCGCGAGCACCGGGTGGCGGAGCACGGATAAGGCCATGCAGCACGCCGGCCTCGCCCTGGGATTCACGGGATCGGGCAGCGCGACCGTGGACGCCGACGGCGTAGACGCGATGCTCCTCGGTACCGCGGATTGCCCGGACGGCGGTACCGTTACCTTCGACGCCGAAGGCAGCGTGCACCCCGATACCGTCGTTGCAGATCTCACGATCGAGTTCGATGGCTGCGCGGCCGACGGGGTCGTGATCGACGGGTCGATGACGTACTTCGCGTCCGTCGAGCCAGATCTCGTCGAGGCCTCCGTCGAGGGACAGCTCGAGTGGTCGGGGGAAATCGAAGGAAGCTGCGCTGTCGACCTCAAGGCCTCGGTCAGCAAGACCGGCGCGTCGGCCAGTGCGCATGTTGGCGGATCGATGTGTGGATGGGACCTCACGGATCTGCAGTGAGCGCCCCCGCCACGGTGGTGGCCGAAAAAGTAGTCGCAGGGAGGCGCCCATTCGGGCGCCTCCCTTCGGGTGCGAAGCTGGCGTGTGCACCTGGAACTCTCTGTGATCCGCTTGACCGGATGAGGCTCAGGGGGTCCACCGCGACCCAACCTGGGCGCCGTTTGTAAGGTGCAGGCGTCACCGATCAAAGCTGGCGCGTCCGCGGTCCACACCGGCCGTGCGGCTGCGCACTGCCGATCTGAGCTGAGCCTGCGCAGGCGGATGGTGTCGACGCAACCGCGCCGACCGGCGACCGTCAGACCTGCACCATGCTGATGCGATCCCTGCTCGCGCTCACCCTCGCCTCCCCCCTTGCCCTCGGCTGCGACAGCAAGTCCGATGAGAAGAAGGCGGAGACCAAGAAAACGGACGCCAAGAAGGCGGATGAGAAGAAGGCTGACAAGGGCGAGCCCGCAAAGCCCGAGCCCGCAAAGCCCGAGCCTGCAGCGGCCGCCGCGCCTACGGGTGGTGCGGAGGCGCCAGCCGCGGGCGGCGCCAAGCCGGTTGAGACGGACCCGAAGGCCCTTTTCGCCGAGTTCACCAACCCAGCCGCCAACGGGCTCGAGCTTCTCACTAAGTACGAGGCCGGCGCTACCTTCAGCGGCAAGCTCGTGAATGTCGGCGCGGAGGAAAACGGCACCCCGGTGTTGTTCGTCGATGTCGATGGTAAGGCCAAGATCTCGCTCGGTCTCGCGGATCCCAAGCCGTTCGCCGACAAGAAGTTCAAGGTCGGTGACGCGATCAAGGTGACGTGCAAGATCGGCGGCGCGATGGAGAACCTCATGCAGGTGATCGACTGCACGTTGGCGCAGTGACGAAGCCGCGACCGATCGCGTTCATCCGCGACGAGAAGCGGCTCCCACTTCGGTCGAGAGCCGCGGTCGGAACTATTTCGGGGGCGAGCAGGGATGGTCGCCCGGAACCGCGACCGGCATCACGGCCTTACCGCCCGACTCTTGGATGGTGGCGTCGGTGGGCTGTTCTAGCCAAAACGGGGCGGCACAGGTCAGCGAGGTCCCCTGTCCCCGCGCCGAGTTACACACACCTACGCGAACGCTGACTTTGTTGGCCGAATTCGGCAAGGGCATCGTGGGTGCCGCGTTGGCCGGGGTTGGAGCCCCATACACCTTGACCGTCAACTCGGCACCACTCTTCGCCTCGATCACGATCGGACGCGTATATCCCTGACCCGCTGGGCACTGCGGGAGCCCCTCGAGTTCAACATCTCGAAACGAGTTGGATTGACTGCAAGCAGCCAAGGCGAGTGACAGAAGAACCTCTCGACTCATCTTGCTTCAAACCTCCAGCGTTTCGCCAGAGAACAATGTCGCAGACTCGCGTGCGGGTTGCAATGCCGATGGCGACGCACCGCGTGTGACGCGCGGACCGAAAGCGGCCGAGTCTGACGAGTTCGAGTCACTCCTCAAACGATGCACTTCGGATCGCGAGTGTTCGGCGCCTCGGTACTCGCCCAACTGCTCAGCACGGCAAGCATGATCCCCGTGTGGCGGATGTAGTTCCTTCAGCGTCGTCGCCCACCACTGTTTCGATTGAAGCCAGCACGACCAAAGCGATCCAGGCCATTGTCGGAATCTTGCCCCAAGCATCTCCAGCCGCGTCGCTTTGCGGCGCGTCGTTGGGGCGCTCGTCGGCCAACCGACCGCGAAGGGGGTCTTCACGCCACGCGACCGCGCGACAGTGGCCCTTTCTGACACGCCACACACCGTTGCCGGGTGCGATGCACCGTCCTGCTGCTCTTCCGTCTAGCCTTCGGTGCCGGTGTTGCCAACCGCGCCGCGCCCCTGCCACGCTGGGGGCGTGAACGGGGTGCGCGGCGACGGCAACGTCGATGCCTTGGGCGATGGCATCGACGCGGCTCGCCCCGACGACGTGGCGACGTTGATCCCGCACGGCGGCGCGGCCGCAGGCGATGCTGCGCTCGGGGTCGACACTGCACGGGCTGACCCTGACGAGACCCTGCCCGGGGCCGAGATCGATGGGAGTCGCAGCCATCCGTCGGCAGACCCGGCCGACGCGCTGCAGACTCGTCGTACCATCGGCCACTTCGTAGTCGAGCGTCGCCTAGGGACCGGCGCCATGGGCGTTGTCTTGCTCGCGCACGACCACGAGCTGGATCGCCCCGTCGCGATCAAGCTCCTGCGCGGCGAACCGCACGGGGTCGCGCAGGCTCGACTGTTGCGCGAAGCACAATCGGTCGCTCGCGTCTCTCACCCGAATGTGGTTGCGGTCCATCAGGTGGGGATGGTCGACGAGCAGGTCTACCTCGTGATGGAGTACGTCGACGGCGGCACGCTGCGGGAGTGGAGCACGGCGGCAACGCGGACGTGGCGGGAGGTGCTCGACGTCTACCGCCAGGCGGGGCTCGGACTTGCGGCGGCTCACGCAGCGGGACTCGTGCACCGTGACTTCAAGCCCGACAACGTACTGATCGGGCGGGACGGTCGCGTACGTGTATCGGACTTTGGACTCGTCGGCGTCGCGCTCGAGGCGACCACGAGCCCAAGCTCCGCAATCGACTCGCGCGACAGCAAGTTGACGCGAACCGGATCGATCCTCGGCACGCCCGCTTACATGGCCCCCGAGCAATACGGCAATGGTTTGATCGACGCGCGCTCGGACCAGTTTGCGTTTTGCGTCTCGCTGTTCGAGGCGCTGCACGGCACGCGACCGTTCGGCGGCGACAGCCTGCCCGAACTCCTCCACTCGATCGAATCGGGAGGAATTCGCGGACCGGTTCGCGCGGTCCCGGGGTGGCTCACAGCCTCCCTGCGCCGCGGACTGCGGGTAGATCCCGCAGAACGTCACCCGGACATGAACGCGCTGCTGGTCGCGCTGCGGGGCCCCAGACGACCTGCGGCCGCGGGGATCGCCGCCGCCGTGGGCGTTGGCATCGCGGCGATCGGGTGGGTTGCGATCGCCGCGCGCGAACCTTCCACGTCCGCTGGTACCGGCGTCACCGCGCAAAGCTGCCCCGATCCGATGCAAGCGCCGGGCGACCCGTGGGATACCGCCCGACGCGGCGACGTTGAGAAGGCGCTCGCGAAGACCGGGCATCGTGCGGCCGCCGACGTCTTCGCCGCGGTCGACGCGGAGCTCGCCGCCCAACGCGACGAGTGGCGAGCCGAGCTCGATGACGCGTGCCAGGCCCAGGTCACCCGCGGCGAGCAAACGGCGGCGATCCGCCGCCTCCGCGAGGCATGTCTCGCGGCCGTGCGCGATGAAATCCAGACCTTCGCCGATCTCCTCGGCGGGAGCGAAGAGCGGCTTATCGACGGTGCGATTTCCTCGGCGTCACTACTCACACCGGCGAGCACGTGCGGAGACATCGACGCCCTGCAGGCTCGGCCGGCCCCCAGCGATGCTCAGCTCATCGAACTCACGCCGCTCCGCCGCGAGCTCACCCGCGCCAAGGTGCTGCTCCTCGCCGGGCGGCATCACGACGTCCTCGCGCTCATGCGCGACGTGGAACCGAAGTTGCGCCAAGTCGGCTTCTCAGCCGACCACGCCGCCGCGCTGCTGGTGATGGCACGCGCTGAAATGCAGACCGCCGAATATGACGCCGCCGAAGCGCACCTGCGCGAGTCGATTACGACGGCCGCGAAAGCCCGGGCGTATTCGACCGAGGCGATCGCGACAGCGACGATGATGTACGTCGTTGCGACCGGGCTCCGTCGCCCGCAGGAAGCACTCGGGATGATTGCGGCCGGCCAAGCCGCCGCCGAGCGGTCGGCCGATCCACGCGCGCTCTCCTACTTCCAAGCGGCCGCAGGCACGATGTGGCTGATCAACGGAAAGCTCGACGATGCGACGCGCGCTGCAGATCAAGCGATCGCGGTCTTGGAGTCGCTGCCGCGCCCGCCGCCTGACGAGCTCGGTCTCGCGTATTCCAACCGCGCGGGTATCAAGTTGCGACTGCCCGACACTGCCGGAGCGATCGCCGACCACTCGCATGGCCTCGAGATCATCGAGCGCGGCCTCGGCAAGCGGCACCCGTTTTATGGCGCGTTGGCGATGTCGCTCGGGCGGATGCTCAAGACCGCCGGAGACGTGGAAGGCGCGCGCACACGCGCCCGCGATGCCTTGGCGTCTTGGGAAGCCGCGTTCGGACCCGATCACACCAGCTGCGCGCTCGCGCTCCTGGACATCGCACAAAATGAGATGCAGCTGCGAAACTGGCAGGCGGCCCGCGTTGCCCTCGATGACGCCCTCGCCCGCCACGAGCGCGCACCGGACGGTGCCGCCGACATGCGGTCGCGGATCGACCTCATCGACAACCGCGCGTTTGTCGACTATCAGACCGGCCAGTTCGCCGATGCGTACGCGGGATACGAGCGTGCACGCACCCTCGTGCTCTCGTCCGCGGGGGAGAAGGACCCGAGAATCCCCACCTACGACCGAGCGCTCGCCCGTGTGCGTATGTCTGAGGCGCGCTACGACGATGCCTTGCCGCTACTCGCGCGCGCGCGCGCGCAACTGATCGAGCAACTCGGGCCGACCCACGCTTCGGTCGCCGACGCCATCGGCCTGCTCGCCGACGTCGAACGCGCGGCCCGGCGGTGCGGTCG
>CADEGN010000047.1:5483-38241 GCA_902826865.1 uncultured Myxococcales bacterium
ATCAAACTCCGTAGCGACCTCCAGCTTCCCCCCGACGCGGGCCTTGCCGCTCTTCTGGTCGGGATCGCGGCGTGCGAGCTCGAGCAGGCGGACCTCGCTTCGGCACGCGAGCGCCTGGGACACGCCGAAACACTGTTGCAAGCAAACCCCGATCCGTCGGTGAGCCCCCGCGTGGCGGAGGTGCGCGCCGAGCTCGCTTGGCGCACCGGCGATCGCGAGGGCGCGCGCGCCCTCGCACGCGTGGCCCGCGACGGTTACAGCGCCTTGGGCCCGCCCCACGCGCCCGAACATGCACGGGTGGCCGCGTGGCTTGTGCGGCGTGGCGGTTGAGCGCACCCGTCTCCGGCGCCGATCTTTCGTCGCTCGTACCCGCCGCCGACCACGCCAGCTGAACATCTGCCTGGCGGTGAGCCAACTCCAACGCAGTTCCCACGCCGGGCGGCGGGCGGCGCGGGCGCGACGTCTCCGGCTGGTCCGCAAGTCCTCTCCCTACCCCCGCGAATCCCGGTCCGGCGCGAAGTAAGCACTCACTCAGATCCCCCCCGCAAGGGTGGAGAGCGCAATGTTCATCGTGGGCGCAGGCCGCTCGTGATAATCTGATCCTCTGGCGTTTTACCGCCGAGGTGCGGGGATGGCATTGCGATCGCTGGTCCTGTCGTTTGTCGTCGTGTTGCTCGCCAGCTGTGGCCGGTCCGACTACTCGTTCGCAAATGGCTTGGCCGAGGCGAGCGGTAGCGAGAGTTCGACCAGTGGCGACGCCGAGACTGCTACCGACACCGATACCGACGGCCCCAGCTGCGGTGATCTGATCTGCGATCCTGGGGAAGACTGCGGCAACTGTCCGGTGGACTGCTGCCCCCAGGGCTCGTGCGGCGATCTCGTGTGCACCGCGGATGAGGACTGCACGACTTGCCCTTCCGACTGCGGGCCGTGTTCGGGCTGCGGTGACGGCATCTGCGATCCGCAGGTGGGCGAGAACTGCGGTTGGTGTTTCGCGGACTGCGGTACCTGCGAGGCCTGCGGAAACGGCTTCTGCGAGCCCGAACTCGGCGAACAGTGTGAATCGTGCCCCGTCGACTGCTTCGACTGCGACGGTTGCGGTGACTTCATTTGCGACCCCGGCGCGGGGGAGTTCTGCTTCACCTGCCAGCTTGATTGCGGTCCTTGTGCCGCATGCGGCGATGGTATGTGCGATCCTTTTTCCGGCGAGCTCTGCTTCACGTGCCCCGAGGACTGTGGCAGCTGCGACGAGTGTGGCAACGGGTTCTGCGATCCGTTCTCCGGTGAGCTGTGTTTCACGTGCCCGGAGGACTGCGGCCCCTGCGACGACTGCGGAAACGGGTTCTGCGACGTCTTCTCCGGCGAGTTCTGCTTTACCTGCCCAGACGACTGCGGCACCTGCGAGGGTTGCGGCGACGGCTTCTGCGATCCTTCGTCGGGCGAGTTCTGCTTTACCTGCGCGGAGGATTGCGGTTCGTGCCAGGACTGTGGCGATGGCGTCTGCGACCTATTCGCGGGCGAGTTTTGTCAAACCTGCCCCGACGACTGTGGCGAATGTGAGGGCTGCGGCGACGGCTTCTGCGATCCGCTGCAAGGCGAGTTCTGCGTGACGTGCCCCGAGGATTGCGGCACGTGCGGCGGCTGTGGCGACGGCATCTGTGATCCGTTCGCCGAGACCTGCGCCTCCTGTCCGTCCGATTGCGCGCCGTGTGAGACGTGCGGCAACGACCTGTGCGAAGCAGCCCAGGGCGAGTTTTGCTTCAACTGCCCCCAGGACTGCGGCGCCTGCGGGTTCTGCGGTGATGGCCTTTGCGACCCCTCCGCGGGGGAGTTCTGCGATAGCTGCGCAGAGGACTGCGGTCCGTGCCAAGACTGCGGCGACGGATTCTGCGACCCCGACGTGGGCGAGTTTTGCTTCAACTGTCCCGGTGACTGCGGCCCGTGTGGTTCTTGCGGCGACGCGTTCTGTGACAGCATGGGCGGCGAGTTTTGCTTCAACTGCCCCATGGACTGCGGCGCATGTCCAGCCTGTGGTGACGGGGCGTGCGACGGGGACAACGGCGAGTTCTGTTTCAGCTGCCCCCTCGATTGCGGCGTATGCCCGGGCTGCGGCGACGGATCCTGCGATCCCACCGCTGGCGAGTCCTGCGACAGCTGCCAGGTCGACTGCGGCACCTGCAACGCCTGCGGCGACGGGGCATGCAGCCCAGGGGATGGCGAGTCGTGCGGGAGTTGTCAGGCCGATTGTGGCCCATGCCCTGGCTGCGGCAACGGCATGTGCGAACCGGGGATCGGGGAGGCGTGCAACACGTGCCCCGTGGATTGCGGCGCATGTGCCGGGTGTGGTGACGGTGTCTGCGCGCCGCTGGCGGGTGAATCCTGCAACAGCTGCCCCGACGACTGCGGACCGTGCACGGTGCAGTGCGGCGACGGCCTGTGCAACACCCTGGTCGGAGAATCGTGTGCCACCTGCGCGGTCGATTGCGGCCAGTGCGTGCCGGTTTGCGGAGACGGCCTGTGCAGCGCCGGCGAAACCCAGTTCTCGTGCGCTCCAGACTGCGGTTGCAGTGCTGGCACCTGCGGCGGGGCGGCACCCGCCGGTTGCTTCTGCGACGACATCTGTCTGCAGGCCGGCGACTGCTGTAACGATGCCTGCTTCGCCTGCGGGGTGTGTGAAACGCAATTCTGCGGCGACGGCCTATGTGACTTCGGCGAGGGCTGCGACGTATGTCCCGAGGACTGTGGGGACTGCGGCGGTTTCTGCGGCGACTTCTTCTGCGACATGACCGAGGGCTGCGACGTATGTCCCGAGGACTGTGGAGAATGCCCAACGAGCGGCTGCGAGCCGTCGCCAGGCCCGGGATGCGATGGGTGCAGTTGCGAGGCGTGCGTCTGCGGGTTCTTGCCCAGCTGCTGCACCAACCAATGGTCGGGAGTGTGCGCACTCGCCTGCGACTTCTGCACAGGATGTTGAGCCCGCACAAACACCGATTTCTTGGGGCCGCGGCCCCCGGCGTGGCACCGTCGCGGCATGTCTGATCCCGGCTTGCCGTCGACTGTCATTCGCGAGGTAGACATGATCGTGACGGCGCTGAGCACCCTGCAGGGGCCGCGTAGCGTCTGGCTCGATCCCTATGGTCGGCTCTGGCACGGGTCGCCGCATCAGGCGCTCCCGAATCCGGCCTGGCGGCCGATCGGTACCTTCGTCCAGCCGTCGGCGGCAGACATCGGCGGTGCGGTTGCGGCCGCGCTACAGCTGGCGCGGCTCACGGTCGCGGCTTAGCGGCCGGTAGGCGAAACCCTCGGCGTCGCACGACGCCGTCCTCGGCCCCCGCTCCTCATCAGCCGGGCGGCTCGATGTACTGGGTGAGATCGCCGCCGCCAAGCTCGTAGAACGTCGATACGAGCGACCCGCACCAGAAGTGGTTGAGGGCGCCGAAGCCGAAGCCCTCGACGAGGGCGCCAGTGGTTTCGACGTAACTAAACAGGTTCTCCTGCACCCAACCAGCGTCGCGATCGTGGCGGTACTGGCCGATGAAATTGCTGGTCATGTCGGACACGTAGACATAGGGCGTGCCCGTGCTGACGTCGGTCACGACTTCGATGCCGTCCATGTGATCCCCCGCAAGGGCTGGGAACTCAAAGGCATACCCCCATGTCTGGGTCTCACCGTCGTATTGGAAGACGCGACGCGCAGACTCGTTGCCCGAATACCACACGTCACCTACCTCGTCGTAGCCGACGAACGCGATCCAGTTGTAAAGGGTCGTCCCGATCCACGTTGGCATCGGTGCGACTTGGGAGTAGGTTCCCGCCAGGAGATCGTACTCGCGTAGGCCATTGGGCCCCGAGAACACGACCGAGTTAGCCTTGGCATACAGCTCCATGTTGTTGGGGAAGCCACCAGGGTTGTCGATCGGAAACGAGGTGACCAGCGTGAACGTGCGCTCTTCTACCGGCCCCTGCTGCTCCGGGTAGCTCGGGTGCTGGTTGGGCTCGAGCAATCCATCGCCATCGGAATCGAGCAACCCCACGTCGTAAACACCAACCACCAGTGCACCTGCGGCCGAGGTCGCGGTGAAGTAGAGTCGGTCGCCGTACGTGTCGACGTCCGAGACCGAGTAGAAACCTGCCGACGTCAGGTCGAACACAGAATATTGGTAGTACTCGCCCGTCGGCGTCGTCCCGCCAATGGGCGCGAGCGGTACGCACATTCCAACCGACGACTCGCAAACCATGCCAGCACCGGGATCGCATACCTCCACTTGCTCCCATTGCGGCGTAGGCCCCGTGGTATCGCACGACATGACGCGCGGGCCCTGGCAAGCGAACTCGCCCGCTTCGCAGGCGACACAACCCTCTGCGTCTTTGCACTCATCAGGCAGGCACTGCATGACATCGGTGGCTCTGCCGTCACCGTCACAGGTGATCGCCGTCTTGTTGTCGCAGTAGATTCCGGCCGCCTTGTTGACGCACCAATCGCTGTTGACCCCCAGGTCGAACTTGGTGTGCTGACCCTCAGCGCCATCGGCTGTCCCGTCGCCGGTCGCGGGACTTCCCGAATCACCGGCGCCCGGACCCGGACCAGTCCCCGCGTCGCCACCGATGGTGATCCCTCCCGAAGGATCCGCGCGGCCGTCGGAGGACCCACACGCCGTAACAGTCGCCAGCGCTGCCCCTGCTCCAATGAGCCATGACAAATGCCCCATGCGGTAGCCTCCCTGGGCTAGAGTTTACGCCAGCGCGCGGGCGAGCGAAGTCACGCCCAAGACCGCGCGTCCCGACCGCAACCGGCGAGCGAACGGCCAACACCGAGGGGACCGCTTTTTGGACCCGTACCGAGCGGCGGGGGTCAGGCACCCCACGGCATATGCCGCCCAGGTGAGCGGGTGTCAGCCGGGGGGCCGACCGTAGAGCAAGCACGGCTACGCTCTGCGCGGCCATGGCACCCGCACAGCCCACCGCGACCTCGATCCGCGCGGCCCTTCGCGCTCACGCAACTCCGGAGCGCGCCGCCGCGTCAGCGCGGTATTTCAAGACGGGCAAAGGCGAATACGCCGAGGGCGACGTGTTTGTGGGCGTCGGGCTGCCGGAGATTCGCCGGATCGCTCGCGACGCTCGTGAGGCTCCGCTTGCCGAGCTCGACCGGTTGTTGCGGTCGAAGGTGCACGAGGAGCGCCTCACAGCACTGATCGTGCTCGCGCTGAAGTTCCGCCGCAGCAAGAACGAGGCGCAACGCCGTGAGATCTTCGAGCTCTACGTCAGGCGGATCGAGTTCGTCAACAACTGGGACCTCGTCGACACCAGTGCTCCTGAGATCGTGGGCGGCTGGCTGCTTGACCGTGATCGTAAAGTCCTCGTCCGCCTCGCGAAATCGCCGCACCTGTGGTCGCGCCGGACCGCGATGGTGGCGACCTACCGCTTCATCCGGGCGGGTCAGTCCGCCGATGCTCTGCGCATCGCCGAGATCCTGCTCCGAGATCCGCACGATCTGATCCACAAGGCGGCGGGATGGATGCTGCGAGAGGTCGGTCAGCGCGTCGATCTCGCCCAACTCCGAGGATTCCTCGAGGAGCACGTTTCGATCATGCCGAGAACCATGCTCCGCTACGCGATCGAACGCCTGCCAGAGGCCGAACGTAAGCGCTGGATGGCCGCGCCGCGGGCGACCGCCGAGCGGCCAATCCGAGCGAGCGCCAAAACCGCTCGCCGATGACCGACAATCCACCGCGAATGCCCACGAGTTGACATCCCCGTCCGATCGCGCTGAGCTGCTGTTCCGATGGTTGCTCGCACGACTCCAACGACCCTTAGCAACCGTCTCGCGCTCGGCTGCGCGCATGGTCTTGTCGGTCTCGTCGCCGCGCTCGCGTTTCCCAGCACGAGCAGGGCAGAGTGCTCCACCGACATCGGTAACGCCGATCTGTGCCCGCCGCCGAACCCCCCGCCAGATCTCCCAAGTGCGGGAGGGACCTTCGTCGATCCGACGTTTGGCACCGAGATCATCCGGGTCACCGATCGTAGCGACGGCGACAACGCTCTGGTTGCTTACTCGTACTGGAACCTGTTCAACGTCAACTCCGAGCGGTTTTTCATCGGCGTAGACGGAGTGCCGATCCTCTACGACTTTGATGGCAGCACGACTACGAAGCGAGGGCCGCTATTCGCTGGGCAGCCTTACTTTTTCGAGGGGCTTACACTCTGGAGCGGCGTGGATCCGGACATTCTCTATGGTGCCGCCGGAGCATCGAGTGTCCTCAGCCAATACAACGTCGCCACGGAAGAGTACGACCACCTGATCGATATCGCGACGCTTTGGCCCAACACGTACATCTGGCAGCTGTCGATGAGCGAGGATGACAACGTCTTCGCGTTCACGATCGCGGACGTCGAGACGTCCAATTTCATCGCGCTTGGCGCCTATGATCGTACGAAAAACGAGACCTATCGCTTCGACCCTCCACCGGGTTCCTTCGCCAACGAGGCGCAAGTCGACAAGAGCGGGCGGTGGGTGCACATCTCTCTGGATCCGCAAAGCGTCGGTACAGTCGAGTGGGACCTCCAAACCGGCACCCAAACCGTTGTCACGTGGGATGCGGTCCAGCACGCGCCCGGGCACTACGACCAGGGATACGGACGCATCGTCGGAGCGGACGCCTGGGCCGATCAGGGCCACACGCTGACCATCCGTGACATGTCGAACCCAACCGACTTCGACATCCTATTCGTCGGTGGATCGTGGGCCGTCGATCACCATATCTCGTGGCGCAACAACGACGACGAGTACATCTACGATAGCACGTACACGGTGGGCGGAGCGGTCACGCTTCCCTTGGAGAATGAGATCCTACAGATCTTCCTCGACGGATCTGGATACCGGCGCCTGGCCCACCACCGCTCGGCCTACGCGGACTATGCCGACTCACCCCGCGCCGCCGTCGATCGACTCGGCAAGTACATCATTTTCAACAGCAACTGGGACAACTCAGGTCACTTGGACGTGTTCATCCTCAAGATCCCCGAGCCGTTTCAGGCCGGCGGCGAAGGGGGAACAGGAGGCAGCGGCGACGCTGGGACCGACGGCGCAGACGCCGGGAGCAGCGAAACCACGGGGAGCGAGACCTCGATGGCCGGTACGACGTCGGCGTCCGCCGACTCCACCACCGCGGGTGGTGGTAACCCGACGGGGGACAGCAGCGACGGCACGGCGGGCAACGACGGGCCCACGAACGGCTGCGGGTGTCGCAACACGGGGCGGGTTCCGAGCTGGGCGCTAGCGGTTATCCTGATCGTATTGCCCCGCCGTCGCGCGCGACGCGAACGACCAGTCGCTCCTCAGACGAGGCCAGGAAGAGGACCCTCGTGGCGCGCGTTCGCGTTGCCGAAATGAGCGTCGTTCTCACCCAGCGCGTGTAAGAACGTGGTGTAGAGGTTGTGGATCGACTCCTTCGACTCATAGTCGAAGGTGGCGACGCCCTGATCGGCGTACTTGTTGTAGTCGATGAACTTGCCGGTCTCGAGGGAGCCCCCGGCACTGCCCGCAAGCAACGCCATCACGTTCGATGCGATGTGGTTCGCGCCGCGGAACTCGCTCGTGTAGTACAGCAGGCTATTGTCGAGAATCGTCCGATCCCCCTCGGCGAAGGTGGGGTCGTCGAGGCCGGCAAGGATGCGGGCGAACAGCCCCATTCGCCAGCGCCGGTTATCGAGCATCTCTGCCAGCCACGCGTCGCGCAAGGCCTCGTTCACACCGCTTTTCCCGACGTCCATCGCGTAGTGACCCAAGGAATGTCCGATGCCGAATCCGGATTCAACTTGCAATCCGGCCGGCGTCCACGGGGTGAGGATGTCGGCAATCTCGAGGACCGCGACGTTCGTGAGGCCGCAACGGATGGCAGCAATGATCATGTCGGCAAACATCGGACCAACCACGTCCCCCATCGCTACGCCCTCGGCGCTTCCCCGCGGGTAGCATGACCCGTAACCGCTACATTCAAGGGTAGCTTGGGGCGGAGGCGTGCACGCGACATACTGCCCGACCTCCTGCTCAAGGGCGCGCAGGTGATCGAGATGCGCTTCGATCGCCTGCAAATCGCGCGCGCTTACTCGGCCCTTGAAGCGCTCGAACTGCCCGATGACACTGTCCAGTGTGCTCCCCCGGCGCGCCTGCTGGAGCAGGAACTCCTGGCTGGGCTCGGGGTTCGGATCAACCCCGGAGAACAGGGTCATCCAAGCGGCGATGGGGTTGGGCTCACCTTCGACGGGCTCGCTGGCGCCGCGGAAAAACGGCGTCCCGTACTCGTGGCCCGCGACCAACAGATGAATGCGATCGAACAGCGCCGGTTGCCGCGCAGCCAGGCGGTCGGCAATCACTTGATCGATGCTCGGGCCTTGCGCGCGGTAAAACGTGTCCTCGCCCACCGTCTCGCTGACCATATCGGCCGCCGTCATCGCAGTTACATTCGAGATACCGTGATCCCCACGACCGTAGGGATCCTGCTCCACAGCCGCGAGGTTGTCGATTCCTTCGAGCAGGAGCAACTTGCTCCGCCACGGCTCGAGCTGCTCATGAATCGGACCGAGCTGGAGCGTGGGACCGAGCGCCAAGGGTCGCCACAGATCGACGCCGTGGTGGGTGTCGTTGTAGATGTTGGCTTGGCCGTTGAACCGAGCCGGCGTCCCGATGTTGGCCGCTTGATTTGAAACCGTGCCGCCGTGATCAAACACGGTCAAGAACCTCAGCGTCGTTTGGGCACCCGCCCACGCGCGGCCATGGGTGTACTCGAGCAGCGGCAGGCCGATCCCGACACCACCGAGGCCGCGGAGGAATGCACGCCTTCCAGAGTGTTTGAGATCTCGCATCGTACGCCCCTACTCGTCGGCGGTATTGAGGAAACGGAACGCGTCGGTCATGACCACTTCGACGAGGAGCTCGCGGATGTCTCCAGTCGACACAAAGGAAGTCACGGCCTGGTCGTAGTCGCACTCGCCGACCGTGTCGGACCCGAGCCCGGTCGCTCGAAGGAGCCAGCGATCCGCAAAGCACTCGCGCACTTGCGCGCTACCTGCGAGCTTGGCCGACAACTCGAGCGCATTGGCGACCGGCCCATTGACATCGCTGCTCTCCAAGGCACCTGTGGAGTCGACCGGCAAGCCAGACAAGACCTCGACATCCTGCCACCGCCCGGTCGCGTCGTAGTGCTCGAACGCGTACCCGATGGGATTGATAATCCGGTGACAGCCCGCGCAAAGCGGCTCCTGGGTCCGGGCATCGAGCTCTTGCCGCACCGTCAACGGACCTTGGTCGAGACCGTCGCCACCCTCCGGCGGCGTGTTGTCGACGTCTGGTGGCGGTGGTGCCAGCGGGCTGCACAGAATCTCACGAACAACCATCACCCCTCGGCGCACAGGTGCCTGGACCTTTGCGGTGGCGAACACCGTCAGAAATGCTGCGCGCGTCAGCATTCCACTGCGCTGATCCGGGTCAAGCTCTACCCAATCCCACGTCGCATCGTCGGCAGGCCCAGCAACCCCGTAATGGCTGGCCATCGTGGCGTTCACGTACGCCCGGTTGCTGGTCATCAGCGCGTCGAAGCTCCCGTCAACGAAGTACGCCTCGCGGACGAACGCCTCGAACTCCACGCGCATCGCCGCCTGCAACGCCGGCCCGTAGTCGGCGAACAAGGTCGGGTCCTTCTCGCTCTCCTCGAGGGCATTGTGGAGCTGGCCGCCATCGAGCTCCAACCAGCTCCAGGTGAAGTCCTGGATCATCCGCTCGGCGCGACCGTCGGCGATCATCCGCTCGGCCTGGGCGCGAAGGCCGTCGCGCGTGACGAGTTCGCCGTTCGCAGCTGCGCTTAGCAGCTCCTCGTCAGGCATATCGTCCCAGAATAAATAGCTCAGCCGGGTCGCGATTTCGTGGTCCGTGAGCCGACGAATGTTGTCGGGTAGACCCTCGACCGGTTGACCAGACTCAGGCAGATACAGAAACTCCGGCGCATTCAGGAATGCCCCGAGGACAACACCCATCGCGTCGGCGAATGTGAATTGGCCGGCCGCGGACGCATACAGGTCGGTGAATTGTTGGCGTTCTTCAGCGGTCAGTGGCCGGCGAAACGCACGGGCCCCGAACCGTTCAATGAACGAGGTGGCACACGCGTCATCGGCCGCACCCCCGACGTTGCAGCCCCAGATATCCACGCCCCAAGAATCCTGGCGGCTGAGCACGACCTCGGCATCCGTACGCAACTGACGAACGCCGAGGAGGGTCGGGAGCGCTTGCTCGTCGACATACGACGCTTCGAACTCGGGATCACCGAACAATGTGCGTATCGTGTTCGTGTACTGCAGCGGCGTAAGGCGATGGAGCAGCCGTGGGGCGACGCTTGGCGTGCCCGAGCAGCCGTCAACCGGCACGTCACCGGTTTCGGCACCGCCGCCGGTCACCGGAGCGTCGTCCGCCTTGCCGCCTCCGCCGTCCCCGTCTGCACCCAGTCCGGAGTAGCAACCACCCGCCATGGCCGTGGCGAGCAGGGCGAATGCGAGGCGTGGGCATTCAAGACGGGCGTGGAGCATCGCAGATCTGTCTCTGTAGCCAGGCGCTGCGGCGTCGCGCGCATCACCCCGCGCATTCAGTGTCCGCGCAGGCCGACGGCACGTCCATGGGAAATTCCGGAGCGCTCAGTCACCAAAAAAGCTGGCGCAAGGACCGCACGCGCGAAAGGACCACGCGTCGGCACGAAAACACAACGTTGCAGCTCCGTCGGATGCCCATTTCAAGCTTGCGACCGCGTCGCCTCCAAGATCGTGCCGACCAGGGCTTCAACGTCGGCCGAGCGAAACGGCTTGGCGAGTACGGGAACTCCGCTCGCAGCCAGCCGCTCGCGCGCCGCCGGCGACGATAGGCCACCCGTGGTGAACGCGAAACGGGTTCGCAGCTCCGGGATCGCGGCGATTGCCCTCTCGTGGAGATCCAACCCCGTCATTCCCGGCATGTTCACGTCGCACAGCACAACGTCGTAGCGCTCCCCTCGCAGCAGCCTGGCGAGGGCACTGTGCGGCACGGTTTCGAAATCGACCTCGTGCCGGTCCTCCAAAATACGCTTGAGCAACGCGCCGAGGGCTGGCTCGTCATCGATGACGAGCACGCGTGCCTTCGGTGATGGCAGCCGCGGCCCAGCCTTCGGGCCACCAGTGGGTACGCTGGCCGACTGCTCCCGCTGCAGAATCACCCGCATCGTCGTTCCGCGCCCAACCTCGGTGTCGACTTCGATACGACCCCCGCATCCCGCGACGATGCTGTGCGAGATCGCCAGCCCGAGCCCAGTGCCCTCGCCGGGAGCCTTGGTTGTAAAGAATGGGTCGAACAGGTGCGGCACGAGTTCGCGTGCGATCCCGGGCCCGTTGTCGGTGACTTCGACAACGACCGTGTCGGGCTCGGTCGGATAGGCGCGCAAACGGATCGTGTTCGTGGGGTTACCGGAAGGCAGCGCCTGCGCGGCATTGATCAACAGGTTCACGAACACCTGCTCCAACCGGCCGGCGGCTCCGACGACCCTCAGCTGGCCAGGCAGGTCCCGCTCGAGTTTGGCGTGGTGCCGCAGCGCGTGGGCAGAAATCCGGATCGCCGCCTCAAGCACGTCTTGCAACTCGGCGGGCCCCTCATCGTCGGAGCTCGAGTGGGAGAACATCCGTAGGTCGCCGACGATCCGTGCCACCCGGTTCGTGGCATCACGCAGCTCCTCGCCCAGCTCGCGCAACGCCGTTCTCTCCAGCGGCGCGAGCGCGGCACGGGCCAACGTGGACTCGAGCAGGTCCAATGTGAGGGAGATGGTCGTCAGCGGATTGTTGATCTCGTGGGCAACCCCGGCGGCCAGCGTTCCAAGCGCCGCGAGCCGCTGCGAGCGAGTCAGCTGCTCCTGAAGTTCCGCTCGCTCGGTGACATCGCGCGCGAATGCGAGGATGACGTCCTGTCCGTCGAACACGTACGGCCGGGACGCAGCTTCAGCGACCACACGGATGCCGTCGGCCCGGACGATAGAATACTCCTGCGGCGGCAGCTTCTCGCCCCGACCGAGCGCGGCAAGCCGGTTGCGCGCGGTGGTAACCGCGGCCGGCCGCAGCCACGTCTCGAGCGGCTGGCCGATGACCTCCTCCGCACTTGGCACGCCAAGCAGCCTCGCAGCAGCGCTGTTGACGAAGATCGCTTTGCCGTCGTACCCGATGATCACGATCGCGTCTGGGGCGGCCTCAATGAGGCCTCTAAGTCGCTGATGCTCGGCCCTGGCCCGCGCTTCGGCGGCCTTCAGTTCGGTCAAGTCCCAGAAGAACGACACCGACACGGCAACTCCATCGAGCACCACTTGGTGCGACGCGGTCGCGAGGGGTTTGCGGGTCCCATCCGGCCGAAGCACGACGGTCTCGCTGACCACGGGCACGTCTTCACCGCGAAGGTGTTGCTGGATTCTCAACAGCGTCTGCTCGCGCACCTCTGGCGCGATCCTGTTGAGCCCGGACGTGGCGAGGAGCTCTTCACGCGGCCCGCCGAGAAGCTCCACCGCCGCGTTGGAGAGGTAGACGTTGCGGAGGTGGCCGGGTTCCACCATCGTGACCGCCACACCGATTCCCGCCAACTCGGCGGCCTGCATAATGGCGGGTCCGAGGACGGCGACGGGTAGCTCCACACCCCAAAGGGTACAACGCCGGTGCGCGATGTGTCCGCCGATCGAACACGGGCGGCGGAAGGGCCGGCGAGCCGACCCGGGATCTTTTCGGGGGGCCGGCGTTCTCGCTGGGCCAAGATGGGGCCGGCCACGTCGTCGGGCCGCCGAGGTCGGCACCGCCTAACGCGGACGGACAACCCACTCACGCCACCGTCCGTCGTACGCGTCCCAGGCCGCGACCACACCTTCACCATGCCCACACTCTCGGATGGCATCCGCGAGGTGTTGCCAGCGACGCGCGACAAGTTCATCCGTGATCGGCAAGTGCTCGTGCGCAACCCGAAGAAACTGGCCGTCGACGCCGTCAGTACCGCTCACGGTCGTGGTCATCAGTACGAACCGAAACAGTCGCTCCTCTTGCCGAGCCTGCTCGACACCTGAAAAAATCGGCGCGAACACGGGATCGGCATAGACGCGGTTGTAGAAACGACCGATGACCTCGCGCAACTGCGCGTCACTGAGGAGCTCATCTAGTACTGCCGTCATCTCGCCCATCAGAGCTGGCCTCCCCGTGCTTGGGCAATCGCAATCCATGCGCAGAGAAGCACTCGACACATCGCACCACGAGATGGCTCACGCCGATGATCGGGTCGATTTCCGCAGCGGCCGGCATGACCCTCGGCTCAGGGGCCGATACGATGCGCGCTTACGGGCGCGACCGAAGCGGAAACCGACCGCGGTGATCCGACCTCCGCCGCCACCCGTGCCGAGTTCGACTCGGACTTGCCGAACACAGCGACCTGTCCAGGTCATATTCGCTCCCAATCCCTAGCCTTCGGTTGGAGACCCGTGCTCGCCCACCCCCGCGGCAAGCGCGGTTCAAGTCGCGCGTGTAGGGTGGCATCGCCCTGCCGCCGCCGACGATACTGATGGAGGTGAGCACGCGAGGCAGCAGCTCGTGCGATGTCGCGGAGACCGTGCGCGTCTCCGGCGACGAGTCGACGGCAAGGGATCACGATTCGATCGCCGTCGGGACCCTGCTGTCGCGCTACGTGGTGCTCGATGAGGTCGGCCGCGGCGGCATGGGTCGAGTGCTGCGTGCCTACGATCCCAAGCTGCGGCGAGAGGTTGCACTTAAGATCGTCCACTGTGACGCCCTCGGCGAGGGCTCCACAGCGCACTTGATCGCCGAGGCCCGGTCGATGGCGAGGCTCTCGCACCCCAACGTGGTCGGTGTCTACGACGTCGAACCGACCAAGGCCGGGGAAGTCGTGTTGGTCATGGAGTACGTCCCCGGCAGCACGCTGCGCGACTGGTTGCTCGCGCACGAGCGAGACTGGCGCGCAATCGTCGCGCGCTTCTCGGACGCCGGCCGAGGTCTGGCCGCCGCCCATGATGCCGGACTCTTGCACCGCGACTTCAAGCCCAGCAACGTGCTGGTATCGGAATCAGGCGCGGTCAAAGTCACCGACTTTGGTGTGGCCAAGCTGTCGACGGCCGCCTCCACCGGCGTATCGGGCGCCCCGGTCGCGTCCGACCATAGCCTCTCGCTCGCCGGCACGGTCATCGGCACCCCGCGCTATATGGCGCCCGAGCAGCACCACGGACTACCCCTCACGCACGCCGCGGACCAGTACGCATTTTGCGTCGCTCTTTGGGAAGCGTTGTGTGGGCAACCACCATTTTCCGGCAACGCCGGCGGTGAGGCGAAGGCCGCCGGCCCACCCAAGTGGCCTCGATCCACCACACCGCGAGCGATCGTCGACGCGATCGTCCGGGGCCTTTCGCCGGTGCCGCACCAACGTTGGCCATCGATGCATGTCCTGCTCGAGGCACTTGCGTGGGATCCAGCGCGCAAGAAGCAACGGTGGTTGCTCACCGGTGCCGCGGTGTCTGTCTTTGCCGTGGGCGGGATTTCGTATCAAGCGTGGGCGGGCGGACGCGGGCAACGGTGCCGTGGTGCCGCGGAGAGACTCGCCGGGATCTGGGACGACGTCCGCAAAGAACAGGTGATCGCGGCGTTCGCGGCCGTCGGAAAACCCTACGCGGACGCGGCAGCCGACCGAACCACCCATGCTCTCGACGCCTACGCCGACGACTGGACCGCGATGCACACCGAAGCTTGCGAGGCGACGGCTCTACGCGCAGAACAGTCGCATGTGCTGTTGGACCTCCGCATGGGTTGCTTGCGCAGGGCAGCGTCGGATCTCCAGGCCGTCACCGATGTGCTGGCCGACGTCGACGCAGAAGTCGCTCAGAAAGCCGACGCGGTGATCGGCGATCTTCCGCCGCTGTCGCAGTGCGCAGACACCGAAGCACTATCAGAACAGGTGGAGCCGCCTCGGACAGAGGAGGTGGACGCAGTGGCCACGGCGCGGACACACTTAGGTCGCGCGAGGAGCCTCCGCCGAGCTGGACGACTCGAAGCCGCGCAGACGGCGGTCGAGTCGGCCAAGGAAGCGCTCGCGGGCGTGGAGTACGGACCCGCGCAAGCGGAGTTGGCCCTCGTCGACGGGACGCTGCTCGGAGCGCTCGCGGACCACGACGCGTCGGCAACGCGGCTGGAGGAGGCGTTGCGCCTCGGAGCGCAGTGGAAGCAAGCACGCGTGATGCTGGACGCGACGATGGAATTGATGCTCATCGGGCTCAAGCAGCATAAGGTCGAGCTGGCCGTGGGGCTGCGGCCGCTTGCCGAAGGGCTGTCGGCCGGCGACCCGACCGCTGAAGCTGCGCTTCACAACCGTATCGGGAGCCTCCTGACGGTCCAGGGAAAGTACCGCGACGCGGAGATCGAACATCGCGCCGCGCTGGCGCTATTGATCGCCCACGCGTCTCCGGGCGATTCACTGCTCGGCACATCACACACCCTGCTCGGGGGCGCCCTAACGGAGCAGGCTCGGCATGCGGAGGCGGAGGAGCAACTCCGCAAGGGGCTGGAAGCCGCGATCGCAGCCCATGGTCCCGAGCATCCGTACCTGGCTGAGGTACGAAAGACCCTCGGCGAGCTCCTCCATCGCCAGGGCAAGTTCGCCGAGGCGAGGACGGAGCTTCTTACGGCACTGGCGCTCGCGCAGTCGGTGCTGCCTCCCGATCACCCCTCGATCAGCTCGCTGCGCAACAGCCTGGCGGTGTCGCTCGCCAGCGGGGGAAAGTATGCCGAGGCCGAAATGGAGTTCCGCGCGGTGTTGGCCGCGTACGAGGCCGCCCTGGGGCGCGAGCACCCGTTGAACGCCTCGATACGCGAAAACCTCAGCGTCGTGCTCGCTGCGCAGGGCAAGCACACGGAAGCCGAGCGAGAACTTCAAATAGCGCTCACCGCACATGAGGCAGCATTGGGACCCGAGCACCCCAAGCTGATCGGTGTGCGCCACACCCTCGCCTACTTGCTCCACCGACAGGGCCGTTACCCGGAAGCGGAGGCAGTGATTCGGGCCGCGGCCTCACAATCGGAGGCGCTCGGGCACGACAAGTTGCAAACCGCCAGCGCGCGCAGCCTGCTCGGCAACGCTCTCGCGGCGCAGGGCAAGCACGGCGAGGCGGAGCGAGTCTCAAGAAAGGCCCTGGCGGAGCTCGAGGTAGTCCTGGGACCCGACCACTTCAACGTCGCCGACGAGCGCAGCGGTCTTGCGACCATCTTGCGCGCTGTCCACCGACTCGATGAAGCGCTGCCGATCGCAGAGCTCGCTTGGGCCCGCCACCAACTCGAGGACACTCCCATCCACAACCGGGGCGAGACCGCATTGCTCCTCGCCGGCATCCTCTGGGACATCAAGGGTCCGGCCCGTGACCGCGCGCGTGCGCGGTCGCTCGCCCTAGATGCCCGCGCTTCCTACGAGAAAGCCGGGGATGCGTATCGCGAGTCCCTACGCGAGGTCGAGCGATGGTTGGATAGCCATCGCGTCCGGTGAGCGAGATGGGCTTGGGGGCCGGCGGCGGTCGCGAGGGCGTCGTCACGCGCGCTCCCTGTTCGATTCGGGGTACAAGGTCGCGTGGGCGATGCTCCGCTTCTGATCCTCGCCATGTTGTGCGGGGCTGTTGCGATCGCGCAATGGCTGGCCCAGCACACCTGGTTGCGCCATGTCGGCGCGACGCTCATCGTGATCGTGGTCGTCGCGATTGCGGCCAACCTGGGGCTCATGCCCACTGGGTCGACGGAGGCGCGACCGGTCCCCGTCTACGACGTGATCCTCGGCCGCGTGGCGCCCCTTGCGATATTCTGGATGCTTCTACGGGTGGAGTTGCGGCGAGTGTTGGTCGCCGGGCCAACCCTGTTGGTGCTCTTCCTGCTTGGCACGGCGGGGGTGGTGATTGGCGCGCTGGTCGGACACGCGTGCTTCGGCGGCGACCGCCTCGGCGGACAATCCGCGGTCCTCGCCGGCATGTACGCCGCGACGTACATCGGTGGAAGCGTCAATTTCAATGCACTCGCACTCCACTATGGGGTCGTGCGTGACGCTTCGCTTTACGCCGGCGCGACGGCGGTGGATGCCGGGCTGACCACGTTGTGGATGATCGTGACGCTGGCGTGGCCGCGCCTTTTTCGGACCGCGCGTGGCACACGAGCGATGGAACCCATACCCGCCACTGCGGAGATATCGATCATGCACCTCGCGTTGGCGTTGGGGCTTGGCGTCGGGTGCCTGTGGGCATCCGACACGATCACTGGGTGGCTTGCCGACGCCGGGTTTGCAGTTCCCTCCATCATCGCCCTTACCACGCTCGCGCTCCTGCTCGCGCAGGTGCCCGCGGTCACGCGGTTACGCGGCATCGAATGCCTCGGGATGTTCGCGGTGCTGCTGTTTCTCGCCGTCATCGGGGCGCTATGTGACGTACGCGCATTGCTTGAGCTCGGCCGGCTTGGCCCCGCGCTCGGTGGGCTGGCCTGCACGATCATCGCGGTCCATGGAACGATCGTGTTCGGCTCCGCGCTGCTGGCGCGGCGCGACCCTTTGCTGGCCGCGATTGCCTCGCAGGCGAGCGTCGGCGGCGGCAGCACCGCGCTGGTGATTGCCCGCAGCTTCGGTCGCGAGGACCTGGTGCTCCCGGCAGTCCTCGTGGGCGCGCTTGGCAACGCGATCGGCACCTATGCCGGCTTCGCCGTGGTTGCGCTCCTGCAGTGATCGCGGCCACTGCCGTCGGAGGACGCCCGACTTCGCCAGGCCCGTGCCCCCGGACGCGATCTCGGCAATTCGCGCGTGCGCCACGATGTTCGGTTGGAGCACCGAAATTACCTGGTGACGGCCCGAGGCCAGGGCGGACCTTCCCAGACAAGGGGCCAATGCCAAGTCTCCATACATCTGTGGGGAACGTGGGCACGCATACAGCCGTCGTGGCGGTGTGGCTCATGTCCTCGTGCTACGTGGGTCTGCCGCAAGACGGCAGCGGTGTCGACGGAAATAGCGGCGCGGATGGCGGCTCGTCGACGTCGGCGGACGACACCTCACCGCCCGAAGGCTGTGTCGCCGGGCGGAGCTCGGCGCCACTGCGGCGGCTCACCCGCTTCGAGTACAACAACGTCGTCCGAGATCTTCTGGGTGATGATACGTCGCCGGGAAACTCGCTTCCGAGCGAAATCAGCGGCAACGGCTTCGGCAATGACGCCGAGACGCAAACGGTCTCTAGCCTGCTCGTCGAGCAGTACGCGACCGTGTCCGAAGGCATCGCCAAGCGCGCCACGGAGTCCCGCGACAAACTCGGAGCGTTGGCCGCGTGCGCCGCGGAGATCGAGGCGGGAACCCCAACAGCTGACGAGGAAACATGTGCGCGCGAGTTGGTCACGCGGTTGATCACCCGCGCATTCCGGCGCCCGGTCGCCGACGCCGAGGTCGACGAACTCCTCTCGCTGCGGGCCGCGATTCGCGAAAGCTCGACCTTCGCGACGAGTATCGCAACGGTGATCGAGGCGGTGCTCCAGTCGTCGGACTTCCTCTATCGCGTCGAAGTCGGCGAAGTGGGCGAAGATGGTCGACGCCGACCGACTGGGCACGAGATGGCGACCAGGCTGTCGCTGTTCTTGTGGGGGTCGATCCCCGACGATGACCTGCTGGCGGCTGCGGAAGCTGGCGACCTGGTCGCTGCCGATGGCGTGCGCGCGCAGGCCGAGCGCATGCTTCAAGACCCGCGGGCCCGCGTCGTGGCGCGCCACTTCTTCGACAACCTCCTGCCAATCGGTTCTCTGGCCACGCTCGAGCGGGACGCTACGCGATACCCCCTGTACACCCCGCAGATCGGCCGTTTGATGCGCGAAGAGACGCAGACGCTGCTCGAGCGCGAGATCTTCGAAAACGGCGGTACATGGCCCGGCGTACTGACGGCGGAGCACACGTACATGAACGCAGAGTTGGCTGCGTACTACGGGGTGACCGGGGTCGAGGGTGAGGCGTTCCAACGGGTGGACGTCGACACAACGCAGCGGCTAGGGATGTTGACCCACGCGGGCGTCGTGGCAGGGACGATCCACTCCAACGAGACGAACCCGGTCGTACGGGGCGCGTTCTTGCTCGAGAAGATCATGTGCCAACCCACCCCGCCGCCGACGCCCGACGTTTTCGATCAGGTCGACCCGCCCAATCCAGATTCGGCTCCGACTGCGCGGGAACGCTTCTCGCAGCACAGCGAGGATCCGAAGTGCGCGGGCTGCCACGCGGTCATGGACCCGATTGGCTTCGCGCTCGAGAACTACGATGCCGTCGGGCGCTGGCGGGATCACGAGAACGATGTGCTCAGCAACACCAAGGTCACGATCCCGGGCTTGGGTGACGTCAGTGGTCCTGTTGAGCTCGCTCGCAAGGTCGCTCAAGATCCACGGACTCATGCCTGCTTTGCTGTGAACTGGGCCAACTTCGCGTATGGGCGCACGTTGGGGGCGGACGACGCGTGCGTGCGCCAAGACATCGAGGAAGCGTTTGCCGCCGCCGACCATGACGTCGCGCAACTGCTGATCGAGCTCACGCAAACGGAAGACTTCTTGTTCTTGCCGGAGGAGAGCTGATGGCACGTCGAATTTCACGGCGAACACTGCTGCGGGGCGCGGGAGGGGTCGCAATCGCCTTGCCGTGGCTCGAGATCATGGGCCAACCTGCCCGCGCCTGGGCGGGAGGAACCACCGCGCAGCGATTCGTGACCATGTACACACCCGGTGGTTCGGTCATCAACGATGGCAGCGGAAACAACCGCTGGCGACCGTCGGGGACCGAGACGGACTTCACGCTAAGCTCGATCCTCATGCCGCTCGAACCGATGCGGCACAAGCTCCTCATCTACGACGGACTCTCCCTGCTCAGCTCGAACGGCCACCACAATGGTGGCATGCAGTCGTGGCTGAGCGGCTGGGGCCAGGGCAGCGACGGTTTCGGGCGAGGACCGTCGATCGATCAGGTGATCGCGGGGCTCATCTCGGCCGACAAGCCCATGCGTAGCTTGCAGGTGGCCGTCCGGTGGGGTACCGGAAGGACCCACGGGCTCGTGCATCCCCTCAACAGCCCCAACTTGGAGGATGCCGAGGGGAACAACCCCATCCCCCCGCGGCTCGATCCGCAAGCGATCTTCGCCAGCCTGTTTTCGACGCTCGATCCGAGCACCGCACCGGATGCGCTCGCACGGGTCGCGCGCAAGAAATCGGTCCTCGACTACGTCGATCGTGGGCTCAATGGCCTGTCTTCGCGGCTGTCAGGCGGGGACAAGCAACGGGTCGATCAGCACCTCACGAAGGTCCGTGAACTGGAACAGGCGCTCGACGAGATGCCACCTATCAGCGAGGTTTGCTACGCGCCCGAACTCATCGACACGTCGGACTACAACCCCGACACGGGCCTCAACTCGAACCTGGCGGGAGACATCCTCGACCTCGATACGGATGCCTCGATTCCGAAGGTCGGGAAGTTCATGATGGACATGCTCGTGATGGCATTGGCGTGCGATATCACTGGAGTCGCGTCGTTCCAGTGGACCGACACCGAGGCCAAGCACACGTTCCCGTGGCTAGACCTGCCGAATCACCACCACTACTATCAGCACGACGGTGGCTTCGCGCCGGACCAGTTGGAGAAGATCTATACGTGGTACGCCGGACAACACGAGTATTTCCTGCAACAGCTGGACGCTATCGATCTTGGCGGACACTCGCTTCTCGATGAAACTGTGGTGCTCTTCGGTAGCGAGGTCGCTCAGCCATCGAACCACAACCAAGAGAACATGCCGTTCATGCTAGCTGGGGGCGGCGGCGGCCTGCGCGGTGGCAGGTTCCTGCGCCACGCGGACCTTGCCGACCGGTCGCACAACAACCTGTTGCTTGCGATCCTGCGGCTGTTCGGCGACGAGCGTGAGACGTTCGGGAATCCGGAGTTTTGCTCGGCGCCATTTAGCGACCTGACGTGACGCGGTAGCGACCGCTCCTCCGTGGGCCCGAGCAGACCTCGGATTGGGGAGCTGCGCGAAACTGCCCTCGCGGGAGGCGCAGACGGGGGACGCGGGGGTCGGGCTCGACGCGTTGGCCCAACGGCCGCGCCGATGCGCGCCGATCGCCTGTTTCGACACACAGGCACCCGTTGTCGGGGAAATGAACGCTGGAGGCTGCTTCGGCGTATGACAAGGCGTGGGAATCCGCGTCCACCGTGATGACGACTTCAAGGCTCCTCCCGGCGCACTAACCGCGCTCGTCTACTACGCGAGCCCGGAGTTTCGCGACTCAGCTGACCATGCGCGGGCATTCCTCGTCCGCCATGGCTGTGTGTCCTGGGGGTTCAAGGTCAGCGACAACACCCCACCCTACCTTCCCGGGCCTCCGTGGCCGGTCGACATTGCGGTCTGGTATGCGCATGGCGGCTGGGACGGCCCCGTCGGGCTCTTCTCCACCCCGCAGATCAGCCGGAGGCTCCATGGGGACCATTGGCCGGCGCTGACGGCTTGGTTTCGACGGGCGGTCCGCCCAGGCGGTCTCTTCATCCTGCACGCATGCCATTCCGGGGGCTCCAACCGGTTCGAGGCCCGCGATCCGGCGATGGCGACCGAGCAGGGGATGGTCTGGGTTCGAGACATCGCCGAGGAAGCGGGTGTGTACGCCGTGGGCGTCGGAGGCACCTCGGCCGCGGCCAACTCGTATCACGCGACTGCGCTGCTCAACTTCGGCCTGACAGGTGCCTCCGCGGCCCAGCGCGCGGACGCGTATGCCCCCGGCGGCGCGAAAATCTCGCAGTGGCGCGGATGGCTTACTGCGGCCGGGCCGAAGGGCGCGTGAGCCCGTGCGCGCGCTATTGCTTGCCAACAGGGTAACCTTGGGGCCGTGATCTTTCGCCAGCTGCTCGACGGTTCGACGTCCACGTACACATATTTGCTCGCCGATGCGGACAGTCGCGAAGCGATCCTCGTCGACAGCGTGTTTGAACAGCACCTACGCGATCTGGCGCTCCTGCGCGAGCTGGAGCTCACGCTGCGCTACACCGTCGAGACCCACGTCCATGCCGATCACGTCACGGGCGCGTGGCTGATGCGCGAAGCGACGTCGTCCAAGATCGCCGCGCCCGCGCGCGCCGGCGTGACGGAGGCCGACCTGCTGCTCCGCCAGGGCGACGTCCTGCGCTGCGGATCGATCGAGCTCGAGGTCCGCGAGACCCCGGGTCACACCGACGGCTGCACCACCTATGTGCTGTCCGATCGCAGCATGGCCTTCACCGGCGACGCCCTCCTCATCCGCGGAGCCGGCCGTACGGACTTCCAAGGGGGTGACCCTGCGCGACTGTTCCATTCAGTGCGCGAGCAGATCTTCACGCTGCCGCCGAACTGCATGGTGTATCCCGGCCACGACTACGAGGGACGCACCGTGACGACCGTGGCCGAAGAGCGAACCCACAACCCTCGCCTCGGCGATCGCGTCCGCGAAGAGGACTTCATCGGCTACATGAAGAACCTCGGGCTCCCGCATCCGAAGCGCATGGCGGAAGCCGTGCCTGCCAACCGTGTGTGCGGCCGTCCCAAGGACTCGACCGCGACGCCGCGCACACCCACTTGGGGCCCGGTGATCCGCACGTTCGCGGGCGTCTGGGAGATCTCCGCCGAGTGGTTGTTCCAGCACCGCGACGAGGTGCACGTCATCGACGTCCGCGAGCACGCCGAGGTCGAGGCGAGTCCGCTGCCGTGCCTGCGTGGCTCAATGGTCCTGCCGCTCAGCGAGCTGCGAGCGCGCATCGCCGATGTCCCGCGCGATCGCCCGGTCGTGCTGCTGTGCCCCTCCGGCGCGCGCTCTACCAGCGCGGCGATGATCCTGGAGAAGGCCGGAGTGGAGAACGTCGCGAACATGCGCGGGGGCATCGTCGAATGGCTTGGTCTGGGTTTCACTGCGGCCGAGTCAGGCCCCCAGGGGCGTGAGAACCAGTTGCGCGCGTAGCCGCAGTGGTGCGCTGGAGCTGCTCGCCGCCCCTCGAGCCGGCGACGCCAGCACTTCCGCGCCACCGTCCCGCGTGCGATCGCTGTCCGGCCCGCGGTCGGCGCGCGTAGACTTGTCCAATGCGACGACGACCGTTGGTGCTTGGCGCGGTGATTGCGACCGCGTGCTTCGATCCTACCTCTCCTCCGGCTGGGGGCGAGTCGGGCGGCGACGCGACCACGATGACTTCGACACTTGGCGCCACGACAACGGCCGACGCCACAACGACGGCGACCGGGGCGACGTCGATCGAGCCGAGCACGACAGCGCTGACCACTTCGGGGCCCGCGACCACGGCGGACGCGAACTCGGCGACGTCGGCCTCTACATCCGCCTCGGAGGCCGGCAGCAGCACCACCGAACCGGTTCCGAGCTGCGAAGACGGCGCGTTCGCGGGCGACGCCCCGCCGCTTGGTGCTCCGGTCCAGATCGCAACCTTCTATAACCTGCAAGGCGTCGAACTCGTCGATGTCGATGACGACGGCCACGCGGACGTGCTGGTCTCGGACTTCGGCAGCGGCGATCCGACGGCGGAGTCGGGCGTCTACCTGTTGCAGGGCGACGGGACCGGCGGCTTTGGTCCGCCCACGCGGCTTCCGGGCGGCTCCCCAACGGTGCGCATCGCCGCGGCCGCGATCTCCGACACCACCGTCGACGTGGTCGGCATGATCGGGGTGCTACCGAACTACAGCCCCGCCGTGCAGCGCTGGCGTGGCAACGGCGACGGCACGTTCCTGGCCCCCGACGTGTACACGGAGGCCAGCGATTGGGACGTCGCCCTGGTCGACATCGACGGCGACGGCCGGCGCGATCTCCTGGGTACCTCGAACACCGGCGCGCGGGTGTCGATCGCGAACGCGTCCGAGGCGTTTGGGCCGTGGACCGACTACGGCGGCGAACCGGCGCTCAACGGCATCAAGGGTGCCGATCTCGACGGCGACGGCGATGGCGACATCGTGACGGCGTTCACGGAACAACTCCGGGTGCTGCTGGGCAACGGCGATGGGACCTTCGCGGAACCGCTGGTCTACCCGGTCGAGGGTCGGCCGATCGACGTGCTCATCGGCGACTTTGACGGCGACGGCGCGGTCGACATCGGCGCGACGTGGGACGCGATCGTCCTGGTCCTGAACGGCGACGGCCGGGGGGGCTGGGACTCGCCCACCGAGCTCACCGTCCAGGGAACGACGCTCGCCGCCGCGACGCCGGACTTCGACGACGATGGCTGCAGCGACATCGTCGTATTTAACAACACGGGGTCGGTGAGCACGATCATGGGCCGCGCCGGGTTCATGTTCACCGCCCAGGAGGTCTTTAACATCGCTCCGCAGGGCTATCCCTACGACGTCGCTGCGGGCGACGTCGACAGCGACGGGATCGCCGATGTCGTCGCCGTCACCGCGGGCGAGGGAGAGGTGTTTCTCCTGCGTTCGGGCGGATGACGGCAGGCCACGCCCTGGCCCGGACTCCGCGGCGCAGCCACCACGGCCGTTTTTCGCAGCTACAGAGGTTCAACCGCAACCGCCATCTGCGGCCACCACCGGTGGTGGACGTCGACGGACTATCTCGTCCGCAAGGGACGGCCTAGCGCAGGTTGGCCATTGGTCGTGCAGAACATCGCGTCCCAGTCGACCAACGGCGCCGATTTCTTCAATCGCGGCCGGACTTCCTCGAGCATCAGACCGGCGGCCAGCGTCAGGTCGTGCGACAGGATGCCGGCAGCAACTGTCTCCGCTCCGCGCAGGCCAATGGATGCGCCCCCAGCGAGGGTGTCCGCCGATCCGTGCGAGCCCAAGGCCGCGAGGACCCCGATCATGGCGCCGAACAACACGGCGGTCGTCGACGCCGTGCCGTGGCGCAGAAACTTCACGTCACTCGGGTCAACTCGCACAGTCGGGCCGCATGACTGCACCTCAAGCGCAAATCCAGACAGGGCGACTGTCTCGCCCCGCCGCTCGATTTCAACAGCGGGGTGAAGTGAAAAACGAGCGCGATCGATCCCAAACAAGCGACCAGCGGCCAGGCCTGGGCGCAACGCCGCGTCGACCCGGACCTGCGTGCGCGGATGGATCCGTATCGTCGCATCCTCGTGCTGATGCACGAGCCCCTCTTCCACGAAGGCGACGATGCCAGCGCCGGCAACCGACAGCGGCACGCCGGGCGCCCCAAGCTCGCTCGAGCCCGTCAATCGCTGGCGGATCTGGCCGATGTGCGCCAGTAGATCGTCGTCGCCGAACGGCTGGTAGCCGGTGCCAGCGAAGGGGGTACCGTGAAACAGAGCGGCAATCATGGGCTCGATGCTCTCGCGCACCAAACCGGTGCCGAGGTCGAAAGCAAACCACGCCGGGACCCGTTCAAGGTGCGCGGACGCGGAGCCTCCGAACCGGTAGTCGACCCCCCACCACCGCACGTCCTCGACAATCGGCCCCAGACCGGACCGATGCACCACGAAAAGCAGCGCGGGTTGGAACGACAGACGGACAAACCCGGCGCCGAGCGACAGGTTCGCGCGTGTCCGCTCCGTCGACACCAAGGTCACGTCCGGCCCGCGTCGCAAGACAGACGGGCCTGCGATCTCGTAATCGACGTGCCCCGTCTCTACCCGCAGGCTCTGCATGGCGCTCACGCCACGGATGGTATCGGACGCCGCGCCGAGGTGGGACGACATTCACCCAGGGCCGCGCGCCACGCTCTGGCGGCGTTCGCCGGCGCCCACCGAGCGCCGTGCCCGGCGGATTTCGTTCAAGCGGCAAGTTGCGAGCATGCGCTCCGCGACCCTCGCCACCCGCCATGAGCTAGACGCGCTCGTGCGCGACTGGGGGCCTGGCTGGCGGTCTTTGTTGCGCACCCGTGATTCACGTCACCTCTTCGAGATGCTGCACAGGCGATCGGGCGTCGACGAGCCGGACGCCGTGGGCGCCCCGATGGGAGGTTGTGTCGGCCGGCCGCTTCTCGTTCGAACAGTATGACCTCCGGGCGGCTCTTCCTTTCGGGACACCAAACAAAGGAGCGATGATGGCGACCGAACAAGATCTGGATGCGATTCGCGAGAGCGTGCTCGCGCAGGCGGACAAGGCCCATCGCCGTGTCAACCTCCTGCTGGCAGTCACGGTGGCAGTCGAGGGCGTGCTCTTGCTGCTGTACCTCGGGCTTATGAACTTCAACGAGAAGCTTCATTGGCTTGTCCTTATCGCGGCGTTCTTGGTCTACTGGACGCTTGCGGCGGGGCTCTTCACGCTCGGCGCCTATGTGCGGGCGCTGACCCTGCGCATGTTGAAGGCGCTCGAGCTGAAGTAGCGGGTCGTCATGGACTCCAATCCGTGTGCACGAGCGTTCCTGGTGCTTCGCGCGCAAACTGGCGATCGCCAGGCGTGCGGGAAGCTGCTCGAGGAACTACAGCGCCCGCTGTACCGGTATTTGTGCCGCATCCTGCCCCCCGATGCGGCCGGCGATGCCCTGCAGGAGGCGTTTGTCACGATCTGCCGCCGGATTGAGACGTTGCGAGAGCCGGCATACGTCAACGCCTGGGCCTATCGGATCGCGAGTCGAACTGCATTTCGCATGCTCGGCAAACAGGCGCGAAATCGAGAGACGGAGGAACTTCAATCCGCGAGGGACGACGAGGTTGAACAGGCATGGATTCGGAGACTGGACGCCGACGCGCTGGTCGAGGCCATGGTGTCGCTATCGGCCGCAAGTCGGCAGGTCCTCTGGCTCCACTACATCGAAGACCGAACGCTGTCCGAAATCGCGAGCATTCTGGCGATCCCAAGCGGAACCGCGAAGAGTCGGTTGAACTACGCGCTCGCACAGCTGCGGGACGCGGCGCGGCCCGGGTGACTCGGCAAACTGGCTTGCGCCGCGCGAACGCGATTGCTTCCGTCGCTCGGTGCTGCACCAGCAGAGTCACGTCTGTTCGCCCGACAGGAAGGGCGACCTCGAAGGTGCGTGGACGGCCCGATCTACGAACGACTGCGTTGGCCAGTCGCGGCGAGACCGGCGGACGCCTTAGTTGTCGGTCTTCTGGCTCGACATCGTTCGCGAGAGCCCGGCAACCATTTGCTCGTACATCACCTCGACAACATCACTCAGGTGCCTGGATCCTGTCTCGGTGGGATTGCGAGGCTCGGCCACGCCGGCGACCTCGGCTGCAAGTTGGCCATCCGGCGTCAGCCACCGTGCGCGGAATCTGAGGCTGAGGTACTGGCCGATGCTGCCGATGTTGCCGGCGTCCAGTACGGCCTGATCGATGACCAGACTGAACGCGCCGGCGGTGCCCGCCGGCACGAACCTCGAGCCCGCCATGTTGCGGCCCGCGTTGATCAATGTTTGCCTGAAGTCGGTGATGATCAGATTTCCAACCTCTTGCTCATCCGGTACGTTTTTCGCGTCGACGGAGAGCTTCGCCACGCCCGCGCCGATTGCGACGTTCGGTTGGGGATTACGGACACCCCACGTCGTTGTGCATCCGGCGAAAAGGACGAGGGCTAGGGCTAGGGTCGCGCGGGCGAGTCGGTTTGGTCCCATTTGAGCGCCATCTTTTCATCGAGGCGTGTCCGGCCTCTTGCGTGAGCATACGCCACGTCGCCGGTGCTCGCCGCGGTCGCGGGGTCAGCTCGCCGCAGCCGTGCGCTCGACGGCGAGCAGCAGCGCCTCCGCCGCGCCTGCGCGTGTGAGGGTGCTGCGGTGAGATGCGAAGTACGCCCGCGGCGGAACCACATCGACCGCGAGCCGAAACAGCGTGCCCCGCTCGACGTCCGGGATCGCGAGTCGATCCGGAAGCACTGCCAAATGCGTGCCATCGAGACAGAGCTCGATGCCAACCTGCAGGTCCGCAACCTCGATGTCGACAAAGCGGGGCAGGTCGATGGGCCAGCCATCACGCGGGTGACCGAGCAAGTCCGCTGGCGGGGCGACGAACGCGTGCGGGAGCAATGCGGCCGGGTCGTCGGCGTGGGCACCAAACAATGGATGCCCGACGCCACAGTACACACCGCTGGAGTAGCGACCCAACGGGCGACACGTGAGGCCAACACCACTCACCGCATCGTTCGTGAACGCCACGTCGAGGTCCCCGGCGCCCAGGGCCATCGCAAGTGCCGCGTGCGGCACCGACTCGAACGTCGGCCGCAGCCCCGCGTACGCGCGGCGTAGCTCCCGGATCGCCGGCAGCAGGATCATGCGGGTGATGGTGCTCGGGGCTGCGATCCGCAGCGGCCCGGAAAGATCACTCGATTCCAGCTCCGTGAGACCAGCGTGAATGAGACGCATCGCGTCTCGCACCGCCTGCAGTAGCACCTGACCCTGCGGCGTGAGGGCAATGTTGCGACCGGCTCGCTCGAACAGCGTGATCCCCAAGTCCTCCTCGATCAGACCCACCGCCCGCGAGAGGGCCGAAGGCGCGATGTGCAGACGCTCGGCGGCACGCCGGAGGTGCTGAACCTCTGCCACCGCCCGGAAGGCCGGCAGCCACGCCCACACCTGACTCACGCGACGCAGACGGTCCATTGTTCCTTTTCTGAGAACATCTTCTTCGAAAGAGTCTCCTGGTTGCAACGGTTGGCGGTGGTAGAAGCAGCCCCACAGGAAACCAGCCACCTATGCGACGCCAGACTATTTTTGCTATTTCCGCTTTCATTTTCGGCTGCGACACCGATCAGGCGCCCCTTGGCGGGGTCGATCCCGGCGCGATCGGCGCGCCCACCGGCAAGTCCGATGGTGCGCCCGAGGCCACCATCTCAGGCAAGAACGGCTTCGACGTCGTGCGCCTGAGCGGGGACGCCGCCACCGACCTCTTCGGGATCATGGATCGCGCGGGGGGCCTCAACCGCTCGCGTCAGGGCTCGCTCAACTACGTGTACGGCGACTACACGATCTGCGTGAGCAACGGCACCGCCGCCGCGTGCGAGCTGTACGCCGACGTGGCGACGAAGGACGTCGGAGGCTATCTGGCCACGGTGCACGGGCCACGCTTCGACTCCGCCGCCAGCGAGCTGTTCGGCAGCCTCGCGCGTTCGCAGAGCATCAACCCTGCCTCGGTCCAGCAGATCCGGGCCAACCGCTTCCTGTGCGAGAAGACGGCGGCAGAGGTGTGGTGCGGCCTCGAGCCGGGGGCGACCGACCCTGTGCTTGAGCTGTCGTTCGCGGGCTTGCCCCCCTTGGGTCCTCAGTTTGTCTACGAGGGGTGGTTGATCACCGCCGATGGCCCGGTCACCAGCGGTCGATTCGTCATCAACGAAGGCGACTCGGACGTGGAGATGGCCGTTAGCGCTGAGCTGGCCGCCGCTTCAACGATGTTCGTACTGACGATCGAGCCCAAGACCGGCGACGATCCAGCACCGTCGTCGACGCACGTGGTCGCTGGCGTGTTCGCCGACGGTACCGCCGATCTCGATACGGTGCACCCGGCCGCGATTGGCAGCGACTTCACGGAGGCTGCGGGTGGTTTCATCCTCGAGACCCCGTCGACGGCCGATATCGCCGACGACTACAAGCTCGGGGTGTGGTTCCTCGATCCGACCGCCGGCCCCGGGCCGAGCTTGGATCTGCCCAAGCTGCCCGACGGCTGGGTGTACGAGGGTTGGGTCGCCAGCGCCGACGGTCCGATCTCGACCGGTCGCTTCACTGATGTCGCCGCCCCCGATTCCGATCGCGGTGGTCCCACGGCCGGCGCCGACCCGACGCCGCCGTTCCCCGGACAGGACTTCATCTCTCCGCCGCTCGTCCTGCCCAACGGATTCTCGGTGGTCGTCTCGGTCGAGCCCGAGCCTGACGACAGCCCGGCACCTTTCGAGCTCAAGCCGCTGATCGCCAAGATCACCAACGAAGGCCCCGCCAAGGTGCAGGACCTCGACAACCTCGCCAACGAGAGCCGTATCACCGGCGTGGCGACGTTGCGCTAAGCCAGCCCGGCGGTGATCGAGTAGGCCCCTTGGCGCCGTGTCGCGGTGCCAAGGGGCACAGTCATATCAGCGCCACCATGACCCCGGACGTGGCAAGGCCAGCTCGAGCTTCGGCGCTTCGAACCGTCGGACGGCGCTGGAGAAGGTTGCAAGCCGCGGCAAGCCGGAGCGCCCCCTATGGCACCGCGAGCCCGGGCTGATCGAGTGGCTCGACCGCTTCGGCAAGAAGGGCGGCGCTCAACGAATCCCGAGCTTCGCGCGGTAGCTGATAGCGTGATCGGTCAGCGCTGAAGCACTTCGGCTCGTTGCACGTTGCCTTCGGTCGCGTACCACACATGAAGACAGTCGACGTCAATTTGGAATCCGGACACGTATCCAACCTCCCATGCTTCGGTTTGTGCGTCGGGGGGGCTGCAGTCCGGCGGCCCGAGCAACGCGAGGACGTCCTCCCTTGGGCTACGATCGAGAGCACCTGAGACAAGCAATCGCGCGACCATCTTGCTGCGCGGATTGAAGCCCGCTCCTTTTGTTCTCGCGCTACGCCAAGCCTCGGGGTCGAACGAGCTCCAACCCCATGCAAGAAGGCGGAACCGTGAGGCGTCGAGAGCGAGGAAGCCTCCCGCGGTTGAAATCCAGACGATCGCTCCCGCGGCGAGCGCGAGCACAAGTGCCGTTCTCCACGAACGTCGCCCAGTGTAGAGGCCGGCGAGGACACCAAGACCACAGCTCGACCAGACGAGAAGGCTCCGAACTGCGGGCACAGGGGGGCTGTCTCGCAGCTGCCCCAACAGTAGCGGCCCGCCGACCCCTATCGCGACTCCTCCGGCGAGGAGCAACAACAGGGGCCGAACAACTCTCACGCGAGCACGACCATCTGGTGCTGCGGATGTTCCCGAACGAGCCGCCATCTGAGGACTTTACGGGCGCTCGCCATGAACCGCCACCGAGATAATTTCGTAGCCCTCCAACGCGATCAGGCCCCTTGGCGCCGTCTCGCGGTGCCAAGGTACACAGCCACGATCCTACCGGACGGCGTCGCAGTCCACGTCGTCCTCGACGGTCTCTCGACGCACAGGACGCCTCGCGTGAAGCGAATGTGGCGGTGACACGTTCCGGTCCCCGGCTTGCCCGCGACCTCGGCATGCGCCAAGCTCGCCCGGAGAGTCGCGCCATGTTCGTCACCTATCGCGGATCACTGTTCGGATTGCTGCGCTGGCAATGGCGCGGTCTGCTATTCTTCGGCGGCGCGGCGGCGTTGGTCGTGCTGGCAGACCGGGTGCTTGGCTGGCACTGGTTCGAGCTGGGCACGCTGCCCCTCGCCGTAATGGGCGGAGCCATCGGGATCTTCGTGTCGTTTCGCACGAACTCTGGCTACGACCGTTGGTGGGAGGGCCGCCGATTGTGGGGACAGCTGGTCAATACCTCGCGGCACTTCTGCACGCAGGTGCTCGCGTTCGTCGACCGCGACCGCCCCGGCGCGAACGAGCACGCCACCGCCCTCGTTCGTGGCCACATCGCCTACGTCCACGTGCTGCGCTGCGCGCTGCGAGGTCAGAGCCCCTGGGACGACCACGACGTAGCGTGCTGGCTGACCGCCGACGAGATCGAGACGCTGCGCGGCCAGACCAGCCCGAACCATGCCTTGCTGCACCGTCAGGCCGAGACTCTCGTGCATCTCAACAACAGCGGCGCTCTCGATCACTACCGCCTGCAGCTACTCGACCGCAGCATCGCACTCTTGCTCGACGTGCAAGGCGGGTGCGAGCGCATCAAGAAGACCCCGTTCCCCCCGGGCTACGGGTTCGTGGCGGAGCGCCTGATTCAGGCCTACGGCGTGCTGCTGCCCATGGGCTTGGTCGACACGCTGGGGTGGGTCGCCGTGCCGGTCGCCGTGCTGCTGTGCATGGGATTCACTCTGATCAGCGAAGTCGGCCGCGTGCTTGAGGATCCGTTTACGATGTTTTGGCCAGCATTACCGCTGGCAGCGCTGGCGACGACGATCGAGCTCAACCTGCGTCAGCGACTGGGCGAGACGGATGTGGGACCGCTGCCTCAGGTTGACGCCCGCGGCATTCTGATGTGACGGCGGCACCGCCCGCGATCGCGGCCGGTACCCCGAGCCATGCGGTCGGCTCCGCAGGGCCCCGGGGGGTGCGCGGCGATACCGTGCTCACGCGCATTGACACTCGAGGTCACCAGCGTCGTTCAACATCCCGCTGCATGTCCCGACGCTGCAGAAGGTTCCCGTGCACATGATCCCCGACATCGGCGCGCAGTACGGTGGATCGGGCTCGCACGGCGGCGGGATGCAGCACAGCTCGGCATCACAGCCGCCGAATGGACACAAGTCCGGCGTGACAGCGGGTCGGCCGCCGCATGTGCCGTCGGGGTCGGCTGGAGTGCAGGTCGGCGCCGGGCCGCCGCAACACGGTGAGACGCACAGCTCGCCCGTGCCGCAGCTCAGCGCTCCACACATACCGCCGCCACCGTCGCCGCTACCGGCCCCGGACCCGGACCCGCTGGTCGCCGATCCATCACCGACGCTGGTTGATTGCGTGGGCATGGTGTCGGCGCTCGAGCCGGCGCTCGTGTCCACGCTTGCGTCGGTGGTGAGCGTTCCACCGCCGTCACTGTCCCCCCGGAATCACCCACGGCGTCAGCTCCACAGGCGGCAACCCAGAGTCCCATCACACCTACCCAACATCGTAACAACACAGTTTCCATTGGTAGACCCTACCTTCCTTCTCTCTTCGAGTGAATTCCGGTAGGGCCCC
>CADEGN010000048.1 GCA_902826865.1 uncultured Myxococcales bacterium
TCAGCGCTACACGCTTCGCGCTTCGCTTGGGTTGCGGGCGACAGCCCGCGCTATGGGAACAAAGGATGGGGCGTCAGTGTCGAGTCAGGAGATGGCGGTCCTGCGATAAACACAGTTGTACAGAACAATATCGTATTCGGGAACACGTCAGGACAGGTGGCCAATTCTGGAACGGGCACGACAATTTCGCATAACGCCTGTGGTCCGTCCGATGCGTGTGGTTCAACAGGCAAGGTGAGCACGACGGTCGCAGAATGCATCACCAGCACCTCGCCTTTCGATGCTCGCTTGATTCAAGGAACCAATCCATGCCGTAACGCGGGAACCAGCACTGCCGCTCGGCCTACTCCGGTGGGCGCCACGGATATTGGCGCGTTCGAGCAAGGGCGCGTGGTCTCGGCAGCGGCGCTCGCTGGTGGCGGCATTGAAGCAACCGTTGACGTCATGACCCCCGGCGTCCTGCCGACATCAGGCATCACGGGATTTTCGGCGGCGTGTGTCGGGTGCTCGGGTAACCCGACGGTCTCGGCGGCCAACGTCAAGGAGGGGACGGACAACATCGTGCATCTCGCAATCGAGGGCATTACGAAACCGGGCAGCTGCACCATTTCTCTGGGCTCGACGAACATGACGGACTCGTTGTTCGTTGGGCCAAGCGGGCCAGCGCAGGGGGTGGAAAGCGTCTCAGGGTTGGTGGTTGAGGGAACGTGCGCAAACACGCCAGCGGAGGAGCCTTGGGGAACGAGCTCCGGCGGGACAGGTGGCGGCGATGGAGACGGCAGCGAAGCCGAGGGCGATGAAGGGAGCGACGAAGACGACAGCGATGGCTCAACCGGGCCCCACGAGAGCATGACGCAGGGTGACCCCGGTGCAGTCGACGAGTCCGGAGGCCCATCCGATGGCGCATCGAGCTGCGCCTGCACCACCGCGCCACGATCTTCGCATGCGATATGGATGCTCGGGGTGTTGGCGTTCGCGCGCCGCCGCCGCGGCCGGGTCACGGCGGGCCCCACCGCACCCCGTGATCTTGCTGCTCTCCGTCTTCGCCCGCGGGGCCGCTTGGGGGGCGGTGCCCCAAAAGGCGAGCGCGGAGAACCGTGGCCGAATGGTGAATCCGCTCCATCCGTAGCGCCCGCTACAATCCGATCGCGTCGAACTTCGCAGGGGAGCCGCACCCAAACAAGATCAGCGTTGAGCTGGGACAAGCGGGCACTCACCGGCAACGCAGGGACTGATGGTTTCCTGGCGATCGATCAACAGCCACTCTGCCGTCATTCGGTTGCCTACATTCGCGTTCGCCGCCCTGGCCATCGGCTGCTACGCGGGTCTAGCCGACCACCCGGACCAACTCGGTGGTGCAGACAACGCCGATGACGACGGCGGCAGCGGAGCTGGTGACAGCGGCACCGGGGGCGACACCGCTGCGGACCCGCCGGCCGACGCGGCGTTGATCACCGCGAGCGGAGTGCGGCGTCTAACCGCCCGCGAGTACACCGACACCGTTCGCGACCTGCTGCTCGACGAGAGCTTCGACGGCGTGTCCCTGCTGCCCCTCGATGCGCCAACCCCGTTCGACAACGACTACCGGATCCAGAGCGCTTCAGACGGGCTCATCAACGGCACCGAGTTTCTCGCCACGCAGGTATCCGAGCGCCTGCTCGCCGATCCTGACCGGCTCAACGCAGTCGTCGGGTGCGTCGCGTCGGGGCCCGACGACGAGGCGTGCATGCGCGGCTTCGTGACGCGCTTCGGGCGTCGAGCTCTGCGCCGGCCGCTCACCCCCGCGGAGATCGATGTCCGCCTCTACGGCGTCACCGGCAGCGACGGCGCGCTTGCCCACGCCGCCGAAGCCGGAGATTTCGCCGTCGGCGTCGGCACCCTCATCCAGGGTTTCCTCCAAGATCCCGAGTTCCTCTATCGCGTCGAGATCGGGACGCCCGTACCGGGCGAGCCCGGCGTATTTCAGTTGTCCCAGTTCGAGATCGCAACGCGATTGTCGTATCTGGTCTGGGGCAATACTCCCGACGATGCCCTGCTCGACCGCGCGGCTGCGGGCGAACTTGCCGACGGCGAGGCGATCCGAGCGGTCGCGCAAGACATGCTTGCCGATCCACGCGCTGTGAGCCGCGTCGCGCGGTTCCACGCGATGTGGCTGGGTTACGAGAACCTGCCCCACGGCGGCGAGCTTTCCAGCGCGATGCAGACCGAAACCACGGCACTCGTCCAGCGGGTCGTCTTCGACGAGCAGCTCCCGTGGCATGATCTGTTTCGCTTCAAGGAAACGTTCGTCTCCGATCTGCTCGCGGAGCAATATGGCCTTCCGGCACCTGGCTCTTCGGAGCCGGTGTGGGTCGACTACGGGGACACCGGTCGGGCGGGCCTGCTGTCCCACGGCAGTTTTCTGTCCAACGGCCTCAACGGGTTCGACACCAGTCCGGTGCAGCGCGGCAAGCTCATCAGCGAGCTGCTGCTCTGCCAAACGGTACCGCCACCGCCCCCCGGCGTAGGCGACGACCAACCCACGCCGGAAAACACTTTCTGCAAGGTCGATCGGTATGCCGTCCATTCCACCCCCGGCTGCCTCAGCTGCCACGTGGCGCTGGATCCGGTCGGGTTCGGGCTGGAGAACTACGACGCGCTCGGGCGCTATCGCGACTACGAGCCCGACAATCCCGACACGGAGGAGGACGAGACGCAGTGCCTGATCGAAGGCAAGGGCGTGCTGCCCTCGGGCGAGACCTTCCATGGGCCCGCCGAGCTCGCCGAGCTCGCCATCAACAGCGGGCAGTTGTCCAGCTGCATCACCAAGCAACTCGTGCGTTTCGCGACCGGACATTCCGAGCTCGACTCGGTCGACGAGGACGTCCGCAGGCACCTGCTGGAGCAGGTCGGAAGCGGTGATTTTCGCTTCGACGACCTCGTGCTCGGTCTCGCGTCGGACGATGCCTTCAGGTATCGCCGCGAAGAGACCGTCGAGGAGGGAGACCAATGACACGTCCATTCAGACTGCAACGCCGAGCGCTCCTTCGTGGCATTGCCGGAGCCGCAATGGCGCTCCCGGCCCTCGAGATCATGCGATCATCATCCTCGGCGCGTGCCGCCGACGCGTCCCCCCCGAAACGGTTCGTGATGATCTACGGCGGCATGTCGCTCGGGGCCCCGTACGCCCCGCACCTCGTGATTCCGGACGAGGTCGGCTTGGGTTACGACCTCAAGCGTGGGCTGTTGCCGCTCGGCGCCGGGGCGTTGCCGCAGAACCCGGGCCCGGGCGGCATGGGCCTCAACGTCCAGGACCACGTGTCGATCGTCAGCGGGCTCAGGGTCCCCTGGGGCAGCACTGGCAACATACCAGCCGGGGGTCGGCTCCAGGGCCAGTTCCACTTCAATACGATGGGGCCGCAGACGTCCGGTATGCGTGCCGGACCTGGATTTACCGAGGCCCCCAACGGGCCCACCGCTGATCAGATCGTCGCGGCCGCGATCAGCGATGACGACCAGTTTGTCCGCTCACTGTCGTACCGCGTGCAGGTGAGATCGTACTATGCCAGCAACGGCACTGGCGGCGACGATTCGCGGATCTCGTGGCGCGAATCCGGCAGCGGACTGGAGCGCGTCGACCCGATCTACAGCCCTCAACTGGCCTACTCGTCCCTGTTCGGCGCGTGGCCGGGCCTCGACCCAGACACCATCGCGGCGGGCGAGTTCAGCCGGCGCCGGCGGGTGAGTGTGGTCGACCTCGTGCAAGACCGGCTCAAAGCACTGATTCCGAAGCTCGGCGCCGCCGATCGTCAGCGCCTCGAACGACACGTCGAGGAGGTGCACGGGCTCGCCGAGCGGCTCGCCGCCATTCCCCCAGACGGGCAGGGCGACTGCTCGCTTCCCGCGGATCCCGGCGAAGATCCGCCGATCGGCGGGGCGGCGCTCATCAACGAGGACGGGGAGTACGTCCAAACGGGCACGGGCGGGTACAGCGGCGAGGACCTGCGAGCCGAGATCTTGTTTGACCTGATCACGATGGCCTTTGCATGCGATCAGACGCGCGCCGCCGCGGTGCGCATGACGTTCTCGCAGAGCCTGTTGGTCCTGGAGTCCATTATCGGATCGCCCGGTATGATCCACTCGCATGCACACTCATCCGGGCAACAGATCCCCTATGCGGACTGTTTTGGTTGGCACGTCAAGCACTTCGCGCGGCTGGTCGCGAAGCTTCGCGACACCCAGGATATCGAGGGCGCGTCGCTGCTGGATAACACGGCCGTGGTGATGCTGTTCGAGGGCGGTTACGGCCCTGATGTTGATGGCAGTAACACGGAGAACGTCACCCACTGCAGCGACAACATGGTCGCGCTTGTGGGTGGCCACGCCGGCGGGCTCAACCCCACCGGCGGCAAGCATATCGTCGCGACCGGCCAGCATCCGGCGAAGGCCGTGATCTCGGCGATGGTCGCCTGCGGAGTGGCGCAGGAGACCAAGACCTTGGGTGAGGTCACCGGCGACATTCCTGAGCTATTTTCGTAACCCAGCGAGCGCGAAGCAGCCCGTCGTATGACGGGCCAACGCCAGCGAGGATTGATCTCGGGCGCCGCGAAAACCGGCGCGTCGTCAGCAGTACGGCCGTCAGCGGCTTCTAGCAGGTACAGAGTCTCGACCGCCGTCACCCCGTCCACCACGTTGTCCGCGGCGAGAACCCGCGTCATACTCGCGGAGATGGCAGGTCGTCGCCGCGTGGGTCGTGCGCTCGTTCTCGCAACCGATGATCCATCCCAGCTCATCCCGGTCCGGCGACCTGCGGGCTCGGATACAGGCTGGGCGGTTGCTGAGCTATTCGAGATCGCTTGGATCGCCAGTGGTCGCGACCCCATCGAGCTGACTCGCTCCCCGCGAGCTCGCCGTGAAACCTTCGGTCGGTAGCTGGCAACGCGACCTCGTGGAGCTCATGGTGACGCTCACGGCGCACGGCGTGCCGTTTCTCGTCGTCGGTGGATATGCCGTCGCGCATGCCGGCCACTTGCGAGCGACGAAGGACCTCGACCTCTTCATCCCGCGCGCCCCAACGATCGATCGAAAGTTGCTCGCGGCGCTCGCGGAATTTCTCGGCGATGGGCTGTCGCCTGAGGACGGGAAGCGCAATTTCCTGAGGTTGTTCGTCGGCCGGCCTGGTGCAGTCGACATCCTGCGTCGGCTTCCCGGCGTCAAGTGGCGTACCGCATGGGAGAGTCGGACGGAAGGCCTGTTGTTTGGGGCGCGCGTGCCCTTCATCGGTACCGAGGCCCTGATCCGCAACAAGCGCGCGGTAGGTCGGCACAGCGACCTCGCCGACGTCGAAGAGCTGCTGCGGATTCGCTCCGCCGATCGTGCGGCGGCGAGAGGTCGACCTGGGCGCGCCAAAGCGGCGAAGACATCGCGGCGCGGAACCTCCCGCGGCCCGAGGAGAGTGGAGGGGGCACGGTGATCGCCCGCGGCGTGAAATTGAAGAGCGGAAGATCTGTCGATGTAGACGTCACTGATCGGCGGGCAATCGCCCCGAGCAACGCACTCAGTTGCGGTTATCGGCGGCCACCCCGTACACCCACCCCTGGGTTTGAACCTCGGAGTGACACGAGACGCAATAACCGACCTGGCCGGACTCGACGATCCGCAAGTCCGCACCCAGTCGCGCCCACCACCACCCGTTCGGCGAGGCTGCGTCCGGGGCCATCGCCGTCAAACCACTCACCGCACCATCTGCATCCAGATGCTCCTTCACGAGCAGGACGGCGGGTGAAAACTCGGGCGAACCGGTGGCAACTTGGGCGGGATCGAGGCCGAGATACGCCGCGAGATCGATCGGCGTGACGTGGACGTTCACGGTGGCGGCAAGGCCATGGGCGCTCGGCCGCGACATGGCGTTGGCCCGCGTTAGGTCCTCGGCATAGGCAGCAATTCGATCCGTGAGCTCGTCCTCGTCCAAGGCGGGGGCTTCGCTGCCTCCATCGCTGGTCGAGGATCCACCCTCCTGCGAGTCGCTGCCGGGGTCACACCCGACGGCAAGTGCGAGCGCCATCATCAGGGTCCCGTGGACGATCGATCGTAACATGCGAAGTTCTCCTGGTCGCGAGCCTCGAGTAACACTCCAGCCGCCACCAACGCCTGTTCGGCGGCATCGATCACGGATGGTTCCAATGCTGCCAGCACGGATGGAAGCTCGAGTCCCTGCCGCCGTGCAAGCGCTGCCACCTGCGCGGCATGGGGCGACAGCACGCGTGCGCGACCGGTGCGCGCATGGCGGTAGATCACAACGACGCACGGAGCTCCGAGCGAAGGCGGTCGCATCGGCTCGTGCGCGAGCGCATCGACGATTTGGACGACGGCGTGTTCATACGACCGCACCAAGATGCGACCTTCGAACCCGTCGCCCCCCGTGGGCTCAGGCGCGTGGTAGACGTGAACCTGTGCCAGGTGGAAATCAGCGATCTCGACCCAAAACCTGGGCACATCGCTACGCCCGCTGAGATATGCAGGCAACGCGAGGCCGAAGCCGTTGGGATCTCGGCCGCGCGGAGGATGTGCGCGAGCGAAGTCCCGAACCAGGTCCGTCCAGCGCGCTGATCCCTCCTGCATCGCCAGCGCTTTGAGCGACGGGAACACCTCGCGCAGGATTTTCTCGAGATTGCGCGCGACAAGGACCCCGTAGAACCCAAGAGCGGCGTCGCCCGAAGGCGACGGACCGATTGCCTCAGTAACGGCAGCGGCGGCGCGTCCCTGCCACAGCATCGGCGCGACTTCGCGGAAGAACGCATCCAGGCTCATGCGCTTCTCACCTCCAACCGGGCGATACTTCGCTGGATCTCCCGGGCGCGGTCCGCCTCCTCGAGTACTCGGCCGAGCGGCGGGATGCGATTGTCCCATTCGATCAGCGTTGGGACCGGTCCCAATCGCGCCACGGCTGCGCGGTACAGCGACCATACCGCGTCATCAACTGGTGCGCCGTGATCGTCGATCAGACGCCCCTCCTCCGGCCAAAACCCGGCGAGATGGATCTGTCGGGTACGCTCCACAGGGAGCGCCCAGAGCACTTCGAGCGGATCGCGGCCGTGGTTGCGTGCATTCACGTAGACGTTGTTGAGATCCAGGAGAAGACCACAATCTGCGCGCTCGATCACCGCCCGCACAAACGCGCCCTCTTCCATTTCGGCACCCGGCATCGTCGAGTAGTAGGTGATGTTCTCGAGCACGACGTCGCGACCGAGACGATCACGCAGTGCTCGAACCCTGTTCACGCAATGCTCGACGGCCTCTTCGCTGAACGGCAAAGGCAGGAGATCAAACGACGTAATCCCCGCGATCGTCGAATAACAGAGGTGATCCGTGTAAAACGGCGCACCGACGCGGTCGAGCAACTCGGTGAGGTCGTCGATCCAGACAGGGTCGAATTCGTCGGGTCCACCGACCGACATGGATACTCCATGCACAGCGATCGGCCATCGCGCCGCGCACGCGTGCAACATCGCAGGACCGCGTCCACCGCGACCGACATAGTTCTCTGGAATGATCTCCAGGAAGTCGAGTTCGCGCGCGAGCGACGGCAGCTGCTGTTCGTGCTCGCGCCGCAGTCCGATCCCGACCCCCGCGAAGGACGTTGGTGATCGCATCGTGTCCTTCACGGGGTCGTGAGATCACCCGGTGCTTCCGGGACATCCGGCCGTCGTGCCAGGACATCCAGCCGTCGTGCCAGGACATCCAGCCGTCGTGCCAGGGCATCCTGCCGTCGCGCCAGGGCATCCTGCGGTCGCGCCAGGGCATCCCGCCGTCGTGCCGGGGCATCCTGCGGTCGCGCCAGGGCATCCTGCGGTCGCGCCAGGGCATCCTGCGGTCGCGCCAGGGCATCCTGCGGTCGCGCCAGGGCATCCCGCGGTGGCCCCAGGACAGCCGGCTGTACTGCCCGACGCAGTCATGTCTTTCTTGTCATCGCCGTCATCATCACCGTCGTCGCAACCGGTGGGCAGGGTGAGCACGCCGCCGATGGCAAGCACCTCAAGGATACCGGCAAGGGAAGTTCGCATTCGTTAGATCTCCTCGTCGTTCGCCCTATGCTGCCGCTCCGCCGACGGTTACAGGTCGGTGCCATCTCTTTCGCAGGGGTCGACTGCCCCCGCATGGATCGCGCGCGTCCCGGCGTCCATATGTCCGATGAGCCACCGTCGCCCGCGACATATCGCTTTCGCACGTTGAGAATCTCGCGTCCATAACAGGGACCAGTCGAGCTTTCCTACCGGCACCCGCCCATCGCCGCAGCGCACGCGCGTGCCGCCATTGTGGGGCCCGTGGCGCTCGAGGTCATCGGCCGGACACGCGATTTCTATGGCAGGATCATCGAGGTTGGGATCGAACGCCCCGTACGGCTCGATCGGCGCGGTATCGCGGAGCATCGTCGGCGGCGTGAAGAAGCCGCTGGCATCGGTGCCGCGGTGGACAGCACCTCGCTCGCCTCGCGTCGCGGCATCTGGTCGCCCACGCTGATGGCACCCGCTACAGTCATTGCGCTCGACGAAGCCGGCGAGCGCCCGCGCCCGTGCTTCCGGCCGCATCCGCGAAAACGCAGGCGACTCGGACAGGCGCGCGCGCATGACCTCGGTCGCCGCCGCCTCCGCCTCCATGTCGTAGCAGGGCCACCGCACGCCCTCGAGTGGGCCGCCGGGCGTCTCGTCGGTCGGGCGCAAGACATGGAACCAGCACCCTCCCGCCGCGTCCAGTTCTGCGCCGCGCACGTCGACGATGCGGCGCTCGGTATCCGCGCCGGCGAACTCAATGCGGTCGGCCACGGTCCCGGGCCCGAACAGTAGCCGCGCGACCCCGTCGTCTCCGCGCGTCGAACCGATGGGCACCTCACCCAGCGCCATCCAGATCTCCACCTGCGCGCGCTCACGATCTGACGACGGCAAGTGGATCGGCGGCACGAGTCGGACGTGGTCACCCCCAAACCAGTGCGACGTTGGATCGGCGATCGTCATCGACTCGACCCCACGGTCGTCCGAGCGACACGCCGCGATGCCGAGCGCAAGCAGCCCGGCACAACATCGGCGAGCGAGTTCATGTGTTGGCCGGCGACCTGCGGTGCCCACTTGCCTGCGCATGTATGCCGGCCCGACTGAACCGGTTTCGCCACTCGGGTGGGGGATCGGGAACGTCTCGGCCCACCCGCGCGGGGGCGCCTGCGCGCCTTCTGCGCCTTCTTCTCGTTCTTGTTCGGCTTGGCGGGCGGGCGTCGACGGATCACTGGCCGAGCGCGTCGCGCCAGGGGCGGCCGTCGAGCAGCAGCTCTCCGGTTGCAGGCAGTCCGTCGGCCGCCACGCGGAACTCGATGGCAGCGGGCCGGTCGCGCAGCGCCCGCTCGAGGTCCTGCGCCCGGTCCTCCGGGACGAAGTACCGCTGGCGGCCGCTTAGCGGGTCGGCCTGGACCACCGCGTCGCAATCTGGCGGTCGCTCGTCGCAGTGGATCTGACGAACGCCGGGATCGACGCGGCTGTCACGATCGGTTTGTAGACACAGACAGCACCCGGTCCTCACGACGTCGAACACCGGGTTGGCCGAGTCATCGCCGCAGGTGTTGGGCCCATGCCATCGCACGCGATAGCGGTACTCGAGGTACTGGCCGTGTAGTGGGTCACGAGGATCGAAGCCCTCGATCGGGATCGTCCACACCACGCCGCCGCGCGACGCGAACTCGGCCCGCCCGACCACGGCCAACATGCCGAGGATCGGGATCGCGAGCGCAACGAGGGTGAGCCGCGATCTCATCGCGAACCTCCCATGGATTCGAAACGCTTGCGCCCGCGGGTCCAAGCCCACACCACGAGCAACGCCACCGTGCCGCCCGAGACGAGACCCAAACCCGTGTCGAGGAGCGAGCCAAAGACCTCGAAATACACGATCACAATCCGCACGCCGACCAGCGCGGTCGCGAGGTTGAGCAGGCCCCGGTCCTGGGTGTCGTAGGCGAGCCAAGCGATCACGAGCCACAGGCCGATGAACGTCAGCGCCGAGACGGCCCCCAGATCACCCGGAGAGAAGAACACCGGCACGTGCGCGACCGCGAAGCAGGCCAAGAGCGCCGCACGTTCTGACAGTCGCGTCTGCACGGCCATGCCCAGGGCGAGCGTCGCGATCATGGACAACGCGGCGGGCGCGTACGCCGAGTCCCAGTTCTCGTGGGCGGTGTTTTCATAAAACGCCAGCGTTCCGGCCGAGGCGCACAGCACCAGCTCGGTCCAGCCGATCGCGCGCAACGCCTTGGCCAGTGCCGGGCGTCGGTCCTCGATCCCCCGATGGCTGCCGAGCCCGAGGCAGACGAGCGGAGGCCAGAAGATCGTCGCCAGCGCCGGAGGGCCGTCGTCGTATTGGATAGCGAACCACACCGCGATCGAGGCCCACGTCGCTTGCATCCCGAGGATCCACAGCGAAGCCGCCGCGCCGCTGTGGGCGCGGGTCATGAGCATCGCCGTCAGCACCGTCCAGGTCGACATCGCGACGTGTGTCCGACCGCCGAGCTGGTAGACCTGGCCGACCAACGCGATCGAGGCGAGCACCAGGCCCCATAGCACCACGATCGCGGTTTCTCTCGCCCACGCGATACCGCGGCGATCCCACTCCCAGACCCCCGCGGCCACCGCGACGAGCAGGACCAGGTCGATGCCGATCTTCGCCCGGCCTGGGATCCCGTCCCAGTTTGAGGCGACGATCGACACGATTCCCACGGCGATCGCGAGGCCCGCGACGCCGGCGATCGCGTACAGCAGTGAGGGGCGCCGTTGGCGATCGCGATCGAACTCGGCGATGCGCGCCGCCTGGTCGGCGGTGATGATGCCGGCCGCGATCCAACGCTGCAGATCAGACGCGCTCGCCACGAACGACCCCACGCTAGCACGGTCCCCGTTCGCGACGCTGATGTCGTCCCCGGCCTTGCGAGGCTCGCCCGGCGAGAGCCACGTGCGGACGCCCGCGCCATGGCGGAGGGGCGCGATCGAGCACGGACGCGAATCCACCTCGCAGGACCGCGCAGCGCGACACTTGGTTCGTTCCGCGAGAGGCCCCGACCCGTCGCGAAAGCGCCGGCGCGGACCACGGTTGGCGTCCACGTCGAACCAGGGATCGAACTCCGCCGCAGCACCACTACAAGGACGGAGCGCGACGTGGGTGAGGCTGGTGGCCGAAGCTCTGTTCCGCGGTGATCAGTGACCCATCGGAACCAGTCGTGTTAGTTCTTGTCTGATGTGCCGCCTCCGAGCCTGGGCGCAGCCGGGAACGCATGCCGAACCTGCGCGAACATGTTTCTTCCCGCGCGGACCGCAATCGATCGGCGTCGCAAATCCGACGAGCGGCCGTGGTGGCGTTCGTCTCTGCCTTCGGCGCGTGTACGTCATCCCCGCAGAAGGATGAGAGCCCGGCACCAACGCGCGTCGCAACATCGGCGTCGCGCGAGCCGCGGAGACGGTGTCCCGACCGCGTGATCGTCGACGTCGAATATCCCGGCGCGGCCGTCGAGCTGGTCGAGCACGACATCGTGGTGCCGCTGGAGGCGGCGCTGCAGGGCCTCGAAGGGACCCACGCAATCCATGCTTTCGTGCGGGCGGGACGCGCTCGACTCGTGGTCGAGAACACCATCGACGACGGGGCCATCCCCACCGAGCCAGGGGCCGCGAAGGAGCGGCTGGATCGGCAGCTGGACGCCACACGCGATGCCATCGCTGCGGCTTCGTCCTCGTTGCCGGACGCGAGCGTTCCGCCTCGGGTCGCGATCCTGGCGGGCGAGGAGCGCTTGCTGCCGGTGGTGGTCTCGGGTCCACTCACGCCCCTGCAGTTCCTGGGATGGCTCGATGGATTTCGCCGGCGCCTGCTAGGCGACCCGGCTGTTCGCGGGGTCGACGTGATCGGTGCACCGGCGCGCGAACTGGTCGTCCGTGTCGACCCTCGGCGACTGATGGCGTTCGGCCTTGGCGTCAGCGACGTCGTGGCGACGTTGCAACGATTCTCGCTCGAGTACCCGCGAGCGATCGAGCTCTCGGAACCCGAAGCCGAACGCGTGGGCGAGCTGGAACTGTCGGCCGGCTCCAGGTCCGTGCACCTGTCCGGCGTGGAGGGCTCCAGGTCCGTGCGCCTGTCCGACGTGGCGGAGTTGAAACAGAGTGTCGTCCCCGGGCCGGCGGTCCACATCGGAGATCAGCAGGCCGTGGTCGTCATGGTTCGGACCTCCTCGCAAGGGTCGGACAACGGGCTGGCCGATCGGATCGGCCAGCTCGCGGGCGACATGCCTGTAGGTCTCGTCGCGATCGCGGCTCCGGCCCCCATCGAGATCTCGCGTTGCGACGTCGACGCGCCCACCGCCGCGGGACCGGCGGCCATCCTCGAGATCGATCGCGACCTCACCAAGGCGGTGGTGGGCGCCTTGGCGCCGGTCGGATCGCCGGCACACCGGGTGGTGATTGAGGGTGCAGACGTGACCGATCCCGATGCAGAGGCCGGCGGCATCACGCAGGTCCTCGAGATCAGCCGCGACGACGCCGATGCCCGTCGCGTGTTGAAATCGTGGCGACTCGCCCTCGCGGGGCTCCCGAACCTTGGCGCGTGGAGCGTGACGCCGACGGGGGCCCAACTCACGGTCGAGCTCGAACACGCTGATCCGTCCGCGCTCGAAGACGCTGCCGGACGCGTTCGCGACAGGTTGGCGACTCGCCCGGGCGTCGCTAGCATCGCGCGTCGGCCGGCCGATCGCACGCTGATCGAGGCACACGTCGATCGCGACCGGGCCGGGCGCCTCGGGGTGCCAGTCGCCGAGGTCCTGTCACTCTTTTCGCTTGCTCGCTTCGGAGAGACCATCGGCCACCTGGGCGGTGGTGGGGACGCTCTGGCGCTCCGCGTACGACTTACGGATGAGCCCGATGACACGGCACCTGAGGCGCTCTTGCAGATGGTCCTCCCCATGTCCGACGGCCGGGCTCTCCGCCTCGGCGACGTGGGTGCTCTGGAAGTGCGCAGGGCTCCCGCGGAGATCCACCGTCACAACCATCAACGATGCGTCGTCCTACGAATCGCAGCGGACTCGGACGAGGCCGCTCGCGACCTCGTGACGCTGCTGGACTCGACCGCGATCGCGGAACTGCAGGCGGCGATCCCCGGACTCACAGCGCGGCTCCGCCCGTAGGTTGTGCTGCCGAGGTCGGCACACAGACGAGTGGCGGGCCACGCCCACAACGCGTTGCGCCGATGCCTCAGTTTCGCAGCTGCGCCATGATGGCCCGCAGGCGCGGATAGCGGGCCTGCAACTCCGCCTTCGCCTGCGGCCCTTCGTGGTGGGCTGCGGCGAGCATTCGGTCGTAGGCGCCCATCGCCTCGGCGAAGAGTGCCTCGCGTTCACGCACCGTCGCGCCCGCGGCCCCGCGCTCGAGTCGGACGAGCACCTCGTCGAGCCGGTCACGGGCCGCGCCGAAGTCGTGGGTTGGCGTCGGCGGATGGCGGGCGACGGAGACTGCTGGGGGGATCGCATTGCCCGACGTCGAGGTGGTGAGCGTCGGCCCAGCGAGGCTAGGCGCGGGCGGCAAATCTTCGAGTTCACCGCACGTGCCGGGCACGATGCCATCGCATTTGGTCAGGGTTTGGAACCACGCCCACGCCCCTTCGTTGGCGTCCGGAGTGTCACAGCAGTGCCCCGAGCATTGCGCCTCGATGTACTCGTGCTCGTGCCCTTCCTCTTCGAGGCGGGCGAGCAGCTGTTGGGCGCCGTCATAAAGGAAGTCGTCTGCGGAAATGACGATCCGGCCTGGGACCTTGCAATCAGGCCGCGACGGCGGGGTGTATGGCGTGTACGCGTTGCCTCCGCACCACCACTGAATGCCGGCGAAGACGTCTTGAAACTCCCAGCCGTGGATGGCGAGAAACTCCGACCCGCCGGACAGGCCCCAACCGTAGACCCGGCTGACATCGACGTTGTGGTTGGTGGCGACGTCGGCCAAGACCTCCCAGAGGTAGTCCGCGTTCGCGTTCGTATCGCCTTGATACCAGCTCGTACAGCCCGGGCACTTGGTCATCACGACGATGAACGGCAAGTTGTTCTGCTCCCAGTAGCTGCCCCAGATGTACCGGGTCGACTCGAACGGGTCACCCTCATCGCCGTGGAACGCGACGACGAGCGGCAGCGGCTCGTCGGTGTCCGGGGCGCCGATGAGGTACCACCGTTCCGGCGACCCCATCTCGATCTGCAGGATCTCGTTTTTGCCTCCGCCCATGCCACAGCTACCAGCGGGACCGCCGACGGGGCCCCCAGAGCTGCCGTCTCCGGTTTCGGGCCCGCTGCTCGCCGAGCTGGTGGAGGGATCGGCGGTGGCGCCGGTGGGGTCGTTCGAGTCCTCGGTCGGGCTCGAGTTGGGCCCGCTGTCGTTGGTGCCGGCGTTCGTACCGGTCCCGTCGGGCTCCCACGCGATCGTGTCGGCGCCGGAGTTACTGCCGCCGCAACCGGCGGCAACCGAAACGGCGGACAGGCACAGGGACCGGACAAAGGAGATCGACATGGTCTCACCACGCTACACCCGAGAGCGACGCCGAGTCAGTCAGCCAGGCCTCAGGTTTTTCGGCTTGCGGCTGCGAACCAACGATGTGCCCGAGCGTATTCAGCACGATCCTCGCCGCGAACAACGGGCGGAACGCAAACAGCCGTGGATGGAGCGCAACGGCTGCGAGGGGCACGAACAGCGCCCGAGGCACGCTCCGATGGGGTGCATCGCCATCGCCGACAACGGCGTGCACGGTACCGATCCTGCACGGAGTGTACATGCTTGAGCAGAACGCCCGCTGTGATCCCGCCGCGGCGGTGTCGTCACGCGAAACGACGGCGCAGCTCGGTGGCGCGAGCGGCCCACAGTCTGGCTCGCCCGGTTTCGCCGTCGGCCAATGCTCGCTCGGACTCCTGAATGCATCGTCGGATGCGCGCGGCCGACGGACCAGGAAGGTAGATCGCGCTCACACGGCGAAACGCTGGGTCCTGGGGCGCGTGCTCGAGCCGATGGAGGAGCCAGCGTTCAAGCTCGGACCATGGGGTACCACCGGCGCGATCGCCCTCGTCCAGTTTGCATGCAGCCTCGAGTTCCGAATCACGGGCCGCCCGGACGTCTGCTTCGTGCTCGGGAAGCGCCCAGTGACGGTCTTCGAGCCGAAACTGAGAGACCTTCCACTTGTGCCACCCCGCGAAGTCGCCGTCGGCGTCGTGGAGCTCGGCAAGGCCGCCGCATGCCCAGGCCGCCAAGGTGGCCGTCACCCACGGCGGAAACCGTCGTTCGCTCGCGCCGTCGAGCACAGCAAGACGCGAGTCCACTTCGCGTTCCAAGAGCATGCGCAGGAGGTCGCGGTCAGCGGATTCGCTCATCTCCCCCAGCTTTTTCGCCAGGAGCTCGTCGGCGTCGTCGACATGGCCGAGCTCCAGCAACGCTTCGACACCGACGAATGGGCCCCACTCGAACCGCATCTGGGCACGCGCGTCCTTCGCCGCGGTCACGGGTAGATGTGAAGCCGGCACCCTCCCATTCAGCACAGCGAAGGCATCATCGAACGCGGTGCTGGCCCCGCGTTCATCTCCGACCGCAGCACAGGCGGCATTCAGCAAGCGATGCAGGAAAAACCGAGACTCGGCCGACTCGCCCCCCGCAACCGACAGCGCCCGCTGCAGCCAGGTCTGCAGCCCCGGGCGATCGCAGGAGTCGGTTCGCGACGGCAACGTGGCCGCCACGAGGATTGCCGCGACATAGGCCGGCTCCGCCGGCAGGTCCGACTGCGACGTCAGGATGGAGAACGCCTCCTCTGCGAGACATCCGCAGCGCGCGTCGTCCCCACCCACGTACGCGCGACGGACTGCAGCGCGCAACAGCGACAATGCCCGTCGCTGTCCGCTCGTCGTCGCCAAGATCACATTCTCGGTGGCCTCGCGATGGCTGGGATCGCAGACATCGGCGAACGATTCGTAGAGCTGGTGCGCGGCAGGACTGTCGGCCGGGAGGCAATGCATCGCGGTGAGGAAGTACCGGTGATCCCGCACCACGCGGCCAAGGGACGACTGCCCCTTGCGGGCCTCACCGGGGTTGGGCGGCAATTCAAACAGGTCATCCATTGCGACCTTCAACCTCGAGATTCGCTCGGAGATCGCGTACGAGCGCAGCGACGCAGCTGTGTCCGCGTTGGCTTGCGAGCCGGCACCGAGTACTAACTCCACCTTGCGGGTGTCGCCGCCGCTCGAATGCGCGAACGCATCGCGCCAGCATGGAAGCACAACAGTCAACTCGCCCACGAGCGGCGCGACGTGGTCGGGAACGCGCTCCCAGCCGCAACATCGATTCGCAGCCAAGATCGGATGCGCCTCGGCTTCGTCCGCGAGGGACCCGATGGCCGACACCACATAGTGGACGAGATCGACCGCCGGCGGGGTATCACCGTAGCGATCGTGCATTCGCTCGTGAAGCTCCGCCACGGCTCCCAGCGTTGCCTCCGGCGCCAACGAGAAGACCTCGCGCAGGAGATCGATGACGGGCCCGACCAGCGATGGTGCGGACTCCCCGATGAACTCGCCGACGCCGCGGACGAAGTCATCCGAGCGACGGGCGAAGGCGGGGAACGCTGCGCTCAGCCACTCCGAGCGCAGGAGCAGGTCGTAGAATTGGCCCAGACCCCCCGTCGAGGCACCGAGCCGCGACGTCGGGTGCCAGCCCAGGGGCAGTTGCACCGCCACGTCGAACCGAGGGTCGCATCGGAACAAGCCTGCGGCAACTGCCAGCGCGTCGCCGAGCCCGGCCCTGGGCCTGAGCGCGTCCGGCCGCGACGGCGGAGCTGACGGGGCGGCCTGCGTGGCGTCGGCTTTAGGGACGCGTTAGAGTTCGGCTCGCATGGACTCTGATGGCAGGCATTTGCGGTCGGCTGGCGTGGCACTGGTCGTGACTTTGGCGACTACTGCGATCGCCGGGTGCGACAGGGCTCCGCGCACAACCCCTCAATCGGGCTCGGCGGACTTCCCTGCGCCAGCGGGGAGCCGACCTCGATCCGGTTCGTGGGCCTGGAGGCGCTCCGCGCATCGTGCCCGGCGGATACGCGTCTCGTTGGAGCGCCAAACGACTTGGGCGTACGTGTAACTGTTAACGGGCGCTCCGCCGCGCAGTGCGTGCAGCTCGACGGCACGCCGGAAGGCCCCGTGCTGAAGCTTCGTAGCAATCGCACTCGCAGGAGGCGTTCGGAGCGCCCCCGCGTGGTCCGAACACTCAGTCCATGGCACGTCCGCCGAGCGCGGATGCGATCGCACGGACGTGTTGGTGGTCGGTGCCGCAGCACCCGCCGAAAACCCGTAGGTGCGGAAGGGCGCCAGCCAACGCGACGAAGTCGGCGGCCAGCGCTTCGGCGTTGCCGCGGTCGAGCTCAGCCGCCTCGTTCAGCTCAGCGTGGCTCCGACACGACGCGTTCGCGCGCACACCGGCGAGTCGTCGCGTCCAGTTCTCGCCACGCGCGATCTCGGTCATAAAATGCGACGGGTGCGCGCAGTTGATCATGTAGTAAGCAGGCACGGTCCCCGCAGCGGCATCGACGTCCGCGATGGCCTGGGCGAGCGTCGCACCGCTCGGCAGTCGCCCGTCCGTCTCGACCGTGAACGAGATCACGCACGGAATGCCGCGCCGAGCGGCCGCCCGCGCGACGCCGATGGCCTCGGGGACGTTCGTCATCGTGAGGGCCGTCACCAGGTCAATCCCCGCGGCGGCCATCACGGAAATCTGTTCGCCGTGGTACGCCTCGGCGGTCTCGGGTCGCATGACGTCGGTCACGACGTACCCGTCGCCGCGCGGGCCCACGCAGCCGGAGACCAGGATGGGCGTGGCGGCCCCTCCGAAGCGCCTGCGCAGGTGTTGCATGAGGCCGATCGCGTCGCTGTTGCTCGCGGCCAGCTCGGCCTTGGAGTAGCCCAGCTGGTCGGCCCAGTCCGGATTGGCGCGCCACGTCGGACTTTCGAGAACAAACCCGAAAGAGGACGCGGTCGCGATCGCAAGATATCGCTCGAAGTACCGCGTGAGAGCCTCGCGTCCCGACCCGTCACGCAACAGGTAAAATGCCGCAAAGCTCGGCAGGTCGTAGCCCTCGTCAAAGATGAGGGAGGTCTCGATGCCGCCGTCGGTCAAGAACAGGCGGTCGGCTTCATGGGGGAGGAGGCGTCGGTCGGCCATGATGGAACTCCTTCAGGCGTGTTTACCCGCGCTCTGCAGGCAACCGCCACGGTGCTGGCAGGATCGCGCGAACCTGGTGCACAAAACAGGATCTGAACCCGATGGTTCGCCGATGAAACCCAGATGAAGGAATCGGATTCGATGCTGATCGATCTCTCAACCGAGTTGTCGTTCGCACTCGGGCCGCATCTCGTGCGCCCGTCGGCGCGTGAGATCGCGGCCGGAGCCCAGCGGATCACCCTGGAGCCCCGCGTGATGCAGGTGCTGGTGGCGCTCGCCCAGCAGCGAGGGGAAACAGTCTCGCGCGACCGGCTGATCGCCCGCTGCTGGGGTGGCGCCGTGGTCGGCGAGGATTCGGTTCAGCGGTGCATCGGCCGTTTGCGCAAGGTCGCCGACACGATCGGTGGTTTCGAGATCGAGACGCTGAGCCGCATCGGCTACCGCCTCCACGCCAACCCCTCATCGCCTCCTGACGCGGCGGAGGCGCGCCAGTCCACTCCACTTCTGGCCGTGCTGCCGTTCGACAACTTGTCGGAGGATCCCGGCTTGTCCTACCTGGCTGACGGGGTCGCCGAAGACATCCTCCAGACCATTGCCCGGACCTCGACGATCACGGCCATCGGCCGGACGTCGAGCTTTCAGTTCCGCGGCGCGGCGAAGGTGGTGGCCACGATCGGCGAGACGCTGGGCGCGACCCACATCTTGGACGGTTCGGTGCGCCGCGCGGGGCCTCGCGTCCGCGTGTCTGCCCACCTCATGGAGGTGAGTGACCAAACGATGCTTTGGTCGGACCGCTTCGACGGGACGATGGATGATCTGTTCTCGCTGCAGGATCTCGTGGCCGTCGCCGTCGTCGGCGCGCTGCGTGGCACGTTTCACAACCCGCGACACGTGCGACCCGTCGACGCCCAAGCGACCGATGTGGCGATGCGGATCCGTGACCTCCTGAACACGCCGACCTTTCTCCGCGACCACGGCGGCCGCGAGCTGGTGGCGAGGCTCGAGGCGAGCATCACGCCCCAGAGCGCGGAGGCGTGGGCCCTCGTGGCCACAGCACAGGCTGCTGCCCGTTGGACTGCCGACGAGTCAGACGAAGCGCGGCTGCGTCAGCAGGCGCAGGCGGCCATCGATCGCGCGCTGGCCATCGACCCGTGGTGCGGCGAGGCACACAAGGCGCGCTACCTGCTCGCGCCGCCAGCGGGCCACTTCGTCGAGACGGAGGCGCGGCTCCTCGAGGCATGTCGGGCTGTTCCCAGAAACGGCGAAGTCCAGTGGGCGCTGTTCCAATTCCGGATGACGGTGGGACGTATCCGAGAAGCGGCTACCCACGCTGAGGCGGCTTACCGCGTGGATCCCTTGCGCGCGCCGAACGTGACGGCGTGCGGCGTGGTACTGGATGCGACAGGCGCGACCGGCTTGGCGTTGCGGCTGATGGACGACGCCGTCGCGCGGTGGCCGGATGACCCGACGGTACTTGCCCTCGCCACGTGGGCCGCGGCCACGGCGGGAGACCTACCGCGGGCCAACCGCTTGCTCGTGCATCATCGACCGGAGCGGTACACCGAGGCCGCACTCGCCTCGACGGACCGCGCGCTGTTCATGGCCGATTCGTATCGGCGGTCGACGACGGAGGTGCTGGAGCGAACCCGGGACCGCGTCCTGCAGGACGTCCAAAGTGGGCTCCCTCGATTCAGCCTCGTCGCGCACTGGGCCAACATGGGCGGCGATCTCGACACGATCTTCGCCGCCATCCCGTCCGCCGTGCTCGCGCCGCTCGGCGCCATGTCCGGGCGCCTCGGTCTCCTCGACGGACTCGCGCACCTGTTCCTGCCCGTGAACGCGCGCTTACGACAATCGCCCCGGTTCGTCGAATTCTGTCGGGCCCTCGGGCTCATCGAGTACTGGGAGGCATCGGGTCACTGGCCCGACTGCGCGACCGAGGTGGCTCCGTACTACGACTTCATCGAAGAGACGAGGCGCACCCTCGTGTAGATAGGCTTCACCAGGATCTCTCGCACGTACAAGCGGGCCTGGGTGCGAGCTGCCAGAGCTGGATCGACCCGGTCGGGCCCGGCTTCGGCGTCGGCGGCTGCGACCCGGAGCTCGACTCCACGTTCTGCGGGCGCGTCGACGACCAATGCCGCTGGTTCGCGCATGGGTAGCCCGCGCGCGGCGGGAGGAGGTCTACTTCGCGCACCGCGCTCCCGATCTCGTGGACGTGGCGCGCAGCGTTCCTCGAGCCGATGCCCGACGACGCCGTCGCACCGCCGGCGGTGAAACGACGACCCGCGCCGCCGCGGGACCCACCCCCGCGGCGGCGCGTCCACTCCCCTTTCTCAACCCCCAGATCTCACCGGCACGGCAGCCCGTTGCACGTGCAGATCACGTCGCCTTCGCACGCGGTCTCGCAGGCCAGCGCGTCGACGTCGCAGAAGAAGGTGCAGCCGCCCGATCCGGCGCACGAGAAGTCGCAGGTCGCGTCGGCGTCGCACTCGAGGTTGCAACTGCCGCCCGCGCAGTCGGCCGTGCACGTCGAGCCTTCGTTGCACGACTGATTGCAGTTGCCGCCGTCGCACGTGAAGTCGCAGCGCTCGCCCGGCGGACACACCTGATTGCAGCCGCCCTCGTCGCAGTCGGGATCGGTGGTGCTGGTGTCACCGGTAACGTCGCCAAACGTGGTGTCGCCGGTGCTCGAGACGTCGGAACCGGAGTCCGACGCGCTGGCGCTGGCGCTGGCGCTGGCGCTGTCGCTGTCACTGGCGCTGGCGCTGTTCGAGTTGGACGCAGAGTCGGTGGCCGACGCAGACGCAGAGTCGGCGTTGGTCGCCGACGCAGATGCCGAGGCGCTCGCCGACGCGGAGTCGCCGTCGGTGTCCGAGGCAGAGTCCGTGGCGGTTGCGGTCGCCGTCTCGGTGGCGGTCGCCGACGCGGTGCCGTCATCGCCGTCGGAGATGACGCAGGCGTTCGCGAGGACGAGCAACGCACAGATACCAAGCGGGGGTCGAGTGTTCATGCGACCCAGAGGTGGCATCGGGACGGTGCCCGCGGGTCAATCGGTCGGTCGGCCGGGGTGACGTCGATCACGGCTGCGCGGGTTCGCACCGCAATGGGGATGACCCGAGGCACGCGCCGACAAGCCACCTATACGGCATGACCACGACCCATCACCTCCTTGCCGCCTGTGCCCTCGGCCTCGTCGCGTGCGACGCTGGATCGCTGGCGGCCATCGGCAATCAGAAGGACGCGAAGGCCGGCTTCGATGCACTGCTCGCCGCGCTCGGCGGGGCCGACACCGCGCGGTCCGCCATGCTCGCCCCGACCCTTGGGTTCCGCGAGGGTGAGGTGTACGGCGACGGCGTGCACGAGCTCGTCGACGTCGCCGTGCCGTGCAGCGAGGGCGGGCAGCTCGTGCTCTCGGGCACGCTCGAGCTCGCCGGGCTCGACGCGTGGACCGATCTCGATCCCGAGGACATCGATCCCGGTGCGCTGCCCGGTGCGCTGCCCTCGACGACGTACGACTATGCGGTCGACTTCGACGCCTGCAAGGAAGCGGGTGTGATCATCGATGGCTCGATCGACTGGTCGATGGCCTCGGTCGTCGACGCGGCGACGTACGCCGCGAGCTTCGACTGGAGCTATGGAGGCACCGTCACGTTCGACGGCGCCGCCACCGGCGAGTGCGCCCTCGATCTCCACGGGCTTGGGGATGGCGACCCCGGGGCGTGGCAGGACGTCGATCCGACCGCGTTCGAGGGGGAAGTGTGCGGCTACTCGGCCGCCGAAACCCTCGGCGGCTGAGCGGTCGAATTCCATGCGACGGGTCGTCCGTCGTTGCATCTAGGGCACCGAGCGGCGGCGCGGCCCTCTCGCCGTCCTCGCCCACGCCGGGTCGTCGGGTCCCGCGTCACCCCGGCCGTGCGCGGAGCTCGGCGAGTGCGAGCCGCATGCGGCTCTTCACCGTGTTGGCGACGGTGCCCGTCGCGTGTGCGACCTCGTCGAGCGACCAGCCCAGGCCGTGGTGCAGCACGAGCGCGTGGCGCTGGGCGACCGGCATGTCCCGCAGCAACCGCTCGAGCTCGAGTCGGCGCAGGAGCGCGTCACCGGCGTCGTTCGCATCGGTGGCGTCGTCGGGGAGCTCGCGCTCGCGAGTGCCGCAGCGGCGGACGTGCGCCAGGTGGCGAGAGATCCGTCGCCACGCGAGCACCCTGGCCCAGCCCAAGAGCGAGCCCTGGCCGCTGAACGTCGCGAGGTGTTGCAACAGCTCGAGCGCGGCGACCTGGGTGGCGTCGTCGGCCTCTGCGGCGTCACGCGTCATCCGCTCCGCGACGGCGCGGATCCGCGGGAGCACGCGCCGCATCACCTCGTCCAGGGCGCGGCGATCGCCCGCCGCCGCCCGACGAGTGAGCTCCGCCTCGCGATCGTGCTCGATGTTGAACGTGGGTGGTACGTGGGGCGATGCGGGAGCTTCGAAGGGCATGGAGACCTGCGCGCGCACCGGCAGATCGAGCGCGCCGGGCCCCGAGACACGGGCTTGGCCGGAGCGTCGCGTGGGTTTCGTGATCGCCGTCGCTGCGCGTCGCCGAGGACCCCTCGCCGGGTTGGGCATGGCGGCAGCGGCGCGCTACGCTGCTCCCCACCGCACTCCGATGGGACTGCTCGCCGCCTCGTTGCCGCTCTTGCTTGCGTGGTCCCCGGCCGTCGACGCGACGCCGCCACCCGCGGACGCCCCCGGCGTCGCGGTCCTGGAGCTCGCCGTCGCGGGGACACTGCCGCCGCAGTGGGCCCAGGCCCTCGGCGTCGCGCTGCGCGACGGCCTCGCGCGCGGTCGCTTCGACGTGGTCGACCCCGATCCACCGGCGCCCGGCTGCGCCGAGCTGGCGTGCCTCGATCCCGCGGCCCGCGCGGCGGTCCGCTACATCGTGACCGCGCGGATCGAGGTCGTCGATCGCAACTATGCCGTGCAGCTGGCGCTTGTCGACGCGCGCACGGGATCCTCGGTCGCCACGGCGAGCGATGCGTGCGAGGTGTGTGGGCTCGCCGATGTCAGCGCGCAGGTCTCGGCCCTCGGCGCGAGCCTGCGCGACAAGCTCGACGCGCTCGTCACCGCGCCGCCGGTGCTGCAGGTCTCGACGCGGCCCGAGGGCGCACAGCTGCGGCTCGACGGCGAGCTCCGCGGCGCGACCCCCTTGGAGCTCACCGCGACGCCTGGCCGGCATCGACTCGAGCTGCGCAGGTCGGGGTACGTGGCCGCGTTCCGCGAGGTCGAGCTCGTTGCGGGGGTCCACGAGCGCATCGACGTCGAACTCGCCGCCCTGCCGGCCACCGCAGCGATCCCCGGGCCGGCCGTCGACCCGCGCCCGCGTCGACGCACGATCGTCGGCGTGTCATTGCTCGCGGGCGGGGCCGCCGCGGCGGCGGTCGGCGCGGCGCTGTGGGCCATCGACAGCCGCCCGATCCGATCGCGGTGCAGCGGCGCCGATCGGGATCGGTTCGGCGAGTGTCGCTGGCTGCACGACACACGCACGGCCGGCATCACGTTGGTCGCCACCGGGGCCGCCGCGCTGGTCTCCGGGGCAATCGTCCTGGCCGTGCGCCACCGCCTGCGTCGGAGCTCGCGAGGACGATGACGTGCCCGAGCGCCGACGCGATCGTGCAGTTCGTCGCCGGTGGGTTCGACGAGGCCGCGCGCCAGCAGATGGAGCTGCACATCGACGCCTGCCCCGATTGCGCGTCGCTGGTGCACGAGGCCAACGCGGGCATCTGCCAGACGCGCCGCAGTGACGAGTCGTCGCCGGCGTCCGAGGCCGGTGAGCTGTCGTGCGGCGCGAGCGTCAGTCGCTACATCATCCTGTCGCTGCTCGGCGAGGGTGGGCTCGGTCGGGTGTACCTCGCCTACGATCCCGAGCTCGATCGCAAGGTCGCGATCAAGCTGATGCGCGATGGAGCGGGCGCCAGCGAAGAGGTCACCGCGCGACTGCTCCGCGAGGGCCGGGCGATGGCTCGGCTCGCGCATCCCAATGTCGTCGTGGTCCACGACATCGGCATGTCCGCGCTCGGCCCGTTCATCGCGATGGAAGTCGTCGAAGGGGGCACGCTGCGGCAGTGGCTCGCCGCGGCGCCGCGCACGTGGCAGCAGATCCGCGACATGTTCGTGGCGGCGGGGCGCGGGCTCGAGGCCGCCCACGCCGTCGGCCTCGTGCACCGCGACTTCAAGCCGAGCAACGTATTGGTCGGCCTGCGCGATCAGGTGCTGGTCACCGACTTCGGGCTCGCGCGGGCGTTCGGCGACGCGCGCGAGGGCGCGCCGATTGACGACGGACTGCGCCTGCCCGGGTTCGACGCCGCCTTGACGCGCACCGGCACGGTGATGGGCACGCCGGCGTACATCGCTCCCGAGCAGCTGCGCGGCCGCACCGTCGACGCCCGCGCCGATCAGTTCTCCTTCTGCGTGTCGCTTTACGAGGCGCTGTTCGGCGTGCGGCCGTTCGCGGCGAATGACCTCGTCGACTACCTGCGGGCGGTCGCGAAGGGCGAGCCGCAGCCGGCCCCGGCGCGGCGCGAGGTGCCGAGCGCCCTGCGCAAGGCGCTGCTGCGGGGCCTCGCCGACGATCCGACGAAGCGCCACGGCGACATGGGCGAGCTGCTGCGCGCGCTGACCTGGGATCGCCGCGCGCGTCGCCGACACCTCGCCCTGGGGCTCGCGGCGACTGCCATCGCCGGGGCGGGCGTCGGGGTCGGCTTCGCGTTGCAGCCCGCGCCGCCCACCGATCCGACCGAGATCGATGGGCTGGTCGACGAGGCCCGGCTCGCCGCGGCGCAGGCCCGGTTCGTCTACCCCGAGCGCGCGCGCCCCGAGGAACCGACCGCGTACCAGCGCGTGCTGCAGCTCGAGGCGCTCGAGCACGAGGACGCGCTCGCGGATGAAGCCGCCGCCGCGCTGCGCCAGGAGTTCTCGACGACGCTGGTGCGGCTCGGCGACGAGTACTGGTCGCGCGAGGGCGGTGCGCCCTTCGCCGCCGACTACTACATCGCGGCGGTGATGTTCGACCCCGCCAACGCCCACGCCGCAGCCCGCATGATGGTCACGCCCGGCGAGCTCGCGAGCCTGCGGATCAAGGCATCGGCGTCGGACTACTCGAGCGAAGAGCTCGCGGCCGCCGAGCCGCTGCGCATCCTCGCCGATCCTGAGCCCGCGAGCCGACGACGGCGGATCGGCGAGCTCGTGGCGCAACAGAGCGCGAGCAGCACGCTGCTCGAGCGGTTGCGGCGCGTCGCCGGGCTCCACGCGGCCGAGCCCACGACGGCGGTGGCGGCCCCGGCCTCACCACGCGCGGTCGAGCCGACACCGAGCGCCACGCCGGTGGCGCCGGAGGCAGGGCCGACAGCGCCGATCGAACCGGCCCCGGGCGCGCCGCCCGACGACGCCGCGGCCACCCGCGAGCTCGCGCTCGGTCGCGCGGCGATCCGAGCCAACGACCTCGGCGCCGCCGAGCAGCACTTCCACCGCGCTCTGAAGTTCCGGCGCAATGACGCCGAGGCCTGCGCTGGTCTGAGCGAGGTCTACTTCGAGCGCGCCGAGTTCAGCCGCGCCGTCGAGTTCGGGCGCCGCGCGGTGACCCACCGGCCCAAGGTCGCGCGCTACTGGATCGCGCTCGGCGACGCCCAGCTGCGCACGCTCGAGTACGACGACGCGGCGCGGGCCTACGAGCGCGCGCGCAAACTCGGGGACGGCCGCGCGGCGGGTCGGCTCAGCGCACTCGCCTTGCGCCTCGGCCGGTGACGCGGCCGCTCACTCGATGCCCTCGGGCGCGGCAAGCCCGGCGAAGCTGGCGTCGAGTCGGCTGCGGATCAGCGACAGGACGCTCTCGACCCCGCCCTCGTCGCTGTGCAACGCGATGGCGAGGTGGACCTTGATGCGGGCGAGCAGCGCGTCGTAGGCCTGTCGAAGCCACCGCGCCGTGGTCGCGTGGTGCACGTCGTACACCCGCGCGAGGTCGCGGACCGAGAGACCGCCGGCGGTCACCTGCCGCAGCAGCGTCCGCTCGCGCACCGACAGCTCGGCGAGCGCCTGGCGGAACGCGACCCGGAACGCGTCGCGGTAGCCGAGCCCGAGAAGCTGCAGCTCGGCATCGGGCGCGCCCGCGGCGACGGCGTCGAGGATCGCGTCGTCGTCGGCGGCAACGCGCTCGGGCTCGTGGCGGCGCACGGCGTTGAGCAACGTGCGCTTCGCGGTGACGCGGAGCCACGCGACGAACGAGCCGCGCCCGGAGTACTGCCCGATGGCGGGCCGGCGTTCGGCGGTGGCGACGAACAGGTGGACGCGGATGATCTGACGCTTGTCGTCGGGGCCGAGCCGCGGATCGCTCACGCCCGCCATCACCTGCTCCAGGTGCCGATCGTACGCGCGCTCGAGCGCTGCGATCGCATGCACGTCGCCGTGGGCGCACGCGCACGCCAGGGCGAGCTCCTCAAGCTGCATCGATCGCTCGAGATCGATCGGTCGTTCGCCGGCCTGCACGCGCTCGGCCAGCGCTGCGCCGAGGTCCTCGGGCCGCGGTACGAGCGACCACCGTCGCAGGACGCGTGCCCATAGCTCGGGCAGCCAGTCGCGCCACGCCGGGTCGTCCGCGGGCAGGCCACGGCCGCGCAGGCCCCGGGAGAACGCGTCGACGAGGGCGCTCGCGTCCGCCTCAGCCACCGGGCTCCGTCACGCGGTACTCGAGCTCGAACGGCAGGCACGCGTCGAGCCCGGACGCTGAGACCTGCACGAACACGTTCACGTCGGAGGAGCACGCTTCCAAGAGGCCGACGTCGTTCGCGGCACAGCAACCGATGCGACCCAGCGGGCTCTGGCTCACAGCGGTGCCGCCGTCGCACAGCAGCGACGGCACGCCGGGGGCGTCGACGCACTCGATGAACACGCACAGCTCGGCGGCGCCCTCGGTCCTGAGTGTGGCGACGATGCGGCTGGGCCCCCCCTCGCTCGTCGCGGTGGCGAATGTGAACCACTCGCTTTGGGCCGCGGGCGTCAGGGTGCCGTGGGTGACGCCGGGAGGTGCGCCCGCGGCGATCGTGCCGAGATCGATCGCGCGCGTCTCGGACCCGGCGTCGTCGCCTTGGTCGCAGCCCGCCGAGGTCTCCCCGTTGGTGTCGCTCGCCGCGTCCCCGTTGGTGTCGCTCGCCGCGTCCCCGTTGGTGTCGCTCGCCGGGTCCCCGTTGGTGTCGCTCGCCGCGTCCCCGTCGGTGTCGACGAACGCGGGGTTTGCCTTGATGCACGCCGACCCTGCGAGCGCCCACGCGACGAGCGTGGTCCCACGCGCAGCACGGAAACGACGGATCGCCACGACTCTCCCACGCTACCACGGCGGCGGCGCGCGGCCTGTGCTGCAGATTGCTCCGGGCGTTCGGCGTCGGCGCGACGCCGACGCATGGGTGACCCGCGACGCGCGCCGGCGTGGCTCGCCGCGTCGCGGCAAGCTCATGCTCAGCCGTGACCCCACGGGCGATTGGGAGATGGCGCCGATGTAGCTCGTGATCCGCGGCGGCCGGCCGAGTGATGCACGCGCGTCCGGCGGTCGCAGGCGGGACTGCCGGCCGTCCGGCGATTTCGCTGCCCCAAGAAACATACCTCATGGTATGTTCTGAGTATGTCCGCCGCAGCCGTGCTATTGGTCACCTCCGGTCTCATCGCTCTGCTCACCGCGGCGGTCCACGCCGTGTTGGGCGGGCGCGAGATCCTGCGCCCGACTCTCGCGGCGCCGCTCCCTGCGGTGGTCGGGGGCACGATCGAGAGCGCGTGGCACCTGTTGACGTGGCATTTCGTCGTCATGGGCGGCGCACTGGCTGTCGCGCCCTGGCTCGATCCGCCCATCGCCAACGCGATCGCTACTGTCGGCGGGCTATCGGCGCTGGGTTATGCTGTGGCGTTCGTGGGTGTTGGGCTGCGGCGCTTCCGCGATCCGTGGCATCTGCCGCAGTGGGTGTTGTTCTTGCCGATGGCGGGAACCAGCCTGATGGCACCTTGGGGCGACGTGCTCCGGCAAGCGTGGTGGGGCGACGCCGCGGCGGCCGTGGCGATGGGTTTGCTGATCCCGATCGCGGCGATACACGTGGCGTGGGCGGCTGGCTCAAGCTTCCCCGCCAAGGACCACGACGCGCTGGTCGGCCTGGTGATTGGCGCACCAGTCGGCTCGCCGATGCCCGGACCGCTCGCAGCGGTTGTCGTCGCGATCGGACTGTTAGCGATGGCGGGGTGGACTGCGGTGCTCCGGGGGTGGATGCCAACGGGGCTCCCGCCAGCGTGGCTGCACGCGGGCGGCTTCGCGATGGTCGCGATCTTCGCCCTGCGAGGCATCGGCGGGTTTTTCGAGGTGGTCTTGCGTCCGAGCATCCGCAATACGCCATACATGCGGTGGAGCCGACAGCTATACTCGCCGATCGCCTTGTTGCTGGCGTCGACGATCGGCTGTGCCATTCTCTCATGAGACCAACCCATGGCCCGCACCCGCCGCGAGGATTGGATCGAAGCCGGGTTCGCACTTTTGCGCGACTCCGGAGAGCAGGCGCTCACGATCGATCGCTTGTGCACGGCGTTGGGCCGCACGAAGGGCGCCTTTTACCACCACTTCGAGGGCGCGCCGGCGTTCGCAAAGGCGGTTCTCGAGACCTGGGAGCGGCGCAACACCGATGCACCGATCGACACGGCCGCGCGCGAGCGTGACACCGCGGCGCGTCGGCGGACGCTCGCTGCCACGGTCAAGCAGCTCGATTGGGCACTCGACCTTTCGGTACGCGGGTGGGGCCTGCGCGATGCGACGGCGCGCGGGGTCGTCGCGCGCGTCGATGGGCGACGGATCGCGTATCTCGAGGGTCTGCTGCCACGAAGCTTGCCGCCGTCGCGTCGAAGAGCGATCGCGACGTTGGAGTACGCGGCGTTTCTCGGGGCAATGCAGCTCGATCCCCAAGGTGGCCAGCGGGGGACGCGCGGGAGCAAGCCAATTGGCCCCGAGGCGGTGCTCTACGAGGCACTCGGACTGCTGCTGCACCACGCGTCGCGCTCGAAGTGACCGCGGGCGCCGGCCGCCGGTGCTCTCGTCGATCGCACGGCGATCCAGCGACGATCAGCCGGCGATGTCGCCCGCGCCCACCACCGATGGCGGTTGCAGCTCGCCGTCGACGTACACCGCCTCGGGTTCGCTGACGGAGCGCGGCTCGATCCGCGGATCGGCGGCGAGCACCAAGAACCTCGCGCGCCTCCCGACAGCGAGGCTGCCGAGCTCGTCGAAGCCCCAAAGCTTGGCCGTCCGTCGCGGCCGCGAGAATCGCGTCGCCGTCCATGCCGACGCGCATGAGCAGCTCGGCCCCCCGAGCTCGACCACCTCGGACGGGCACGGCGCGTTCATGACGTAGCGACGGCCGAGGTGTGCGCAGCCCGGAGCAGGCGCGGGACGCTGAGATCGAGCTGACTGTCGAGCATGGCCACCACGTCATCGATGGTCGACTCGCCCAGGCCTCGGGTCGTGGACAGCGAGCGGCGGGTCTCGGCGAGCAACTCGGTGCGGATCCGCGTCAAGCGACGCGAGACGTTCGAGGCGGCGATGCCCAGCACCCGGCCGACCTCTCGCACGCTCAACCCATCGACGTAGTGATAGGCGAGCAGCACCTTGTCCCCGGACCGCAGGCGTTCGAACGCGGCTTGGAAGGCGGCCTTCACGGCGACGCGGCCTTCGGCCTCGAGCAAACCCAGCTCGGGATCGAACAGCGGTTCGATCGCGGTGGAGAGATCGAGCTCGACCGTCTGGTTGCGACCTTCGCTGCGTCGCAGCATCAGTGCTTCACGGGCGACGCAGACGCGCAGCCAGGCTGTCAGCGGGCCCCGCCCCTGGTAGCTCGCCAGTGTCGCGGCCGTTTCTCCACCGGCGAGCAGGCGAACCATCAAGCGCTGAGTCACTTCGTCGCGCTCGGCCGTCGAAAGTCTCAGCTTGCTGGCGCACTCACGGCTCAGCGCGCGAACGATGACTTCGAGCCGAGCCTGCGCCGGGCCATCCCCACGCGCGCACGCGCCCGCGAACGCGAGATCCTCGACGTGATCGATGGCACCTCTCATGACGAGATGATGCCATAGCACGGCCCAGCGCCAGCAGGCGCCGCCGCTCGCGGGCTCTCGCCGTGCCGCCCTCGTCATGACCGTTACGGCGAGTCAGCGCACAGAGGCAAAGTCGGGGTCGAAGGCGCGGATTCGCTTCAACCGTTGCGCGGCGCGAGGTCGGCCTCGGGATCCAGGTGGTGGATGCGCGCGCGCGTCATGGTCATGTACGACGCCGGCGGAGGACACTCGCACGCGGTAACCGATGTCGTGCACTGATGCGCGTCGTCGCGACGATCTCCGATGCCGACGAGAACGCCCGCTTGCCTCTTGGGCCCGCTCGTCACTTCGTCCCGCCAGAACAAACCCGACGAGTACCGCCCATCCCCGCCGCCTCTCACGTGCTGGTCCTTGCAGGCTGGCTGGCCGACAGCTTCAGACGCGATGCCCCCCAAGGCTGGCGGCTCGCCGAAACCTTGCGTATGCTGCGCCGATGGGTATTCGACCGGCGACTTTCTTCATCGCGGCGCACGTGCTCGCGTGCCAGCCCACGACAGCCGAGGGCACCCCCGCGGGATCGGCCGCGCTGCATCGTATTGGCGGCCTGCGTGCACCGGGTGATGCACCCGAGTTCGTCGGGACCGATGAAACCGGGATCGGCGGTGCTCCGCTCCGACGCCCGGACCGGATCGCCATCGCAACCCTGCTGCGATTCCGCCGTTTCGCCGATCTCGATCGCTGGCTCGCGCACTACCAGGACGAATTCGAGGCCGACCCGCGCAAGGAAGAGTGGGCCCTCGATGCATTCGACGCCTTCGCGATCGCCGACCCTACCCTCGGCGAGCCGCTCGATGCATGGGTCGCCGCGTCGCCCGGATTCGCCGCGCACGGGGCCCGCGGCGCGTGGCGGCTGGCGCTGGGGCTTGCAGCCCGCGGTACCGACTGGGCTGGGAGCGCCGACGCCGATGGGATGGCGGCGATGCACCGCCACTTCGGCGAGGCGCGGGTCGACCTCGAGCGTACGATCGAGCTGCGACCAAGCACGCTCGCGGCGCACGTCCACCTGATGGCGATCGCGAAGTTCGCCGCGGATCCTGCGACGGTGCGCGCGCACATGCACGCCGCGCTCGCGCAGTGCAGCGGGTGCTACGAGCCGCGGGCGATGTACCTGACCGCGCTCGAGCCGAGGTGGGGCGGATCGTACGAGTCGATGGCCGCGTTCGTCGCCGAGGTCGCGCCGCTCGTGCCCGAGCATCCCAAGCTGAAGCTGCTTGCCGGGTTCGCCGCGTGGGACCGCTGTCGGCTGGCCGGCACCGACGCCGACGACCGCGCACTGGCGGCGTGCGACGAGGCGGTCGCGCAGGGCGAGGAACCGCGATTTCTCGTCACGCGCGCCGAAGTCCATCGCAAGCTCGAGCACGACGATGCGGCGCGGGCCGATCTCGATCGAGCGATCGAGCTGTCGCCGCAGCACGCCGACGCGAGGCGCCGGCGATCCCGTGTGCGTCGCGACGGGGGCGATCTGCTTGGCGCGGCCGACGACCTCGTGGTCGCGCTGCGCGTCGACCCCGTGGAGCCCGCCCTCAAGGAGTCGGTGGCGTGGATGGTGGAGAAGCTCAGCTATGAGGGCGACTCGCGCGCGAAGGCCGGCAAGCACGCCGAGGCGGCGCCCTATCTCGCCGCCGCCGCTGCACTGGCGCCCGAGGACGGCGACGTCCGCCAGCGGCGGGCATGGAATGCGGGCAAGCTCGGGCCTGCCGTGTTCGCGCCGAGCGTCGCCGCGAGTCCCGACGACTTCGACCTGCGGCTGATGCTCGACCACGCGCTGGCGCAGTCGCGACGATTCGCCGAGGTCGTGACGTCGTGGGACGCGTACCTCGAGCTCCGACCCACGGATGCGCGGGCGTACTACGAGCGCGGTGGTGCTCGCTGGCACGCGGGCCAGCGCGAGGACGGGATCGTGGACACGCAGAAGGCGTGCGACCTCGGGATCGGCGAGGCGTGCGACGATCTGCCGAAGTTGAAGGCCCGGCTCTCTCAGGGCTGAGGGCAGGAGACGGCGGCATCTCGCGCGTACTCCTAACCGCGCCCGCCGCCCCGCCGCGATCAGCCAGCCGCGTCGTGCTCGGGCTATCCGTCGTGACGTTACTGGATCACGAAATCAGCGCTGGCCAACGCCGTCCACTCGCCGTCCTGCAGGACGCGTGCGCGCACGGACAGCCCGGCATCGACGGTGATCGGCCCCGCGTCCTCGAGCGCACCGGGAGCGACGTCGCCACCGCTTTGGCGCGGGTCCGAGCCGTCGATCGTGTAGTACACCACGCCCCCGCCGTTGGGGTTGGTCAGGACGAGCTCGTAGCCGGCTGCGACCGTCCCGCCGTGCTGCGAAAGCGTCGGCGGATCGAGCGTCGGGTAGTAACCATTGTCGCGCAGCACTTGCACGAACCGCTCCGGGTTGCCGGGCATGCTCTCGTCACGAATGCGCTCGACCTCCGGCACCCATGATATCAGCGGCGTCCGGGTCGGCTCACCCAAGCTGGCACGCGAGTCGCCCCAGCGCGCCGACTCGGCCACCACCGCGTTTTCGAGGGCGTCATTCAAGGTGCCCCACAACGCCTGTGCACCTGCACTCGTCAGCGGACCGTCGTTGAATGCCAGCGCGTAGACCCGGTCGGCGAACAACATCATGAAATCGCTGTTGCGGCGCCCCGCGTGCCACAGCCGGGAGATTTCGGTGTCTCCCGGCTCGGTACCGGGGACAAACCTGGGCGCGACCCATGCCCCGTCGCTGCCGCGGCCGCCGGGCGCATCGAAGGGCCCGGAGCTGCCCTCGTTGTCCCAAATGTCTTCGGCATCCCAAACGAAAAACATCGCAGGTCCGGGCGGGGACACCTGATTCACGGCGTACCAGTTGTTTGACGGCCAGTCCGCGGTCCCGGCGTACCAGTTGAGCGCCAGGTAGTCGATGAACTGGTCGACCTGGAGATAGCTCGTGAACTCGGCGTAGTTGGCCGCGACGGTGAGGTCGGAATTGACGAGCGTGCTGGTGAGGTAGTCCCATCGCGCAGAGTCGCCGTGGACCGGTCCACCGTGATTGATCGCAAACCAGTCCTCTTTCGTACCGCCAAAGTACTCGGACGCAAACCACCCGTCAGTCCGCTCCGAGGGGTTGTAGATCCCCCAATACAGGCCGTTGATGTAAAGATGCACGTAGGTGCCGTGGGACCCGAATCCCGAGATGTTCAACTGCATGTCACGCGCCCATTGGTCGCGCGTGAACGTGGTGTCATCGGGATTCCACTGCGTGGCCCAACTGCGATTGGTGCCCGCGCGCAGGATGAGACGGTCGTGCTTTGTCGCGGCGGTGTCTCCGTTGGCGGGCGCGTCGGCGAATAGGCACGAGTGCAGCTTCGGCTGGCCGTACTCGGCCTTGAAGAGAAGCTTCAAGGAGCGTTTGAGAATGATGTGACTGTGGGGGCGGATCGCACCATCAATTTGACCGCCCTTGCTCGGGTCCATCGGGTCGAAGAGCTCGATCGACGCCGCACGCTCCCACTCGGCGTTCTCCTCGCTGCCACCCGCTGCGTAGATCCCCTCGTCGCCGAAGAGATCGTCCATGTCCATCACGATGGACATGGTCGGCAACTCGAGCATCGCATCCTCGATCATGGCGACGTAGAGTGGATCGCCCACGATCTCAGGATCCATTTCGTAGTCCAATTGAAGTTTCTCGCCGCCGATCACGGGTTGCGGGTAGCCCGGTTGCGTCGCGGATTGGGCCAAAACCCCATCGAGGAAGATATAGGTCTGCGTGCGTGGATGGCTGTCTTCCCCACCGTCGCCGACTGCGATCGCGCGGACAACCGCGGTCGTGTCGATCTGAATCGACGCGGGGCTGACGGCCATCGTCCCGTTGGCCGCGGTCGGGACCGACCCATCCAGCGTGTAGTAAAGCAACGCGCCCGGATCGGTGGCAGTGATAATCAGCTCAAAGGGTGTCTCGTAGATGCCGTGGGGAACGCTGAACTGAGGCTGCGACAGTTGCGTTGCGCCCTTGATCCGCTCAGGCCAGTCCTCGTCGCACCCCGCGGCCGGCCCCGTGTCGCCGCCGGTTTGCATCCCTGAGTCTTCATCGACGCCGGAGTCCGGTGCGGTGGTCCCTGCGGTGTTGGTCGAGACGGTTCCGCCGGTCCCCTCGGAAGCTGAAGTGTTCGCATCGCTTTGGGTCTCGCTCCCTCCGGCGCCAGAACCGCCGCACCCGAGCGCCGTGGCGACGGCCAACGACGCGAGCAAGTGAACGGTCCGCGAGCTGGTCCGGGAAATGGTCCGGTGGTTGAACATGCTCGGTGACCCCCCGCGCAGCGACGCTGCGGGACGATGCTAGCAGCATCGAGTTCGGCGATCAGGCTGCGATCGTGTGGGGAGGGCCACGTTGCGTGCAAGGTGGGGGGCCTTCGCGCCTCGCGCGCCCGAGCGGGAACGGACTTCGGCTGTTGCGGCAGCCCGGCATGCACGGGCCCGAGATCACAGCGCGAGTTCTCTCAGCCCTCGGGCTCGAACTCGTCGCACGTCGTGTCGATCGTGGAAATGGCTTGCTCGAACAGCGGCGCGTAGCTCTCGTCGCAGGTGCTACCCAGGAATCCGCGGCCGCCGAACAAGCCCACGAACTTGCGGTACTCGGCCGCGTTCTGGTCGGGCTGGATGCAGGCCCCGCCGGCGACGTCGGAGTCGCCGAGGAAACCGACCACGACGATCGCATCGTCGCCGCCGTTTTTGGCCGCACGCAAGCCGTCGCGCCACTCCTCCGCCGAGCCGCGACTGTGTTCCATGTTCGCCGTGTTGGGACCGGCGTCGGAAACGATGGTGACCACGAGGATCGCGTCGTCGCGCAGAAAGCCCCAGCTCGCTCGAATCGTCATGATGAAGGCCCAGTTGAGCAGCGACGTGATGCGGGCCTGCGTGTCCCGTCCGAGCTCCTGGATGGAACGACCTGGCGAAGGGTGACGCCGAGCACTGCGCCGGGATGGTTGCGTTCAACTCTCTCTTCCAGGTGCTCTTCTTCGCCGTCTACGCCCACTTCTTCGCGACGCTGTTGCCGACCTGGCTCGGCCTCGAAGGGGGCGTCGTCGACGTCTCGATCGGGGAGATCGCGGCGAGCGTCTCGATCTACCTCGATGTGCCCTTCGCCGCGGGCTTCCTCACCCGACGCCTGCTCGTGCAGGTGAAGGGTCGCGAGTGGTACGAGACGCACTTCGTCCCGCGCACCGGGGCCGATCACGCTGGCGTCCCTGCTCTTCTCGATCGTCGTCATGTTCTCGCGCAAGGGCGAGACGATCGTCCAGCTCCCGCTCGACGCGCTGCGTATCGCCGCCCCGCTGCTCGTGTACTTCTTGCTCATGTTCGCGCTCACGTTTTCATGCGCCGTCGCGTCGGAGCAAACTACAGGCAGACCGCCACGCTCTCGTTGACCGCGGCGTCCAACAACTTCGAGCTGGCCATCGCGGTCGCCATCGCGAGCTTCGGCATCCACAGCGGGGCAGCGTTCGCGGCCGGTCCGCTCGTCGAGGTGCCGGTCCTCATCGGCCTCGTGAACGTCGTCCCGTGGGGCAACAGACGCTTTTTCCCCGACACCCTTCGCGAGGGCAAGGGCCTGAGCACGATGGGACGCCGGCAAGACGATCCTCTCTCCAGTCGCGGACGCGGCCCGCCGCGCGAGTTGGGGTAAGCTCGCGGTCGGCACGAAAGGCACGGCATGACGGTGCGACGACGATGGATCGGGACGATGAGCTTGGTGTGGGCCTGCGGCGGCGACGACGGCTCGGCCACCACCGGCGAGGTCGGCAGCGAGGCGACGACCTCCGCGGCCTCGGACACGATCGACACTACGATCACGACCGCGGCGACCAACTCCACCGGCACGGACACGGACCAGGGCAGCAGCAGCAGCGCCGACGGCACCAGCACCGCCGGCGACACCAGCACCGCCGGCGACACCAGCACCGGCGCTAGCGACACCAGCGGCGTCGAAGCGAGCTCCACCACGATGGCCGGGCCCGACTGCGGCAACGGCCTGGTCGAACGGGACGAGGCCTGTGACGGCGAAGACCTCGCCGACGTGACCTGCGCGACCGGTGGCTTTGGCGACGGTACGGTCGGGTGCACCAAGACGTGCACGATCGACTACAGCGCGTGTTGCGGTGACGGTACGCTCGGCGGCGAAGAGGTCTGCGACGGCGCCGATTTCGGCGGGCTGACCTGCGCGGACCAGGGCCGGTTCGACGGCGGCAGCCTCAGCTGCAGCGCGACGTGCGACGCGATCGGTACCGAGGCGTGCACGCTGTGCGGCGACGGGATGATCGCCGGCGAGGAGGACTGCGAGGGCGACGATCTGCAGGGCAACGACTGCACGACGATTCCCGGCGGCTTCCTCGGCGGCACGCTGTCGTGCGGCCCTGGCTGCGGCTTCGACACCTCGGCGTGCCTGGCGTGCGGCAACAACGTGGTCGACGCCGGCGAGGACTGCGACGGCGCTGCGTTCGACGGCGCGACATGCATCGATTTGGGCTTCACCGGAGGCGTGATCGCTTGCACCGAGGCGTGTGGATTCGACGACGAGGGCTGCACGAACCTCGACAGTCACACCGTGGAGTTCTGCCGGCTGCAGTACCCCACCGAGGTGACCGAGGCGGCAGACACCGAGGTCACCGTCTACGGCCGGCTGTACATCGGCGGGCTGACCGATGTCTCGGGCGTCAACGATCCCGCGCCAGCGGTGATCGGACAGGTCGGCTACGGCCCCGACGCCAGCGATCCGGCCCTCGACGGCGGCTGGGTGTGGACCGCGGGCGTGCCCAACGACGGCTACTCGCCCGGCTCCCCCGACTACGAGATGAACAACGACGAGTACATGGCCACGATGACGGTGCCCGCGCCCGGTAGCTATGACTTCGCCTATCGCTTCACCGGCAACGATGGCGCCACGTGGGTGTACTGCGACGGCGACAATGCGGGCTCGTCGAACGGCTACGCCGCGGTCGACGCCGGGCAGATGACGAGCGAGTGAGACGCCCAACTGCGCGGGCCACTGCACCCACGGAGCACGTCGCGTCGATCCGCGCGACGTTCGAAGGCAAGAGCGACGAACCCGAGACCGAGGACCGAAACAACCCGGCGAACGCCAGAATTCGACCCGCGGGAGTCGCGCAATGCCCTGGATCTGAACCAGACGCGTCGCCCAAGTCACTAGGAAACCACGATGTCGGCCTCGCTCCGGGTCCTTTTCGCCGCGACCATCTCCGCCCTCGCGCTCTCCGGCTGCGATGAGGGCGAGGATGCATCCGAGGAATCGATCGCCTGCAAGGACGGCGAGAAGTGCGACAAGCCGGGCGGCACGCAGTCCGAGCAGTGCCTTGCCCGGCAGTCGGAGGTGCTCGACAGCTCGCAGCGGGGATTCACCCCGACCGCCATTCGCTGGGCCGCCGCCGACGTCGAGGGCGTGAACACCAACAGCCAGGACAACCGCGGTCAGGAGTACGCCGAGTACTTCTCGAT
>CADEGN010000049.1:0-32341 GCA_902826865.1 uncultured Myxococcales bacterium
GGCACGGAGCAGGGTGTCCGGAAGAACGCTTCGCGTTCTTCCGCACCCTGCTAGGGCCGTGATACGGGAAAGCCACGCACGGCGAACCGGCAGGAAACACCCCGTGCAATGACGGCAACAAGGATTGCGCGGCGAGGTTTGCGCGCAGCCGTCGGAGGGTGAAACCCGCCCTGTCGGCGAACCATTGCCCGCTGACTCGCACAACTGTGGGCGGGCGAAGAGCGCGTGCGAAACGTCCGGCCGAGAGGAAACCGCGATGTACTGCGATCTTGTTGCGGCCCATGCCGCCGTGAAGGCCGTCCGCGACCCCAACTACGAGGCTCCGCCGGAGCCGTTCGACATGGGTCGCCATTGGGACCTCGACAGCACGCCGATGCTCATCAAGCTGCTAAGTCGCGGCCTCGGCATTCGGACGCCGAAGGTGGAGGCTTCGTTGGTGCTGGCATCGCTCGCCCATGACGTTCGCTACTACTACGGCGGGAGTCGCGAGAGAAAGTCCGACACTGACGCCCGCTTTGCCCATGACTTGCGGCGCTACGCGCGGATGATCGACGCTTCACGCGTCGGGTTCGTCGCCTCCGCGGACCTAGCGGCGGTGAAGATGTTCGGCGGGGCGCCGTTCATAGCTGGGTATGCCTGGAGCTTCGGTAAGAAGCGCTGGTCGGAGCGGGGATACCGCGAGGCGGGGTCGGAAACGCTCGCTGCGATCGACGAGGTCGCCCGTGTCGCCGTGGACGCCTTCGTGCACGGTCGGTATGCGCTGCTACCGTGGCAGCAATATCGTCTCCCGTCCGACGTACTTGCCGAATTGCAGGCGCTGCGGGGCCAGTTCCGGGTTTGGGAGCAGCTGGGGATGCACGGTTACCCGCGCCCGTGCAATAACTGAAACGATGCGGTTCGTCGCTGCCGGTGTAGTCCTCGTTGCGAGCAGCTGCGGGCGCACAGGATTCCCTGCACAGCAGTTCGCCGACGCTGCGGGGCAGGGCGAAACGCTCGCGCCCGATACGGACTACCCCGGGTACAGCAGCTCCTTCGGTGGAGCCGGACCCGAGGCCGAGGCCGAAGAGGGTGCGTTCGTTCCAGTGCCCGACCTGCCGATGGATACCCCGCCCGATCCTTCCTGTGGCAACGGGGTGATCGATGCGGGCGAGCTCTGCTATGTCCCGCGCGTCGGCTACCCAGCGCGCATCGATCCCTGCGGTGTAGCGATCGCCGACTTCAACGAGGACGGTCACCTCGACGTCGTCGTTCCCAACTCGGATTTCGACCACGTCGAAAGCCCCGAGAATTTCGTTTCCGTGTTGCTTGGTGACGGTGCTGGGCACCTGGGTGAACCGGTGCAGTTCGCCGCCGGCGGTGACTATGCCGTGAGCGTTTCCGTCGGCGATCTGGATAACGACGGTCGCCTCGATCTGCTGGTCACGAATAGCGATGTGGCGGCTGTTAGTGTGCTGCGCGGCGGGGGTGGAGCCCAGTTTTTCGCACCATCGCCGCATGCGGTTGGCGCCGGCCCCGTGACGACGGGGCTTGCCGACATCGATCACGATGGCGATCTCGACTTCGCAGCGACCGCTGCGGGCAGCAACCAAATCCACGTCGCGCTTGGTATTGGCAACGGATCCTTCGCACCGGCAGCGGCCTACCCGACCACCGGATCGCCCTGGGAGATCGTCCTCGCCGATCTCGACGGCGATACGCACGTCGACATGACGGCGACAAACGGCGGCGCAGAGCTCTTCTTCTGGCGCGGTCTTGGTGATGGGGGCTTCGAGCCCGGGGGAGCGCTGCCGGTGGACGCGTCGCCGCTTGGCCTCGTTGCTGTCGATCTCGACCACAACGGGACGCTGGAGCTCGTCTCCGCCAACTACGCCGGATCGTCGGTCATGGCGTATCGCAACGACGGCGGTTCAATGACGCAGATGCAGTCGGTGCCGCTCGGGCTTGGGCCTCGCTCGCTCGCGCCTGGCGATTTCGACATGGACGGACACACCGACGTGGTGGTGTCTGACGACGTACTTCTCGTGGTCCATGTCGTGCTCGGAAACGGCAAGAGCGGTCTCGAGCCGGCGGCGCACTATGGCACCGGGTTACAGCCATCCGTGGTTCGAGTGGGGGACCTGAACGAAGACGGCGTGCTGGATCTCGTTACGAGCGACCAGCTGTCCAACGAGGTTGGCGTGATCCTCTCGAACCCGTGACGTTTAGAAACGTCCGCGCAGCCCGAGGGACGGAACCACGTAGCGGAAACCCTGTGGCGTACACCTGGCGATGCCTCGGTTCGGATCGATGTTCGCCGCGTATGCCATGCGCGAGGAGAACGGCGTGACCTGCCCAACGAGGTTGGAATCGTCGGCGACGCACTGGAAGATCTCACGCGAATACGTGGCGTTGGCGATGTCGAGAAATAGGTCGAGCTGCCAGTTACGGAAACGCCAGTTGCGTTCGATCCGCAGGTCGAGCTGAAAGAACGCGGGCAAACGCGCGTTGTTGCGGTTGCTGGCGAGCGCCTCCAGCATCGTTTGATCATCGACCGGCGCTGTCCATGGCCGCCCGGTGTGGTAGTGGACGCGTCCGCCGAAATTCCATTTGTTGCTCACGCGATAGCCGAGCACCACGTTCACGATGTGGCGTTGGTCCCAGTTGGACGGAGCGTGGCCGCCCACCCGGAAATCGCGGGTTGATCGCGACAACGTATATGCGGCCCAGCCGAACACACGCAGCTCAGGGTCGAGTTTCACGAGCGTTTCGAGGCCGTACGCCCAGCCGGATACCTTCGTGATGATGTCCTCGAGTTCCTCAACGGGCTGCTCCTGGGCCGACTCGCCGAGATCGTAGTCCTGGAGGTTGCTCAAATAACCGACGTAGGCCTCTTGCTGGAGCTGCAAGCGGTCGGGAATCAACTGGAACTCGTAGCCGAACGATGCTTGCGCGTTCTGCTGGAGGCCGCGCTCGAAGCCGAACGACTCGATCCCCGGGATTGGAATGGGCACACTCGGAGGTTGATGATAGAGCCCGAGCGCTTGTTTGAGCACCCAGCGGGGCCGCACTTGCTCACGAAACGTAACCCGGGGATCAACGCCGATCGCGTGGGTCAAGGAGTCTGCGTTGGGTGTGTACGGGCTTGAGCCAACTTGGGCGTAGATGTCCATACGCACACCGGGCCGTACTTCGACTGCACCCCGCCGCAAGAGGAGCTCGAAGTAGGCACCGGTGGCCGAGACGAATCGATCGCTAAGCAGCAGGGAGATGTCTTCGACTTTCACACCCTCGAGATCTCGAAGGTTCTGCGCCAACCGAAAGATCTGAAACTCCTGATCGATGCCGAGGCCGATCGCGACGCGTTCGTTGATTGGCAGGCGGACGTCCAACCTAGGCGCGACGCGCCACTCGTTGGTCTTGAAGCGTGTAATCCCGGTTTGGTCGACGCCGAGCACGACTGCGTACGTGGCCGAGCCATCGTTGCGCAGGCGTTGACGAATCCGCGTGTCGATGCGGTGAAACACAAAGCGGACGAACGGGTCCTTCAGTTGCTTGTCGCCGACTTCGTCGTAGCTTCCGAACGCAAACATCGTGATGTCGGCGTTTGGGCCCACGGCGTGATCGAGGCGGGCCTGGTAGTCCCAGAACTTGATGCGCGCTGCGGATTGGACCAGCGAAAGCAGCGCGCCCGTGTAGCTGTAGCGCCCGGCGAGTGTGAGCGAGCCCTTGCCAGGTCCGCGTTTGCACTTCAGTTTTCGTCTGCTCGTGCAGCCCGGCAGATACGCGCGATTAAACGGGATCTCGAGCAGTCCACCCGCGTCGGTGAGGCGCAGGTCGACGTCGCCGCGAACTCTGTCGCGGCGGGCTGGTCGAGTACGGGCTTCTATCATCCCACTGATGTAGCGACCGAGTCGAACCGGCGCGCCTCCGGGATAGAAGTCGACCGAATCGATGAAGTACGGGTGGATGACCGACGGGCCCAGCGCAACGTGAAAAAGGATCGGGACGCGGCTCCCATCCATATAGTAGCCGGTGTTGCCCGGTGCCGCGCCGCGGACCACCACGTAGGGGAGAAATCCTGCCAGCTGAGCGACGCCGGGGAGGCTGCTGACGACGCGCAGCGGATCTCCGCGAGTGCCCGGGACCTCGCGCATCTCGGCCTCCCGCAGCGTTGTCGACGACAGTGCGATCTCGGCGCGTTGGCGGACAACAGTGCGATAGCCCTTGCCCGCGACGGTAGGCTCGAGGCGGTACTCGAACTCGAGGACTTGATCTTTCGCGAGCGTGACCCGGGTCGAGAGATCTTCATAGCCGGCGGCACGAATCACGATCTCGTGGGTTCCGGCGACGAGATCGAGGCTGAAGGCGCCGCTCTCATCTGTGACTGCCGCTGCGCTGCCGTCCTTCGGGATGATGCGCGCGCCTGCGACCGCATCACGGGATCCGAAGTCGAAGACGCGTCCGCGTAGGCGTGCTGGCGAGTGCGCCTTCTCCGGTGGCGGTGCGGTGGTTTCTGCATCCGATCGCGGTTCGGCCGCGTCGGCTGGCTCAGCTGCGGTGGAGGTCGCGTCGGTGGCGTCGGGAGGAACGCTGGCCGGCGGGGTCGGCGATGCGTCGGGTTGTGTCTCGGTCGGCGAGGTGACAACCATCTCATCGCTCGACCCGGGTGGAGAAGACGTGTCAGCGGGAGGACTGGGCGCACGTGCGACCATCCACCCGACTAACAACGCCACCGCGCCTGACACCGACGCCAAGCATACCGGATCAACGGGACGTGCCGGGCCGCGTCGACGGCGGGACCGCGCCGCTCGCGTTCACCGTGGGCTTGCGCTTCTTGGCCGGCGTTTCGGCGGGTTGCTCGGCTGACGCTTTGGCTGGCTTCTCAACAGGCTTCACGGCTGGCCTCGCGGCTGGCTTCAAACCTGTCTTCGCGGGAGGCTCCAAGCCTGGCTTCGTGGGAGGCTTCAACCCCGTCTTCGCCGGAGGCTTCAACCCCGTCTTCGCCGGAGGCTCCAACCCCGTCTTCGCGAGTGGCCCCAAGCCTGGCTTCGGATCCACGCTCGCCCCAGCGGCGGCAGAGGCGGTGAGCGCTCCGCCTGGGGCGGCAAGGACGGGCTCGGCCGCGGGAATCCGTTTTCGCGGTGGTGCGGCAGATCAGGTGCGTCGCGCCGCGGCAATCCACGCGTCGCATCGGTGGGCGCCTCGATGTATTCGCCCAGCATGCGATCAGTCGCATCCTCGAACATCGGCGCCACCTCGCGGCGCGTCGCATCCAGCATTTCGCGTGCTTCAGGCGTCTCGCTGATGCGGTCGACGTGCTCAGCGAAGGTGCGCTGCCCGAGCTTCACCCGGAATGAACACCACAGCATGCCGGCGATGAGGCTGAGCCCCACGAGGGTTCGCGCAAAACCGAACAACGCGGCAATTGTCGAACGCGCGTGATGTCGCCGGCAAATTCCCGACGGCTGCGCCCGTCGTGGGCGCGTGTTCAGTGCTTCGCACCATCGCCCGAGTCGGGGCCACCGAGGGTGCCGGCCACGCGTGCCGCCTCCTGGATCGTCCGGGCGAGGACCGACCGAATGCGGCCGTCTTCCATGGTGAGAAGGCCGGCGATCGTCGAGCCAGCTGGAGTCGTCACCTGGTCCTTCAGGGCCGCCGGATGCGAACCGGTGCTGAGCACCATTTCGGCGGCCCCGAGAAATACCTGGGCAGCGATCTCGAGCGCCACATCGCGGCGCAAGCCCATCATGACCCCGCCATCGGCCAGGGCCTCGAGCATCACGTAGGCGAACGCCGGGCCGCTGCCGTTGAGACTGGTGATCGCGTCCATGTGCTTGTCTTCGAGTTCGATCACCCGAGATACCGGTGCGAACACGCCGCGAGCGACCTCCATGTGTTCAGTGCCCGCGCGTGGGCCCGGTGCGAGCACCGTCATGCCCTTGCCGACCAGACATGGGGTGTTGGGCATGGCTCGGACAACGATGGCCGCAGGTAGCCAACGACCAAGCGTGGCCACCCGCACGCCGGCGACGATGCTGATCACTAGCTTGCCGGTGGTTGCCGCTCGCATGCGGTCGTCGTCGAGCAGCTCGGCGAGAAACTGCGGCTTCACGGCAACCACGATGACGTCGGCGGTCGCCGCCGCGGCGGCATTGTCGTGCCCGACTTCGACGCCGTATTTCGCCCGTAGGCGCGCCGCGGGCTCGGCCCGTCGCACCGTGACATGGGTGCGCGCGGGGTCGATTTCCCCCCGCCCTATCAGGCCGCCGAGGATCGCTTCTCCCATCGTTCCGCAGCCCAGGATCGCCAACGAAGTCGCGCGCATGTTGGCCGGGTTACCACACGCAACGGCCGCAGGCGAGCGGCCGCGAAAGGTCGCGATACGGCGGTTCCCGCCCTGCGGTGATCTCATTTTGGCATGGATCTGCGCTGCCGCGGATCTGCGATGCCGCCGGATCTGCGCTGCCGTGGATCTGCGCTGCCGCGGATCCGCGATGCCGCCGGATCTGCGCTGCCGCGGATCTGCGATGCCGCGGATCTGCGATGCCGCCCGGCGTGCGCCGGCGCGTTGGCCCCGCGGAGAACCGTGTCGGCGCTCAGCTTCGCTGTGGACGACGGCCGTGGACGACGCTCGGCGACGCGTCTGGCCGAGCGGGTCGTTGCCCACGCAGGACACTCGGCCCATGGGATTCGCGCGGCGAGCCAGGCGATGTCGCGAGGCCGGGGGGCGAATCGCCCGGCTCCGACGGGGTCTGGATGAGTGGCGGTGGTGACATCGAGGAGTCGAGCAAGGCAGCCGCCGGCGGCAACGGCGGCAAGATCGGCGCCGCCGGTGCCGGCGTGGGGGCTTCGATGGGTGCTGGCGGCGCGGACTTCGTCGACCTCGCGTCCCTGAGGCGGCCTTCGGCGCCGCTCGCCGCGCTCGGGCTCGCTGGTGCGGTCACCCGCGTGGTCACCTCGTCAGGCCCCGACCGTCGTGACGTGAGCAACGGTTCTTCGCTGGTCCGCGACGGTGGGCGCACGAGCAATGGAAGCTCGTCGTCGGGGTCGTCAGATGGCTCGTCGTCGGTCACGTCAACGAGCCAAGGGGGCCGCCAGCCCGACGCCAACCGACTCTCCAGCTCAAGTCTGAGCTCCGCGAGCTTCGCTTGGTAGTCGCGGCGACTGTACCGCTCGTTGAGAATGCAGAACTCCGCCTGCTCGATCCCGACGCACGCGAAGCAGTGGACGCAGCTCTCGCAGCCCACGCAAAGGGTCACGTAGGAGCAGTCGTCACAGGCACGACTGGCTGAGCTATGGGACGTGCGGCTGCAGTCGGTGCACGCCCGGCACTGGGTGCAGGCGTTGCAGTTCGTGGACAACTCGCAGTAGGTGCACTCTTCGCAATCGGTGCAGTCCGTGCAAAATCGGCAGCTGTTACACCCGCTGCATCGCACGCATCTGAAGTTGTTCTCGCCCTCGCTGGTGATAGATGGTCGCTTCGTGTGCGCGTCGAGCAATTCCTGCATGCGAGCCAGTAAGGCGTCGAGCGACTTGGGCATCACGAGCCCTTGGGCACGCAGATCTGAGCGTCGTGGATCTCACCAGGCTTCCTTGGATCCGGGGCACGGTAGACGCCGCGCGCGCCGGTGCGAACGCACTCGTAGCCGTTGCGGCAATCATCGTCGTCGGAGCAGGTTCGGCGGCAGCTCGTTCGTGCGGTGATCTCGTCGGCGCACAGACCCTCGGGGAGGCAGACCTCCGCCGGGTCGCAGTCGTCGCGGGGCGGGAGCACTCCGCCAGCGCCGTCCTTCGTCGCGATATCCTCTCGGATCGGGTCGCACGCCACCGTCAAGAAGTCGCTGCCGTAGACCTTGACGCAGGTCGACTTACCGGGGCACGAGCTCGCGCCACACGACTCAATCGTGCACTCGCCGCTTCCATTCGGCGATTTCTCGCCGGAGCTGTTGACGCGATGCGACAGATCGCAAACCCGATCCCCGGCGAGGCTGCAGTCGGTGCTGCGTTGACAAGGATCGCCGATCTTCTTCTTGCAGCCGGCGAGGGCAAGCACGGTCGTGGCGCAGGCGAGAGTGAGGGCGAGCCGCACGGGCGCGCAGCATACAACGGTCGTCTGCGCGCCGCATTGCGGTGGGATGCCCCGCGGGGCCCTGGCGGTTGTGGACCGTCGGCCGGCCTATCAAGCCCGGTCCGTGGCCCGCTCACGGGCCGGCCGGCCAGCCGACGGGCCACAGCTCGGGGCCCTTCGGCGGGGCGGCCCCGGGCGATCTCGGCGAGATCACAGCGGATCGGAATCGGTGGGCACGACGGCTCACAACCTGCTCAGGGGCTTGCGCATGACACCGCGCACCGCTCCTCAACTGTTCGCACTCATCATCGCCTTCTGCTTGTCCGGGCCCGCCGCGGCCTCGGCTGCGGCGCCGCGGGAGGCCACGGTCGAAAGCCGCGAGCTCGCGCTGCCGAGCAGCGTGTCCGACCTGCCGACTCACACCACCTGCGCGCAGACCAACGATGCCGTCCGTGTTGGCGGTCAAGCTCTGGAGGGTCAGCTCAACGCCAACGAAGCGAGCGCCGAGCAGTGGGATCTGTTGCCGGGTATCGGGCCGACAACCGCCGCCCGAATCCTCGAGTACGTGCGTCGACATCCGATCAGGCACCCGAGCCAACTCATGCGTGTGAAGGGGATCGGTCGCAAGACGTACGAGCGGATCCGGCAATATCTTGTGTTGCAGGGCCCTACGACCCTGCAACCTGCGGCCGGCGCATGAGTTCACGTGGAGTTGATTCGAGCCAGAGCCGCGCTCGAGTTGGTCGGCCGCGCGCCCGACCGGGATGCGACCGAGGCGGGCGCACCCGGCGGGCGGCGGTGCGTCCGCGGCAACCACCGGTCTAGGCGCAACGCGTCGGACAACCGTTCTCGCTCGAGGGGCGCTCGACTTGTATGCTGCGTGGCAATGAACCGCTGCGCCGCGCTGGTGGTCGCTCTCTGTTGCTCCACGCTGCCCGCGTGTAGGCCGACGCGGATCGCGGCGCCGTACGGAGTAGGGCAGGGGCCTTCGGTCGACGCCCTGCTCGCGGCGAGCGCACCCAAACTCCAGGCGGTGCAGGTCTCCGAGGCCAAGGTCGTGGCCAATCGGGTGCTCCGGGGCAATCTCGCCTTTGTGGCCCAGGCGCCGGCCCGGTTTCGCGGCACGGTAGGGATCTCGGGCAACGAGCTGGTGACCCTCGCGTTTTCCGAGGCCGGCTACGGCCTGCGGTACAAGCTCGACGCGTTCCCCGTAGGATTTTACGCGGGCCCGCCGTCCTCGTGCGCCGTCGAGGCGCTGATCGGAATCGCGATCGACGAGGACGACCTCGTAGCCCTCGTGCTGGGTGGTGCCCCGGTGATCGCTGCCCCCTATCGCTCGGCGGGCAAGGGATGGAACTCCAAGCTCGGGGTCGAGGTCCTCGAGCTCAGCAATGAGCGTTACGTCGAAGAGCTTCACTTCGTCCCAAGCGGCCGATCGTGGCAGTTTGTCGCGGCCAGGTTGTGGGAGCGCAAACCCGACGGCGGGCGCGGTCGCCGGCTCTGGTCGTTGGCGCACGAAGAGCTCGAGCGTGTCGGCGATACGATGCTTCCGGCGCGAACCCGCATAAGCGCGCCGGGCAAGCGGAAGGAAAATCTAGTGGTGATCAACTATCGGAAGCGCGACACGAATCCAGCGTTCGCGGCCCAAGCCGGGGGAACCGCCGGCAATGGTGGCGCAGACGATGGCGGCGACGTCTCGCCCGATGAGGGGGGCTGGGGCGAAGACGACTCCGGCGGTTGGGAGGGGGCCGCGCCCGACGACGAGGGTTGGGAAGGGGGCGGCGCGGGTCCCGGCGTCACCAAGGCCGACGCAGCCGATCAGCCCGCGGAGCCGCCCGCGCCCCCGGCGAGCGAACCGCCTACGAAGGTCCCCACGGTTTTCGTGATCGATGGTGCCGGCTTGAGCGCGCGTGGCGATCTCTGCCGGACCCGTCCCTGATTGCCATACTCCGTCCTTTAGAAGCCACAAGATGTGGCTCGCTGTCGTCAGCGGCGAGTTGGCGCGCGGCGATCGGTGGCGCGTGCGAGGCCAGCAGGACGCCAACCGCCGCGTGGCCGGAGTTCGAAGGCACCGAGTCGGATGTCCAACGCAAGCTCGGCGAATACCCAGGGTCCGCGCGCGCTCGCCGTGAAACCCCAGCGCCGCGTCCCCGCCCGCAGAAAAACGCCGCCGCCAAACCTGTTCACCCACCGCGCCGGTGTGAGGTTGTCGCTGCCGACGGGTTTGGCCGGGTCGGTTTCGCGTGCACGCGTAACGCCGAACTCCGCGCCCGCCGACACCCAGCTCTGCGAAAACGCCAGTGCGGCCAAAAACCAGTGGGCGTCGCGCTGGTACGACGGCGTCATGGGATCATCGTCGGGAGGCGTCGCCGGATACAAAGTCCGATCGTACGCCGCTCCGATCTCGAACCAAGGCCAGCGATAGATCGCGAGCGCGACGCGAGGAACGAGGCGCGGCAGCTTCGCTGACGGGAGCCAGTGTGCTGTTGCGCCGATGCTGAGGTGGTCGAGTAGGCCGATCGTCGCGCCGAGACGGTAGCGGTGCGGATAGCCGCCGGCAGTGCTCAGCTCGATCACGCCATGGTCGACGAACCGCCCGCTCGCGGACAGATCGCGGCCGAGATAGCGCGCGAGTCGAGGGCTTCGCGCGCGCGTGCGCACGACGTACGGCGGTTCGCCGGCCGCGGGAGGTGCAGAGCTCGGCGAGCCGCGGCCAGGCCCGGGTTCCGGCGCCGCGGCGATCGCGTGCGCGGGTTCGTCGGTGCCGGCATGCGCATGGCCTAAGAGTTGCGGCGCCAGGGACGACGGGCCCAGCCACAGAAACACTGCGATCGTGGCGCTGCGTGCAGCCGGGGTAAGTCCCACGTCGTGAGGATTGAAGCGCGAACAGCCACGCGACGCGAGCGCCGTGGTGCTTGGGCTCGGCTCGCGAATCTTTCCGGCCGACTGAAGCGGAGAAACCGTGAGGAAAGTCAACGTGTTGCAGGTCGTTCCATCAAGTCGTGAAGCCGACGCGGGCGGACGCCGTGCACTACCCTTGACGAGATCCGTTGGAGGTCCGAATGCCCGCGAAGTCGCTATCACGCACGATCTACGTCGTCTCCGCCAAGCGTACCCCCTTCGGTACCTTCGGCGGCAAGCTCAAGGACCAAACCGCGATCGACCTCGGCGTGCACGCGGCCAAGGCAGCGCTTGTCGCCGGCAATGTGTTGCCGGACATCGTAGATCACGTGGTCTTTGGCAACGTCTCGCAGACGTCCGCGGACGCGCTCTACATGGCGCGCCACATCGGGCTCAAGGCCGGCGTTCCGATCCCGGTCCCCGCGCTCACCGTCAATCGCCTGTGCGGCTCGGGCTTCCAAGCGATCATCAACGGCGCCCACGAGATGCTCGCGGGAGACGCGGAGATCGTCCTCGTCGGTGGTACCGAGAACATGAGCCAGGCACCCTACGCGGTCCGAAACATCCGCTGGGGAACGAAGTTCGGGACCGACCCAAAGATGGAAGATACGCTATGGTCCTCGCTTTTTGATCCCCACGCCGGTTGCGCGATGGCGGTCACCGCGGAGAACCTCGCGGTCAAGCACGGCATCACACGAGAGCAGTGCGACGAGTACGGCCTGCGCAGTCAGAAAGCGTGGGCAGCTGCCCACGCCGCCGGCCGGTTCGCTGCCGAGCTCGCACCCATCACGCTCAAGGGTCGCAAGGGTCCAGAGGCGTTCGATACCGACGAGCACCCGCGTCCGGAAGCCACGTTGGAGGGCATGGGCAAACTCCCGCCGGTCTTCAAGCAGGACGGCGTCGTCACCGCTGGCAACGCGTCCGGCATTTGCGACGGCGCAGCCGCCCTCGTGCTTGCCACCGAAGAAGCCATCAAGCGTCACAATCTCACGCCGCTCGCACGCGTGGTCCAGTGGCATACCGTGGGTGTCGAACCCACGCTCATGGGCATCGGCCCGGTGCCGGCGATCCGCGGCGCACTCGAGCGCGCAGGTGTTGCCCAGTCCGCGGTTGAGCTGTTCGAGATCAACGAAGCGTTTGCTCCGCAGTATCTCGCCTGTGAAAAGGAGCTCGGGCTCGACCGCGAGCGCACCAACGTCGACGGCGGTGCGATCGCACTTGGCCACCCCCTCGCGGCGTCAGGCGCCCGCATCACAGCGCATCTCGTCCACGAGTTGCGTCGACGCAAGGGGCGTCATGCGGTGGGATCCGCCTGTATCGGTGGCGGTCAAGGGATCGCCATCGTGATCGAGAACGTGGGCTGAGGGAGCGCATCGATGTCTAACGAACCCGCCGCCAGCGACCTCATCTACGACTGGAACGTCCGCGATCGTCGAGGGCCGCTGAGCCCGCTAGGCGAGCGGAAGCTCAGCCTGTTCGACGAGACCCTGCGCGACGGCATCCAGTCGCCATCGGTGCGCGACCCGAGCATCGAAGATAAGCGCGAGATCCTGCGCCTGACCGCGAGCCTTGGAATCGATGCCGTCGATCTTGGGCTTCCTGGTGCCGGTCCGCGGGCGGTCGCCCACGTCACCGCGCTCGTCGAGTACGCCGAGCAAGAGAAACTCGGGATCGAGTACGCCTGCGCCGCGCGCACCCACGCCAGCGACATCAACGCCATCGCGGAGATCAGCCAGCGGACGGGCCAGCCGATCACGGTGTATGCGTTTCTAGGATCGAGCCCGATTCGCCTCTACGCCGAGAACTGGACGGTCGAGCTATTGCTCGAGCGCACGATCATGGCGGCGGAGCTGTGCCGCAAACACGGGCTCGTGATGACGTTCGTCACCGAGGACACCACGCGCACGCCACCGCAGACGCTCGATCGGTTGTTCCGGGCGGCGGTGGATCACGGCGTATCGCGGCTGTGCCTCTGCGACACCGTGGGTCACGCGACGCCCGAAGGTGTGGAGGATCTCGTCGGCTTCACGCGCATGGTGCTTGAGTCGATCGGCGCCAAACACGTCGGTATCGATTGGCACGGCCACAACGACCGCGGTCTCGGCGTGATCAACAACCTGCGGGCGATCGCGGCCGGAGCCGATCGTATCCACGGCACTGCGCTCGGTATCGGCGAGCGCGTCGGTAACGCTGCGCTCGACCAAACGCTGATGAATCTCAAGCTGCTTGGCGAGCTGGGCGATCGAGATCTGTCGAGCCTGGTGACCTGGTGCCGTAAGGTGGCCGAGGCGGTGGGTGTGACGATCCCAAGTCAGTATCCGTTGCTCGGCGACGACGCGTTTCGCACCGCCACTGGCGTGCACGCGGCGGCGGTGATCAAGGCTATCCGCAAGGGGGACGTCGATCTCGCCGATCGCATCTACTCTGGTGTGCCGGCGGGGTGGTTTGGCAAGCAGCAGGCGATCGAGATCGGCTTCATGTCCGGCGAGTCAAACGTCGTCTACTGGCTGCAGCATCGCGGCATCGAGCCTAGCGAGGGCCTGGTCAAACACCTTTTCGAGTTGGCCAAGCGGACGGATCACATCCTGCGCGACGACGAGCTGCAGAGCGCAATCCAGGATTATCGCCGCAGCGCAGAGTAAAGGATCAGTCGAGCAGGGGCCGCAGCCGTCCCATGATGTGGCCGACTGCGCCCTCGCCCTTGATCCCGCCTTCGATCTTCGCTTCGCCGCCGTGACCATCTGCGTCGGGGATCACGAAGCGGGGAATCAGCTTGCCGCCGTAACCGGCGCTCGCAAGTGCGTCGCCGTCGATGTCGGCGTCGAACTCGAGGAATCGGATGCCGGCTAGCTGCACATCGAGTTGCCCGGCATCAACGGCCTCGTGGAAGTGCTGGCATGGTTCGCACCATGATGCGCCGACGTACACGAGCACGCGGCGGTCCTCACGGAGGGCCTGGGCCGAGGCCTCGCGGACGAGCGCGGCGATGTCACGCCCATCGGCACGGTTCGGTACGAACTCGGGTCGGCTCGCCAAGACGCGCGGCGTCGAGGCCTCGCTCGCCCGCGCTTCGGCTGCGCGGTACGGCGACTCGACGCACGAGGAGCTGAGGGCGACTGCGGTGAGTAGCGGACGGATCCCGGTCATCGCGAAGTGAATGCTACCGGTCCGCGGACGGCGCCGCGTCAGGCGAGAAAACCACGGCGGCGGCCACGCCGCGGAAACCGCGAAATCGGGCGTTGCGGACCCGAACGGCCGGTGTTTTTGGCGCTCCCGTTGCGCATGCGGGGGGCCATCTCCATGTTGTGCGACACCCATGAGAGGTTCTTGGAAACTCGGTCGCTTCGCCGGCGTCGACGCCTATGTTCACTGGACGTTCGCCCTGCTTCTCGGCTGGGCGGCGCTGACCAGCTGGAACGGTGCGGGCAGCGTGGTCGCCGTCGGTATCGGCATTGCGTTCCTCCTCGCCGTGTTCGGCTCGGTGCTGTTGCACGAGCTCGGGCACGCGCTTGCCGCTCGGCGCCATGGAGTGCGCACGCGAAACATCCTTCTGACTCCGATCGGTGGCATCGCATCGCTCGAAGGCATGCCGGCCTCGGGACGCGCGGAGTTGGAGGTCGCTCTCGCCGGCCCAGTTGTCAACGTCGGTCTCGCCGCAGCTCTCGCGCTTGTCCACCAGCTAAGTGGTTGGTCCGCCTTCGGGCTGATCGAGGGGCTGATGTGGGCCAATGTCTCGCTGGCGCTCTTCAACATGCTTCCCGCGTTCCCCATGGACGGCGGGCGCGCGTTGCGTGCACTACTCGCCACGCGGATCGGCCCGCGAGCGGCCACGCGCGCCGCAGTCCGCCTCGGCAAAGCCGTGGCTGTCGTCATGGCGATCGCTGGCCTTGTGTACAACCCGATGCTCGTGATGATCGCTGTGTTCGTGTGGTTCGCCGGCTCAGCGGAAGCGCGTGCCAGCGAGCTGCGCTACGCGGGGATCGACGAAGGGCATCGCATCAATGCGCCCTGGTGGGCGTGGCAGCGACCCCACGCCGCCAGTCGGTCATCCGCCGCGCGGGTGTTTTGGAACGGCCGCCGCTTCATCCTGCTTCGGTGACGCCCGGTCGGGCCGGAGTTGACGCGCCCGAACGCTCGGGCGCGTCTTTTCGCGCGTATGGCCTCGCACTATGCCCGTCGGGAGCTAGCAGCGCCTACTGGCCGCGCTCTGCCAGGTGACGCTCGAACCATTCGACAAAGCGGTTGGCGAAATCGATCTGGTGGGCGCGTTCGCTGACGCCATGTCCTTCGCGTGGGTAAAGGACGATCTCTGTCGGTGTGCCCGCGTGCTTGAGCGCGCGGTAAAGTTCCTTCGCCTGCCCTGCCGGCACGCGGGTGTCCTCAGTCCCGTGGGCGATCAGTGTGGCGGTTGTTGAGCCACGGGCGTGGGCCATGGGCGATCGCGTCCATACACGTTCGGGTTCATCATACGGCCAGAGGTTCCAGTGCACGAGCGAGTTTTCGTGCTCGATCTCGCTGGTCCCGGTAAACGACAACCAGTTGGTGATCGCGGCGGCCACGATCGCGGCGCGGAATCGTTTGCTGTGTTGCGTGGCTGCAAGCGCGGAGAAATAGCCCCCATAGCTCCAGCCGCCCATGCCGACGCGGATCGGGTCGACCAGGCCGGACTGCACGAGGACATCAATCCCGGCCAACACGTCCTCGAACTCCTTGCCACCCAAGTCCTTCTGGTCGGCCTTGCCAAAGGCCACCCCGCGGCCAGAGCTCCCGCGATAGTTCGGCTCAAACACCACGAAGCCGCGGGTGGCGAGGAGCTGGGCTGGGTACTCCGCGCGTGTATTCCAGCCGTCGAGCGAAATGCCCTCGGGACCGCCGTGGGGTAGTACGACCATCGGGTACCGAGCTCCGGCACGGTATCCCACCGGTTTCGTGACGATCCCCGCCAACTCAAGACCATCAGCGGCTTTCCAGCGCAACACGCTTTGCTCGCCGAGGCGGACGCGCAAGAGGTTCGGGTTCGAGTGGGTCAACCGCCGCAGTGACCCCGCCCGTGGATTACCGACGAACACTTCGCCCGGATGTTGGCGCGAGTCACCCGCGCAGGCGATCACCGTCCCGGATACGTTGAGGTCGACATCGTGGCAGATCGTGTCGCCCGTAACGACTGTACTGCGGCGGTCGTCTTTCAACGAAATGCGAACGAGCGCCGTCTTCGTGTCTTGGTTGGCGAGCATGATCAGCGCATCACGCGCGAGGTAGCGCAACCACAGCCCCGTTCCGAGGTAGCCGGCCGTGCGGGCACGCGCAGCACCGCCGGCGGCCGGTACGGTGAATACGACGCCAGCCGTGGGATCGTGGATATCCACGGCGCCGAGAAACGCCACCTGCGAACCATCGGGCGACCAAGTGAGCTCCCCGAGTTTGCCCGCATGTTCGCAGAGCTTCGTCGGAGTTCCACCGCCGACGGGGACGCGGTAGACCCCGCCGTACATCATCGTGCCGTCGACGTCGGCGCGCGTGCCACCGATCAGTGCAAAGGCATCGCCGCGGGGCGACCAGCGCGCCCGCTCGACATGAAAGGCCGCCGGCGTAACGGTGGTGGTTTTTCCGCTCCGCACATCGAGCACGAACAGAGATCGCGGCGTGCCTTCGACATCTCCCATCTTCCAATCACGGCCAGCGTCGCGATCGGCCTTGGCTTCGGCGCTGGGCGGGGTATCCGTAATGTAGGCCAGCTGTTGCCCGTCCGGCGACCATTCGAAGTCGCGGATCGACGTCTGGACGGTTGTGAGCTTCTCGGCGTTGCCACCGAGCGGCGAGATTCGCCACAGCTGAGCAATCGCGTCTCCGTGGCGGCGGCCGATGTAGGCGAGCCATTTTCCGTCGGGTGACCAAGCGGGCGCGCTCGCACTGTCGGGCGCGAACGTGAACGGGCGGACTGCTCCGCCTTTGGCATCAACGAGGTGGAGGATGCGATAGGCCGAGCCAGGTGGGTCGTCGGCCTTGCGCGCCTCTCGGCGAACGAACGCGATGTGGCGTCCGTCGGGACTGACCGCCACCGCTGTCACGCTGCGCAGATCGACGATTGCCTCGGCCGTCAGCGTCTCGTTGCGAGCGGCTTGCTGGACGGCACCGGTTGAAGGCCGCGCGTGGGCGGTGCTCGGGGTGGCTGTGGCGCAGCCAACCGCGAGCGATAGCAGTGACAGGTGGACGGAGAGCTGCATCGGCGGGCTTTCGCGCGGCAGGATAACCGAGGCCGCGCGCTCCAAGCCAAGGCGATTAAGATACCCGGCATGACGATCTCGCGCGACGCGGCCAACGCTGCGCGTTGGGGTGGAGGTTCGGGGGGCCACTACGAGAGTTGGTTCGTCCGCGCGAACCATCCGAGCCGGCCGCTGGCCCTGTGGATCCGTTACACCATCTTCGCGCCAAGAAACGGTCGCGCCGAGGGTGAGTTGTGGGCGATCGCATTCGACGGCGAGCAAGAGGTCGTGACCGCGGGAAAACGAGAAGTGTCGATCGATGCCTGTCGATTCGGTCTCGACTCCCTCAATGTCGTGATCGCCGACGCCCATCTCGACGACTTGAAAATGGTGGGTTCGGTCGGCGAAGGGGAGAAACATCTCGCGTGGGATCTTCGGCTCGAGGGCGGAGATGAGCCGATCTTGCTCCTGCAACCGTCGGCGTATGCCAGCGGATTTCCCCGGGCCAAAGCGCTCGTGCCACGCCCGTTCGTCCGCTTACGGGGCGAGCTCCTGGTGGGCGATACCCGCTGGGCGATCGACGACTGGGTCGGCAGCCAAAACCATAACTGGGGCAGCCGCCACACGGACCGCTACGCCTGGGCGCAAGTCGTCGGTTTCGATGGTGCCCCGACGGCGTTTCTCGAGTGCATTTCGGCCAAGCTGAAAATCGGTCCGCTCTGGACGCCATATCTCTCCGCGGCGGTGCTTTGCGTCGACGGGCGTACCTACGCATTCAACACGATGTTGCAGTCAGCTCGATCGCGGGTGCGACGGACCGGGCTAGGGTGGTCGATGCGGATACGGGCAGGGGATGACGAACTTGAGGTTGCCGTCGACGCCCCACCTGAGCGACTTGTTGCGCTGCGGTATCGCAATCCACCGGGCGGCGCGAAGGTTTGCCTCAACAGCAAGCTCGCGCGTGCCAACGTGGTGTTGCGGCGCACCGGTCGGCGGCAGCTGCAGCTTACGAGTACCCACCGAGCCGCGTACGAGCTGGTCGACGACACCGCGCCTGGCTTTACGACCGTGGCATAGCGGTGCCGATGCTCGGCAGCAACCCGCAGCTGTAGCGCAGCATCATCGCGGGCCGTGACGCCCATACCCGCAGCAGATCCGCGAGCACCGGCGAGCTCCGCAGGGCGGGGATACCGATCTTACCCATCAGGTTCTCGCTGCGAATGACAGCGGCAAACGAGCCCGGCAAGTCATCGGCCACCACGAGCGCAATCCGTCGCGCGCTTTGCCGGATCCACTGCACAAGCGTCGCCGAATCGGGGCCGCGATTAGCCGCGTACGCTTGGGCGGCGATCTCGTGCGCCTTGCGGCGGCGCCGCCCGACGTTGCGTGAGATCGTTCGTTGGTGCTCGTCGAGCACATCAGCCGTCGCGATGTTTTCGCCGAATCCCGGCACGTAGTTGCGTGCGGCGGCGGCTAAGAGAACATCCAACTCGCGCGGCGTAAATAGATCGATCGTGAAGACCCCGCGAGCGACATTGACCACGGCTTGGGTGATCGCGAAGACCTGCTGCGCCTGCGGGTGATCGGCGAGCCACAGCGGGAGCAGGATCGAGGGTTTCGAGGTGTTCTCGACGATGACGCCGCGGTCGCGTTGACCTTGGCCGAACACCTCGTACTCCTCCAAACCGAACAGCGACGCGATCCTGTCGGTGAGCTGGCGCAGTGGGTGATCGGAGCGCAGGCGATCTCGACTACCGATCCCGTGACGCCCGAGGTCGGCGGGGCGTACCTTGGCCAAAGCCTCCACGATAGCAGCCAGCAGCGCGGCACTTGCCGCCTGCTGATCGCGTGCGACGTGGAGATCCGCGGTAGTGTCACCGATCAACGCGCCCGGTCGGATCGCGTCGGTGCGGGGCTGCCAGCCGCGCATGTCATCGCGCTCGTCGATGGTCGCGACCTCAAGGGTACACAGCGCGGCATTGGCCAACGCGCGTGCGCGCGACTGCCCGAGTTCGTCAAACGTCTGCGCCAACGCGCGCCAGGCCTCGATTTGGACGACATCGTCCATCAAGACGAGTTGGAGCTGCTCAACCGCCTCTATCTGACGGTTTGCCTGACGGAGGAAATTGGCCAATTCAAACCGCAACCCGGCGTCACCCTCGGTGGCGCGCAGCCCCTCGACCAGCGTCACACGAGCGGCGTCGTTCTGATCGAGCCGATCATGCAGTGTCCGGGCGAGCTCGAGATAAACGCCGGCGTCGGGATGCGCCGAGAGGTGCTCCCGCAACGTCACGACGTAGCGTTCCCAATGTTCGGGCTGTGTCGCGATAGCATTGAGGTCGCTGCTGGCTCGGCCGCCGGGGCCCTCGTGGACGATCGCGTCGGCGAGAGCGTCGATCGCTTCGGTGTTGCGCTTGACCCCGACCAGGGCGCGGGCAAGAGCCAGATCTGCCGCGACCCGCGATTCCGCATCGCGAGCTTCTTCTCGCAAGCGGGTTGCCGTGTCGATCGCCGCGCCGAACAGGCCGGTTTCAAGCTGAAGGGCGACCACGCGTTCGAGGATCCGACGATCCGAGGGGCGCAGTTTGGCGGCTTGTTCGTAGTGACCAAACGCCTGGGCATGATCGCCGAGTTCCTCAAGCCCGGTTGCCAGCGTGAAGTGAGCCTCGGCCGCAGTGTCCCCAGTGCCAACCGAAGCTGCACGGCGCAGCAGAACCACCGCTTCCTCGGTGCGCCGGTCCGCGATAAGCAACTTCGAGAGTTCGAGCAGGGCGGTCGCGTCGTCGGGGCGTGCGCCGAGGAGACGCTTGAGCGCCGAGACTGCGGCACCGATGTTGTCGAGATCGCGGGCATAGATCCGCGAGACGGCCAACCACAACGCGGCCTTGCGATCGAGTTGAGTTGCCTCGCTGGCGGCACGGAGCAGGCGCTCGGCGAGCCTATCGAACTGGCCTTGGGCGCGAATCAGGGCCTCAAGTCGGGCGGCCGCAACCTCGTGATCGGGCCATAGTTGCAGCGCCGCATCGAAGTCCGCGATCGCCCCCACGCGATCACCAAGTTGATCGGCGCGTACATTGCCAGCTCGCACGCGAGCATCTGCAGCCTCGCGCGGGGACCGGGCGATCGAGGCTTCATGCACCGCAGCCTCGACCAGCGCTTCCGCATCGCCGAGGACTTCGGCCAAGCGATTGATCCCACGGAGTGCCGCCAGGTTGTGGGGGTCGATCGCTAGCGCGTCGCGGTAGACGTCCAGCGCTTGAGGGTTGCCCGAGGCCTCGAGAGCTTCTCCGCGGCGCGTAAGGTGAGCTGCGCACAAACTCGGGTCCTCAAGCGCGCTGGCGATACGACCGTCGACGCTTGCGATCACCCGTGGCTCGCCGCTTGCGAGCGCCTCGCGCTCGAGGCCGGCAAGCGCCTCGAGGTCATCGGGCCGGGCAGCCAGGACAGTGGTCCACGCCTCCACGCGATCACTGGCACTTCCGAGTCCGGCCAGATCCAGCGTGCGAACCCGTTCACGCATGGCCATCGCGCGGGTTTGAGGATCAGCGGAAGCCTCGGCGAGGCGCGCGAGGATCTCGGCGAGGCGTTCAAATCGGCGCAGAAGACGATAGAGCGATTCGAGGCTAGACAGGGCGCCGATGTGTTTCGGATCGCGTTCGAGTACCCGCTCGAGTGCAGTTACGGCGCGAACCGGATCATTGAGGTGATCGCGGGCGACCTCCGCCGCGCGAAGCAGGGTGGCGCATGCGAGTGCGCGGTCGGTGAGGGTGTCGGCGTCGCGTTCAAGCTCGGCGAGGAGCTCGTTCCAATGGCCGAGCTCCGCACGCACACGCGCGAGTGCGTCGGCCGCTGGGCGAAAACCCGGGCGGAGCTCGATGGCCTGCGCGTAGCTTCGCTCGGCTGTCGCACGATCGCCGAGGTGCTCCTCGTACAGCTGTCCGAGCTGGAAACATGCAAGCGCGCGGGTACTTGGATCTTGGTAGTTCTCACGCTCGAGTTCGGCGAGGCGCGCGAGTTCGGGCCAATCGCCTCGATCGCGCAGAATTCGTGACAGGGCTTGGATCGAAGGGACGTGCTGCGGATCGGTGTCGAGCGCGCGACGGTACGCGTCAACGGCCTTGTCCGGCGCTGCGAGATGCCGCGCGTGCAGCTCGCCCAACTTGTGGAGCAGCAGTACTTGAGCCCCTCCATCCTGGATGCTCTCGAGCTCGCGTTGGTAGATCTCCGCGAGGTCAGCCCAACGACGTTCGGCGTGAAAGATGCGGCCGAGCGTGGCGAGCGTCGCGGGATGGTGGGGTTCGAGCGCCAACACCCCGCGGAGCCGCGCGATGGCCTCGTCGCGGCGGTCGAGTTGCTCGTCGAGGATTTCACCCACGCGATGGAGCAGATCGCAGATCGCCGGCTTACCGGACTCGATCTTGGCCTCGAGTTCGAGGGCCTCTACCAGCGCCCCCCACCGCCCCGTGCTCTCGGCGACGCGTTGCATCGCATGTACTGCCCCGAGGTGCTTTGGGCGATCGCGGAGGATGCGACGATAGGCGTGCTCGGCCTGTTCTGGATCCTTGAGCGGCCCGCGATAGAGGTCGCCGATGGCAAACAGGTATTCGATCTTGCGCTCGACATCCACGCGGTCGAGGTGACGCTCGTAAAGCTCGACGAGTTGGTGGTGGCGTTCGGCGGTGCCATAAAGGCGGACCAATGCCTCGAACGACGACAACTGCTCGGGCAGGAGTGCGAGCGCGTGCTCATGCTCGAGCATTGCTTCGGCGGCGCGACCGAGACGTTCGAGCACATCAGCGGCGCGGCCATGGGCTACCGCCCGCCGTTTCGAGTCGCGCAGCGCCGCGGCTTCTCCACGGTGCATCGCCACCAGCGCTTCGAGTAGCTCGGCGTCCTGGTACAGGGGAGCCAACGCGCGCAGTGTCGGGATATGGGTCGGATCGATGGCGAGTACGGCCTCGAACGCGGCGATCGCCCCGTCGCGATCGTCGAGCGAGTCGACGCACAGCATGCCGATGCGGTGGAGGTGGCCGAGCTGCTCGAGACTATCGGAAGTGGATTCCGCCATTTCGGAGAGCACGCGAACCAATCCGGCCGCGTCTGCGTCCTCGTCGTAGATCCTCGCGAGGCTCTCGAGTACGACCGGATGCCTCGGCCGATGCTCGGCGGCTCGCTCCAGCGCGACGCGTGCGGCGGCTCGATCACCGAGTCGTTCGACGCGCACGCTCGCCACGCGGTGCAGCAGCAGGGCCTGTGTCGCCAGATCCTCGGTGAGAGGAACCTGGCGTTCAATGACCTCGACAAGGTCCTTCCAGCGCCCACGTTGGGCGTAGAGGCGCTCAAGTGAGATGCGGGCGCCGGGTGCCGCAGGGTCGAGTGCGTAGGCCTGTGCGTAGATCTCGATCGCTCGGTCTGCGTCCTTGTCGAGCTCTCGTAGGCGAGCGCGTTGGCACAATGTCGCGGCGCGCAGCGGCGGATCTGCCACCAATGCGTTGGCTGCCGATTCGAGCACGCGGTCGAGCTGGGCAGTGGCGTGGGCGCGCTCATCGATCTGCGCGATGGCGCGGAACACCGCCGGATCCGGCCCAGCAAGCTCGGACGCGGAGACGTATGCCGCGCGGGCTGCGTCTGCGTGATCGAGGCGGTCCTCGAGGATCCGCCCCTTGATGAGGTAAAGCGAAGCCTTGGCCGATCGTGCGCCAGTGAGCGGGAGCTCGCGATCGATTAACTCGATTGCCCGCGCAAACTTGCCCCGGGCGAGCGCCACTCGACGCGCGCCGACGAGGGACGGCAAATGCTCGGCCGTTGCTGCGAGCGCCTGTTCGTAGTGCGTCTCGGCACGTGCGAGATCCTGGAGAATGACCTCGCTCAACCGTGCGATCTCGTAGTGCAGTCGACCTCGGCGCATGGGGTCGCCCGGGTCGCTCAGCTGGGCCTCGTAGGCGGCGATTGCAGCCCTCGCATCGTCCGCATAGGCATCGCCCAGGCGGTCGCTGGCGGTTGCGGGATCGATGCTGGGCACCGCGAGAGTAGGTGCGGCCGGCGGAGGCGCGGCCATGGTTTCGAGACGAGGTCGTGGCGGTGGCGGAGGTGGGAGATCCGCGGCCTCGCGGGGGCGCGGCGGGAGGGGAGGCCGATGCGCCTCGCGTGCACGCGCCGCGGAACTCTCACCGGCCTTACCGGGCGTGCGATTGGGGGCCGCGGTGCGTTCCGCGGTCGCGCCGGCGGAGGCCGGCGTAGAGGACGCGGCGTCAGACGACGGGGTGGCCGGCGAAGCAGCGGGCCCGGAGTTGGCGCCTGGCTTGCGCGTCCCAGGCAGCTTGAGCGCTGCCGCTGGTCGGGCAGCTTCACTCGCGCCGTCCCGCGATGAAGCGATCGGTGGCGCTATTACGGGTGCATCCGGCGTCGATGCGGCCGCGGCAGGTGTCGAACGGGCACCGGCCTTGGCACGGTCCGCTTCCGCTTGTTTGCGGGCAAACCCGGGTGGCGGAGGCGGTCGGCGGCGTGGGGGCTCCGGATCGTTGGAATCGGCCACGTATCTCCCGGCGCGAGGCGCTCCCCGCGGAACGTGCATGATACTCGCCGTTGGCGCACGGATGCACCAACGTTCGGCCACAATCGCGACAACAATGTCGTGCTCGACGCGAGCGCAGTCGCCCCCGTCATGTCCACGACAGGCACGGCAGACGCGGCCGCCGTTCGCAGCCCGTGGTGAAACTCCACGACGCGATACCAGCGGCCCCCAGGGTGGCGTCGCCGGACCTCGAAGTACGCTCGCCTAGTGGGTGAGCAGGTGGAAAAGCTGGATCGCGACCAAACCCACGAAGCCGAACAGCAGAACCCCCGGAATCAGGCGATCCTCCAGGGTTTTCGGACCTCGGAACGCGCCTTGCGATACGCGCGGCAGCGAACCGGTGATCGGCCGCTTGACCGATTCCGTCCCGGCAGCCGCTCGTTTCATCCCCATACGACTTCAATGTGTAGCTCGATCTTCGAACGTGCAAAAGAAATCTGCTGGATTGTTGGTAGGGGACGTCGCGGCGAGATTCACGACTGCGACGGGAGCTGGCGCCTCGCGATTTAATCGCGTCGGCGCAACCTGACCAACGCCGTGTCGTCCGCGAGATCTCCGCGCGCCAGCCACTGCTCCCACGACTCGTCGCCTCGTTTGCCCAGGGCTCCGAGCAGATCCTCGACGTCGCACGGCCTGTAGCGGATCTCGCCTTGTTCGCAAATCGGGCGGAAGCGGGCCGGCAACCCCATGCCGATGTGGACCGAGAGGTCGTCGCCGAAGCGGGCGATTTGTTCGAGTGCTGCGCACGAGATCACCGGGATTCGCGCGTGAACCTCGGAGATCGATAGGGGGCGCGAGGCATCGATCAACCGGCGAGCGAAGTCGCGCGTGCGGTCCTCGACCTCGGCCGCCGTGGGGGCGCACAGAGCCCCAATAACGGCCGCCATCGCCGCACCGACCTCGATCGCCCGCGTCGCGAGGGCCTGATCGAGCCCGCCGATCGCCACCACCGGGCTGCGCGCGATCCGACAGGCGTCCGCGAGCCCGGCGATCCCGACGACCGGATCGTGCCCGACCTTCGACGGCGTCGCGGCGACGGGACCGAAGGCGACGTAGTCGGGTGCTTGGGCATCGGCGGCCCGCAGTTGAGCGAGGTCGTGGGTGGATATACCGATGCGTAGATGTCGGCCGGCTTGTTCGGCCCGCCGCCGGATCGCCGGGAGGTTGTCCACGCCGGGATCACCCTGGCCAAGGTGGAGGGCATCGACCGTGGCCCGCGGATCAAGTGCTGCCTCGACGTCGTCGTTGACCACCAAGCGGGCGTCGGCCTCGGCGAAGATCGGCGCAAGCTCGATCAGCAGTGCCGTGCGTTCCGCCGTGTCTGCGCGCTTCGCCCGAAGCTGCACCCACCCCGCACCGCCGCGCAACATCGCCTGGGCCACGGCCGCCGGTGGCAGCCCGTGGGCGTGGGGCACGTTGAGGATCGCGTAGAGGGGCCCGGCCACCGCCGCTCTCTTAGCACGCCCGCGCCTGGTGGCCTTCTGGTATCCTGCCGCCCACGCGTCCGTAGCTCAGTCGGATAGAGCATCAGGCTTCGAACCTGAGGGTCGTACGTTCGAGTCGTACCGGGCGCGCCGTTGGGTGAAATCGCGGCCAGAATCGAGCGCGCGCCTGTTGGTGTCGATCGCCCGTAAATTGAAACGAGCGGCTGGATCGAGGTCCAACCGCTCGTCTTGTTCGTCAGGCGATTTGCGTCGGGCTAGGCGCTAGGGCTCGGTCCCGCCCCCGTCGCTGCCGCCACCGCCGTCGCTGCCGCCACCGCCGTCGCTGCCACCACCGCTGTCGCTGCCGCCACCGCTGTCGTCGCAGTCGCAGTCGCAGTCGTCGGAGTCGTCGGAGTCGCTATCGCTATCGCTATCGTCGTCATCGTCGTCATCGTCGTCATCGTCGTCATCGTCGTCATCGTCGTCAGCATCGTCGACGCCGTCGTCATCGTCGTCAGCATCGTCATCGTCGCCATCGTCGTCATGGTCGTCGGAGTCGGAGTCGCTGTCACTGTCGTCGTCGTCGTCGCTGCAGCTGCAGTCATCGCCGTCGTCGGAGTCACTGTCGGAGTCCGAGTCGGAGTCGTCGTCGTCGTCATCGACCGCGATATCCGCATCTCGATCGCTGGTGTTCCGGGTCGCGTCGCACGCGGGAGCGCCGATCAGCAGCAGGACTCCCGAGAGAGTTGCGAGCAGGTTTCTGAGTGAGTTTTTGTTCATCTGGGTGACACTCCTTGCCCGATGTGTCGAGATCGCTGACGTCCTGCGGGCACACCCCTGTTGCCGAACGCCGCGCCTCGTTACAGCCCCTCCGACACATTGCGCGGTGGCAGCAGGAACTCGACCACGATGTCGTCGCCGACGGCCTGGAATCCCTCGGGAATTCTCCGCTTGGGCAAACGCGTGTCGCGCCGCCGGTTGGGGCCGAAGGAATACAGGAGGCCGTTTTCGCTCTGCTTCGTCACCAAGATCCAGTACGGGTTGTTCCAAGGATCGAGAAAGTATCCCTTGCGGTCGCGGCGCGGATTCGTGGCTCCCGGCGTGGCAGGTGACGATTCTCCGTCGAGGTGGCGGAGCCCGCGCGAGAGGTCGAAGTACTCCCGCGCCGCCGTGAAGACGCGCTTGTGCACGCGTCCTTTGGAGAGGAGCTTAGGCAGGAGCACGCCGTCCGCCACCAGATCGTCGCGCAACACGTTCAACTCTGCACTGGCGATGGCGACCAACGCGTCGTCGTCTCCGTAGACGAGCCGCGTGATGAGCGGCGTCAACACGAGCCCAAGGCAGATCGGACCAAACAACCACAGCGCGACCTGCCGGCCGGGTAGCGGCGCAGCTTCGAACAAAGCCGCAGGAAACCTCGCGGTCACCGCTGCGATCAGAAACAACAGCCCCAGCCCGAGCTCGCACGCTTCACCTACGAGGTCAGCCGGATACGACAGCTCGACGAAGGCGACGGCGAGAAACCAGGGCAGCAAGGCAGCCGGCGGGGCGATGGCAGCGATCGCGGGCGAAAGTGGTCCGAGCTTTGCCCAGCGGTGCAATGCCGGCAGCGCGCCGCCGAACGCGATCGCGACCAACGCGACCATGAACCGACTATCCAGGCTGAAGCCCGCCACGGTTCGGTTTGTCAGCAGGTTGTGGACGTTGAGTTCCTGCTGGAAGTTTTCCTCAAGGAAGATCTCTGGCGGCGCGAAGCCGATGAGACGCTGCCCCCACGAAATCTCCTCACCTGCAACAAAGAGACAGAAGGCCGCGACGGCGACCACGGCGAGTTTGGGCAGCCAGCCATCAATCGGGGCAGGCGCTGGGCGGATGATGCGAAGCACGTGGAGCGCCGCAGCGCCGGCGAATACGAAGACCGTGCACCATTCGGCCCACGCGTCTTCTTGCATCCACGCCTCAAAAAGCGCGGGATTGGCGATGGCGAGGACCACAAAGATGAGCGCGCAGATGTCGAGGCCGAGCTGAAGTGCAAGCGCTCTGGGTCGCCCGCGCGCAACGAGATGAAAACGGATCGCTGCGGCCACGGTGCAGACCGCCAGCGCGGAGAGCACGACCAGGCGCATGCGATCACGCTACAACGGGCAGCGCCACGGGTCGAGCCTGACGCCACGTTCGTTACGTAGTACGCGTGCTGATTCCAGATCCGTCGGGCCGGGATCCACCGATCCTCGGCGTCTTTGATCGCTTGAAGCGCCGGCTGTCCGCCGGCCGAGATCACGAGAATCTCGGCTGATCCATCGTTGCGGTCTTCGCGGCTCCGCGCGGGACCATGGGCGGCGGGCTCGAGGCAACCCCGCGCTTCGCAGGACGCTCGGTTGCTACTGTCCGATTGGCCACTCGCGGATCCTCGCACCTCTCACGTCGGTCTAAACGGCGTTCTGTGCCGGTGGTCGCGCGGGTGATCTCGCAACTGTTTGTGCGATCGAGACGACGCCGCCATGCTTCGCCGCGGCGGTCGGCTCGTTTGCAACACCCGATCTGCGTTGGCCCTCGCGGTGTGCTCACCACCTCGCGGGGCGTCGCTCTTCGCGGCTCAAAAACGCGCCGACCGCTGCTTTTACCGGGCCTACTGCTATCGATCCAAGCGCATTTTCGAAATCGATTTTGCGTCGATTTCGCGTCGCTTCAAATATCGTGGCCCACCTCGTCGATCTGCCACGCACGTGGCGCGCCGAAGTCATGCGCCATCACGGTCATCGCCGTGTCTGCTCTCCGGGATGGTCACTGCGACGCAAGGCCCAATCCGCAGTCTCGGGCGGCGACGGCCCCCAATCGGCGGGCCAAGGCCGCTCCGCAGGCAATCTCGCCCTGGCGTGCGCATGCGCGACCGGGAATCCGGTGGCAGTCGCGGCGTTTCGCGCGGCGTTTGCCGCGGACATGACGGCAGCGTTCCGCGGCGCGGCCATCCGCGGCGTCGATCGTGGCGATCTCATCCAGAGCTTACTCGAACGGCTGCTCGTATCCGTGGAAGGTCGTCCGCCACGCATCACCGAGTACCTTGGGCGAGGTTCGTTGCGCTCGTGGGTGAGGATCGTGTGCCAGCGCCTCAGGCTCGATGCGGCTCGCCGAGCATCCGGCCGCGAAGATCAGCTCGCGTCGCGCGTGGCGGCCCGGGTTGCGCAGGAGTTGGATCCGGAGCTCGATTTTCTCAAACGCGAATATGCAGCGGTGTTTCGCGCGGCGATCTCTGCCGCGGTGGCGGCACTTAGCGCCCCCGATCGAAATCTCCTACGCATGCAGCTCGTCGAGGGGCTGAGCGCGACCGCGATCGCCGCGACCCGCGGGGTCCACCGGGCCACGGCGAAGCGCTGGCTTTCCGACCTCCGGCAGCGTCTGTTCAACGACACACGCATGCGTATGTCGGCGGCGTTGTCTGTGGACGCGCTCGAGCTCGACAGCATTATGGGGCTCATCGGAAGCCGCCTCGACGCCAGTCTGAGTCGGTACCTCGCGCAGTCGAACCCGTAGGGCGCCGTGCCACGCGAAGAGTCACTCAGCCAACGGTTTGCGGTGGACCAGCATCCTCGCGAACACCAACAGGAATTCGAACGTGCGCGCCAGGACTACGAGCGCGCGCGCCAGATCTGGTCGGAGACACTTGCGCCCGAACACCCCAACGTTGGGGTCGCCCTCGAGTATCTCGGTATTGTGTTGCGCAAACTCGGTCGCTACGACGAGGCCGAAGCGGTGCTCGCCGAATCGATCGCCAATCGGATCACCGCGTTCGGGCCGCGGCACCCTGAGGTCGCCGCTCCGCTCAACGCCCTTGCGGTGGCCCAATTCGAGCGCGGAGACGAGGTCGCCGCGCAAGGGACGTTTGATCGCGTGATCGCCCACTATCGGGCGACTGGGTTGGAGCCCCGGCGGTTGGCGGTCTCGCTGTCCAATCGTGGGGAGCTCGCACGGCGGGCGGGCGAGCGCTTCGTGGCCGAGGTCGCATTTCGCGAGGCGTTGGTCCTTCTCGATGGGACGGCGACCGCCACCCACCCCGATCGCGGGTTTCCGCTGCTGGGGCTTGTGACCCTGGCCATCGATGCCGGTGATGTGACTGAGGCGGCTCGACGGGTTGCCGAACTCGACGCGCTACGCGACGCCGGACGAGGCTGCTTGTGGCCGACGAACCTGGCTCGCTCCAGGTCAGCCCAAGCACGCGGAAACCGTCGGGTCGAGGGAGGGCGCCGAGCAATAGGCCATAGCCCTGGTCCACAATATTCTCCGACCACACGAGCTCGCCATCCGCGGAGCGGGCCTCGACGTACGCCTGATCGAGGCCTTCGTTGTTTGCCTGGCCCACGGCGATCGACCAGCTGCCAACGCCGATGACGCGACGAAAGAACCCCGGCGCGTGCGTGACCCAGCTGGTCTCCGACCACTGCAACGCGCCATCTTCGGAAACGCCGATCGTCCAGGGCAAGTTGGTCGCATCGGCTGCGCGACTACCGACAACGACGAAGTTCTCCCCGAGCTGTGCGATACCGCCGGCGTAGTCGTCGCCGGGGCCACCGTCGACGAGCGTCCAGATCGTATCCCCGGGTTCGGGGCAATCAGCGGGGCATCCGGTGTCGTCGTCAGAGCTGCTTCCGCTGCCGTCCGCCGAACCTCCCTCCGACGTGGCAAGCGATGTCGCGCTCGATCCCGCCCCGGTATCTCCGCTGGCCGTGGTGGTTTCGTTCGAGGTCGTTGAAGCAGCGCCAGCACCACTGACCCCAGGCGGATCGCCGAAGCAGGCCGGAAGAAGCGCCCAAAATGCCGCGAGCCAACGAATCGGAGGGTGCATCAACGAGGGGACACGCTGACCTTGCCGATGGCGCACGCGTTTGTGCGACCACGCGGCGCGAATCGGCACGGGTTCGATTCTGCGCCGCCTGCAACGAAACCGAACGCTGCGCCGACGGGCGGACCACCCATGTCGTCCCGCACGTTGCCCGCACTTCCCCTGTGCCTGCCCCTGCTGCTGGCACTCGCCGCACCGGCGCTCGCAACCGCCGCACCGCCGCCACCACCGGACCCCACCGGTGGCATCGCAACCCGCGCGCCCGTCACCGCCGCGAGGGTGCACGACGCTAAGCCCCGCACGCCATCGGTGCACGTCGCCGTGGTCGCCGATTTGGGCGCGCCCGAGGCCGATGACGCCGCTGCGGCGGCGCTGCAACGCAGCATCACCGAGCATCTGCGGGCGTCGAGGTTTGTCGTCGACGACGCGGCCGGTACCCATGTGACGGTATTTCTGACGTGGAAGGGCGCGGACAAGACGACGTATGCAGCGGCGCTGGTGGTGGCCGGCAACGACCACGGTGAGCCGAGCGAGCTCGATCGCGTCGTGTGTCCGACCTGCGGGTCCCAGCAGTTGGTCGCGGCGGTGGTGGACATGCTGGATCAGCACGCCGATGCGCTCCGCGCGGCGGCCCAGTCGAAGTCGAGCGAGTCGATCGCTGCGGCGCCGGCGGTGCGTATGGATTCGCCTCCGCAGCCCTCGGTGCCGCTTCGCGCCAAACGGATCGGACCACTCGGAATCGGTGGTGCTGTGATGTTGGGTAGCGGCGCCGCACTCGCGATTACCGGCGCGGGATTGCTCGGGCGATCCGGGGATCGCATCGTGCTGCCCGGAGATCCGCGACGTCGTACTGTTGACGATCTCCGCATCCCCGGCGGAGTAACCCTCGGCGTTGGCGTCGGCCTCGCAATTTCCGGCGCCGCAATGCTAGGTGCCGATCTCGTGCGGCGCGGCCGCGGTGTGTCTCGACCCCGCGTCGTGGCCGCACAGATCGGCCCCAAACACCTTGGTTTTACCGTTTTCGGCAGGTTTTGATCCAATGGCCACTTTTCTGATTCGCCATCTGCAACAAAGTCGTGCGGCGGTCGACGCTCGTCGACGTGGCGGGGCTCGCAACTCCATCTCCGAACGCGCCGCGATCGCTTGACAGACCCGCACAGTCAACACGAGTCTGGAGCCGCCGCACCATGGCACGAGTCGTATCCGCGCAGCCGGTGCACGCCCCCTCAGGACGTGACGAAATTGGCGGGTGGCGCCTCATCCGCGAGCTGTCTCGCGGTGGCATGGGTCAGGTATGGAAGGCGATTCGTGAGACCGGCGTAGGCCAATCGAAGTTGGGGGCGCTCAAGCTTCCGCTGGTCCATGCCTTAACCGAGCCCAACCGCGTCGAGGCGTTCAAGGCCGAGGCCCGGCTCACGATGAAGCTCGACCACCCCAACGTGGTCAAGACCATCGATGCCGGGGTCGATCGCGGCATCCCATTCATGGTGATGGAGTGGGTCAACGGCGTGGATCTTGCGGAGTTCTTGCGGAGCCTTCGCAAGCATGCCCCGCTCGCGATCGATGTCGGCGTTCACATCTTCTCGGAGTTGCTGTTGGCGTTGCGCTACGCCCATGGTCGACGGATCGCTGGGCAAAAGCTCGGCATCATTCATCGCGACATCAAACCGAGCAACGTGATGATCAGTGCTGAGGGATCGGTGCTGGTGACCGATTTCGGCATTGCCCACGTGGCCGGCGAGCGCTCAAGCGACAATGTTCGCGGCACCTTGCGTTACATGGCGCCCGAGCATTGGATGGGGCGGCCCAGTCAAGCCTCCGATCTGTACTCGTTGGGTCTCATCTTCACCGAGTTGCTCGACGGACGAATCGTTTACGATGGTCTTTCGCACGACGAGATTATCGCGGCGAAGATGTCCGGAAAAATCGCGCCATGCCGGCGCAGCGAGGTTCCGCCGCAGATCGAGGCGATTCGGGTGGCGCTGTTGCAGGCGGACGAGCACAAGCGGCCGCAGACAGCCGACGACGTGCTTTCGATGCTGGAGCTCGCGCCGCCGTTTCGTAAGTCGACGACGCAGTTGCAGAAGCTGTTTGCGCTGCTGTTCGCGGACGCTGCCGGGCGATCGGGCTATACGGAGGTGCTGGGTCCGGCGATCACCGCCCGGCTCTCCCCCGAGCTCGCGGCGATGTTCGCTGCGGTCGAGGCGATGCGGATCCAGGGGCTCGCACCGGATCCTCAGCTCGAGCGCGCGGTCGCGGCCCGCTTCGAGGCAGAGGCGCAAGGGGGACCATCGCCACCGGGCGGAGCACCAGCGGGCGGAATGCACGGCGGAGCACCAGCGCCCGCGATGCACG